>JANQNZ010000185.1 GCA_028279315.1 Rhodophyticola sp. | reverse complement strand
GCGCTCATCACCCGTTGCGCGATGGGCAAAGATGTCGCCGATTTTGCCCAGGGTCATTACAGGCCGCCCCGCCGCCGTGAGCCGGTCAAGCAAAGTCTCGGATTTCGGCGGCACCGAATAGTCCTTGCGGTTCCCGGTTCTCTGGAATGCGCCCGGCTGGCCCTCGAATGGTCGGGCGATAACCCGGCCCACATTGATCGGGTCGACCAGTTTGCGGGTGATCTCACAAAGGGCATAAAGCCGGTTCAGGCCGAAAGCGCCCTCATGGGCGGCGATCTGTACGACGCTATCGGCGGAGGTATAGACGATCGGCTGACCGGATTGCAGATGCGCCTCGCCCAGATCTTTCATGATCTCGGTCCCCGAGGCGCGGCAATTGCCGAGAATGCCGGTCAACCCACCTTCTGCGATCAGCCCTTCCGTCAGCCAATCAGGAAAGGCCGGGACCTCATTGGGAAAGGTTGTCCAGGGCTCGGTCACGGGGGCGCCGGTCAACTCCCAGTGGCCCGATGTTGTATCCTTGCCCGTGCTCTCTTCGGCCGCTGCGCCCCAGGCACCCGACCGGCAGGGACCAAGCCCGAAATCATCACCCGAGGCGAGATGCAAGGCGGAACCGAGCCCCATGGCGGAAAGGTTGGGCACCCTAAGCGGGCCTTGGCGCAGAGCGGCGCGGTCCGCCAGACCCGCGCGGCATTTCCGTGCGATATGCCCGACAGTGCAGGCGCCGACATCGCCGAATGCGGCAGCGTCAGGGGCCCCGCCGATCCCGACGGAATCGAGAACAAGAAGCAGTGCGCGGGTCATTGGACACAGCTTTCTGTGCGTATCGACTCGGCGTCGATGCGGGGGCCGATCAACGCACCCTTCCGCGGGTCGCCCGTGCCAAATGTGTAGGCTGCACGCAGGGCCGCCGCGCCGCGTTCAGCCTCTTCGACGTTGCGCGCATGGACGACACCGATGGGCGTTGGCGGCGCGATTTCGGCCCCGATCTCGGCAAGACCTGTGAAGCCGACCGAATGATCGATCCTGTCCGCGGTCACATGTCGACCGCCACCAAGGTCGATCACGGCCAAACCGATGGCGCGGACATCACAGGCAATGATCCGTCCATGCGTCTCAGCGAGGACAGGCAACGTGACCTCTGCCCTTTGCAGGTGGGTGGCGGGGCGATCAACCAGATCGGCCGGGCCGCCCTGGGCCGCGACGACCTGGGCGAAACTCTCCGCCGCTCTGCCGGAGTTGAGGCTTTCCGCAATCATCGCCTCACCCTCTGCAAGGGTCGGTGCAAGGCCGGTCATCTGGAGCAACTCACCCCCCAAACGCCGCGTGACTGTCAGGAGCCGCGGATCTGCGTGATCCCCCCTGAGGACGTCGATGGCGTTCCGGATTTCGACCGCGTTGCCCACGGCCGATGCCAAGGGTTGGTTCATATCCGTGATGTGGGCGACAGCCGGGCAGCCCGCGCCCGTGGCAACCTCTACAAGAGCTTCGGCCAACCGGATCGCGTCTTCCTGGGCTTGCATAAACGCGCCGCTGCCGCATTTCACGTCCAGCACCAGAGCATCAAGCCCTTCGGCCAGTTTCTTGCTCAAGATTGAAGCCGTGATCAGGTCCAGCGTCTCGACCGTCGCGGTGATGTCTCGGATCGCATAAAGGCGGCGGTCGGCTGGCGCGATCTGATCGGTCTGACCGATCATCGCGCATCCATGCTTGGAAATGAGCGTGCGAAATCTCTCGGGCGCGGGAAAGGGATCGAAACCCGGAATCGCTTCGAGTTTGTCGAGCGTTCCGCCCGTATGCCCCAGCCCCCGCCCGGCAATTGTCGGCACCCCTACGCCACAGGCCGCCAAAGCCGGGGCCAGCACCAGGGTCACATTATCCCCGATCCCGCCGGTTGAGTGTTTGTCAACGATAGGACGGTCGGCATCAGGCCAGTCCATAACGGCACCGCTGTCGCGCATGGCTAAGGTCAGACCGACCCGCTCGTGACGCGACAGACCGCGGAAGAAGACAGCCATCGCCATCGCGGCGACCTGACCCTCGGTCATCGAACCGTCGGTGATGCCACGGATCAGAAAATCGATCTCGGCGCGAGTCATCTCGCCGCCGTCACGTTTCTTGCGAATGACCTCCTTGGCGAGCATCAGCGGAGCCACCCGCGCGCCCGAGGTTCGGTGCCATATTGGGGCCGGGCCGTCACTCCGTCGCCTCGGCCATCGCGGCGATTGTTTCAGCCGTCACGTCCTCGAAGAACTGAAGCACCACGCGATCGAGGCGATCCACCGGGAACGCGAACGGCCCCTCATAATCCGCCGAGACGGCGCGCCCGACATCGCGCCCGACATCAAGCCCCCAGAAGGACAGATGGCTGGATGTCGCCGGGATATCGCCCATGCCGATGGACTGACGGTCCGCAAAAAGACGCACCCGCGCAGATTTGGCCTCTGACACATGCAGGGTAACCGAGCATCGGGCCGTGCGATCCGGCAATTCGCCCGCCACACGGAGGCGTTGGCCCAACCGGACATGTTCAAAGACCAGCTGCCCGCCCCTGATATAGAACGTGTAGCCGCCGAGATCGTCACCGCTGGAGACCAGCACACCCTCTTCACCGCCCCACCCCCCGACAAAATGGGCGGTGAGTTCCATGGACCGCTCGCTCGCTGTGACCATGCTTGGCTGCGGGACATGGCCCTGGCCGGCGTAAAGCGTGATTTCGCGTTCCGACATCAACCCGTTGGGTTGCCGGAAGACGATGATGTCGACCAGCGTACGGTCATCAAGTGGCATCACGGCATTGGCCTCAGCCTCCGCCCACCAGAGATCCTGCAACTCCTTGAGTTTCTCGGGCTCGGATGCGGCCAGATCGTGGCACTCGGAGAAATCACTGCGGGTGTCGTAAAGGTGCCAGCGGTCGGCGGCGTAGTCATCGCCTTTCTCGTGCTCGGAAACCGCCTTCCATCCATCGCAATAGATCGCGCGGCGCCCGAACATCTCCCAATACTGGGTCGCGCGGGGTGCGGGCGCTTTGCGGTTGTTGAGTGTGGCACGCATGCTGGCGCCATCGAACCGGCCCGCGTGGGTGTGCCCTGAAAGATCCATCAATGTCGGGGCCACGTCGATGACATGCAGAAACTGATCGCGCACCCCGCCAGAGCCTTTGATCCCCACTGGCCAGCTGATCACCAGCGGAGAGCGGACGCCGCCAAGTTCCACAAACTGCTTGTAGCGCCGAAATGGGGTGTTGCCCGCCATGGCCCAGCCTTGCGGATAGTGGGCCGGGCCGTTTGGCCCCCCGATCTCTTCGATCCGGCCCATCATCTCGACCACGGTTTCAGGCGCACCGGAATAAGGCGCGTTCACATCGACGGCGCCATGGTCATCACCCTCGCGGCTGGCGCCGTTGTCCGAGAAGATCAAGATGATTGTGTTGTCGAAGAGATCGAGGCACTTCAACTCTGCCACCACGCGCCCGATCTGTTCGTCAGAATGTTGCAGAAACCCGGCAAAGGCGGCCTGAAGGCGGGTGTAAAGCCGCTTGGCATCCGCATCCAATGTATCCCAGGCTGGCACCTCGGGATTGCGTTCGGCCAACTCGGTATGATCTGGCACAAGGCCAAGCGCCTTCTGTTGGGCCAGCCGATCCACGCGGGTCTGGTCCCATCCCTTTTCGAAAACGGGGACATAAGGATCGATATAGCGTCGGCTGACCTGGATCGGCGCGTGGGTCGCGCCGAAGCAGAAATTGAGGAAGAACGGCTCGGTCTTTCGGAAAGCCGTATGGTCGCGCAGATAAAGGATTGCGCGATCCGCCAAATCCTCACTTAGGTGATAATCCTGACCCTCCGGCGGATCGACGCCGTGATTGTCCTGGAAAAGTTCGGGCGTGTAATGGTCGGTGCAGCCGCCGAGAAACCCGTAATACCGGTCAAACCCACGATTTGCCGGCCAGTTCTCAAAAGGTCCGGCGGGGGTCACCTCTTGGGCCGGTGTCAGATGCCATTTCCCAACCATATAGGTGCCATAGCCGCGATCCCGCAGAAGCTCTTGCAGCATCGGGATATCGGCGGGAACCCGACCGCGCCCGTTGGGAAAACCGGTGTCGCTGTCGGCGAGGCAGCCCATGCCGACATTGTGGTGGTTTCGCCCGGTCAGCATCGAAGCCCGGGTCGGCGAACACATGGGTGTGACGTGAAAGTTGGAATAGCTTAACCCGCGCGCGGCCAGCGCATCGATATGAGGCGTTTGGATTTCCGAGCCGAAGCAGCCGAAATCTGACCAGCCGGTATCGTCAAACACGATGGTGACGATATTGGGCGGCATCGCGCTTTCAGAGCGCTTCTCGGGCCACCAGGGGGTGGAGTCGTCGACGGTGCGGCCAATCTTCCCCGGAAACGGCTTCATGGGAGGGGCTGCCCCTTCAAACGCGAGGCGAAATGGTCAGGTGCACGGGAAGGGTAGTGGTCGTTCATGATCCATCCGAATGGCTTAGAAGCAGTTATTTGCAATCCATCCAGGCAGACCAATAATTACCTATACAGATGACATTCCATTTGGTTATGGTCGTGCCCCATGCGCTTTGAGGTTCCGAATTTGACGCTGCTCCGGCAGTTCGTGGTTGCGGCCGAGGAGGGCGGGATTTCGAAAGCCGCGACACGGCTTCGGATCTCGCAGCCGGCGCTCTCGAAGAATATCCGCAAACTGGAAGAGCTTCTGGGCACACCGCTTTTCGAACGTCACTCCAAGGGCACGACGTTGACAAAGGCGGGGCGTATCTTCCACGAACGGGCGCAGGTTATCGGGCTGGAATATCAGCACGCGCTGCAAGACGTCAGGAACGTGCTGTCCGAGCAGGCCTCAACCATCCGGATCGGGGTGGGGCCGATCTGGTCCTCCACCATCCTGCCGCATATGGCGCAAAGGTTTCACGACACATTTCCACAGCATCGACTTCAGGTTTTGACCGGGGCTGCCGATGACCTTGCGGAATGGCTTCGGATCGGGCGGATCGACATTTTTGCGGGTGTGACAACCCACCGGACAACGCCGCCGGGCTTTGTTGTGCGTAAGCTGGCGCGGAGTGAGATGGTTGTCCTTGCCGCGCAGGATCATCCGCTGATCGCAGGTGGGACGGATATCGATCCAAAGAGGATCGCGACATATCCCTTTGTCGCCTTCGTTCCGGCGCAGGAGGTCATCGCGGTTTTGACCCGCTACCTGAAATCCCGCGGCGCGGAGCCGCCGAAATTCATGCTTGAGACCAGCTCGATCTATGCCTGTGTCGAACTGGTGCGCTCCGGACGGTTCTTGATCTATGAGACGCGGATGCTGGCGGAAAATCCGATTGGCGACGGGTTGGGAATTGTGAGGCTCCCCGACCACGTGCATGAGTTTGATCTTGGGATCATCCATCGCGAGGGGTTGGATCGGATGCCGGTCTATCGCGGCCTCATGCGGATCATGGCCGAAGAACTGGGCGCGACGATGAAAGACTGGTCGTAACCCGGATCAGGGGTGGTTTCTGTGCTGCTTTGGCCCATATAACCAAATCCTATGGGCCTCGCACGGATTGGTATGGCTGGGCGAATTCCCCCTTGGGGTATCGAAGCCAGTAGGCTTAGATCAACTGCAGCGGGGACCAGAACATGCTCCACAGACCCACCTTCATCAACGTCACGGCCGTCGCCGCCGCCATCGCCCTGACAGCCACCGTAGCCATCGCTGAAAACGAAGAAATAAGCGTTCAGCTTGCCTGGCTGCCCGGTGCAGAGTTTGCGGGCGAATACATCGCATTAAGCAACGGCTACTTCGCCGAAAACGGCCTCGACGTCACGCTTCTGCCGGGCGGGCCCGGCACCAACAGCGTCCAGGAACTGGTGGGCGGCATCGCAGATATCTCGATCACCTATGCGCCGCCGATCATGTATTCCGTTAACCGCGGCGTTCCGCTGGCGACCTTCGGCGCGGCCCTGCAACGC
>JANQNZ010000181.1 GCA_028279315.1 Rhodophyticola sp. | reverse complement strand
GGCCTCAAGAGCGCTGAGGAGCGCGTCATCGAAATGCAGCGAGGCCGTGGGCGCGGCGACAGCGCCCACATGGCGCGCCCAAATGGTCTGGTAATCCTCTTTGTCTTGCGCATCCGCCGCGCGTTTTCCGGCGATATAGGGTGGCAGAGGCATCGCCCCGGCCGCGTTCAGGGCCGCGTCGAAATCGGTGCCCGTTAGGTTGAAACGCAGATGCAGCCCCTCCGCGAGGCCGGTGACCTCGGCGGACAGGTCGTCAGAGAACCGGACGGTTTCGCCAAGCCCGAGCTTTCGCAAGGGTTTGGCCAGCGCGCTCCATGAGCCATCCGCCTGCGGCTCAAGAAGCGTGACTTCAACCTTGGCTTCCACAACGCCCGTCTCTGTCTCGCGCGCGCGCACCCCCGCCAAACGTGCCGGGATCACCTTGGTGTCGTTCAGGATCAGCCGGTCCCCGGGATTGAGAATATCGGGCAGGTCATAGACATGTTTGTCGTGGGTGCGGTCTCCCTCGGCCAAGAGCAGCCTTGCCGAGGATCGCGGCTTTGTGGGCCGGGTCGCAATCAGGTGCTCCGGCAGGTCGAAATCAAAATCGGAGAGTTTCACTGGCTCAGCTCCGGTGGCGGACGGCGGAAGATCTCCCGGAAGATGCCGGGGGTCAGGATCGAGAGTGGATTGACCGACACATTGGTGTTTTCGGGTGTCCCGGTCAGGCGGTAGGAGAAGCCAAAAAGCCCCTCCCGCCGCGGTGCAAAAAGCGCCCCGATGACCCCGTTCACCAGATAAAGCGGCGAGACCACCCCTTGCATGTCGAAGCGCCGATTGGCGATGTCATAAAGCCCGTCCATAGAAATGCCCATGGAGGGGCCCACGGCTGTGCCTTGATCGATCACCACGGCCCGGGGCGTCAGACGAAACCGCGCCTCGACCTCGCCCAAGTTGATGCCATCACCGCCCAATTGCTCCAGAAGTCCAACAACTGAAATCACATTCAGAAGCTCCGCCATGGCAGGCGCATTCCGAAGCCGGGGGCTCATGATCGTCAGTTGCCCGCTGTAATTCCCGGCCCCTTCCGTCGGTTGCAGCAACAGCTGCATCTCACCGCCATAGGCGTTTTCGTAAAGCCCCGCCGCGCGCAGCACCGCGCCGCCATCATCGGCCCGCAGGCGCACCGCTGCCCCTTGGGCCGTGGTGACCAGCGTCCCCGCCACCGGCGGCCCGCCGTTCACATTCCCCCGGAATTGCCCGGAAAGCCCACCGGGTGTCGTCAGTTCCGCGCGCAACTCCGTCAGCGCGATACCCTCCGTGACCTGGACGCGATCCAAACGGATATTCAACGGCCCTGCGTCCCCACCGCCCCCGGCATTGCCACCGCTTGGCAAGTTCCGGAGGTCAACAACTCCGCCCGAGACCTCAATCTCGGGCGCGCGGCCTGCACCCCGACCCACAAGCGCCCCTTGGACATCCAGCCAGGATCCAACCTGAAGCCGGTTCGCCGACAATCGCCCAAAGCCACCGCCCTCCCGCAAGCTGACCGCGCCGTCAAGGTCCAGACCAGACGCGTTCAGGCGCAGCTCCGGCAGGCTCGGTGTCTCGCCCAACTGGACCCTGGCCGACATCGCGCCCACCTGGCTTGCGGGTTTGCGCCAGCCAAGCGCATCAATTGTGAGGCCAAGCCCGGAGAGGTCAGAGGTGATGGAAAGCTCAGGCGCGCCCTCGCCCCCAATCTCCATCTGGAAATCGGCACTGGCGCTCCCCGAAAGAAGACCGCCCGGAAGCGCCACCCCAAAAGCGGCGAGGCTGTCTGAGGAGAGCGCGGTGGTCCCTTCCAAAAGGCTCAGATCCGGGACATCGGGGCCAAGGGCGCGGCTCCAACGGGCCGTTGCAGGCACGCCATCCAGCGACGCCCGTCCGCTGATCACCGCCTGGCTTGTGTCAACGGCCAGTTGCAAGCGCTCAGCCCGCACCTCGCGCCCCGGCACCAGCGTCTCTGAACGCACATCGTCGATATGCCCTGTCACATCGAAACTGATCTCCTCGAACGGCACCTGCCTGCGGAGCGGGAGCGACAATGCCCCCCGCAGCCGCGCCTCACCCGTGGCAAGCGTCACCGGGTCGCGCGCGCTTTCGGCCATCAGATTAATCGGCGGCAGGCGCAACAGCCGCATGACATCGGGCACCGCCCCCGCCACGTGAAGATCAAACTGGCTGTCCGGCCCGCGGATCCGAAGATCCTCGATGATCATCACCGAGCCCGCTAGGTCCACCGGATCGCCCGCCTCCGGCGTGACCTGCCCCTCATTCAGCGCCATCACAAATCGCGATCCCATGATCGACAGATACCCCGCACCGCCTTCAATCGGCGGCATATGGCGCAGGGCCTGTAACGTCGTCTCGGTGAAATCGAGCCGGAGGTTCTGCAGCGGCGCCTCCCCCGGCGCCCGACGAAGCGCGAAATGCACATCGCGCAACTGCCCGGCGGTCAGGTTCCGGTCGAGCCAAGTGCGGGTGTTGGGGATCGCCTCACTTGGCCAATAGGGAAGGACATCGCGAGCGGCGATCTCAGGGATTGTCACATCGAACCGGCTGAGCAACCCATCCAGCGTAGCCGCGAACTCACCTGCGCCGCGCAGATGCAGCGGCCCATCGAAGAGCACCACCTGACCCAACTCCAGCCGCACCTGCGGCGCAAGCGACAGGCGCATATCGACCGCGCCGCCTTCGAAGCTGATCGGGGCATCGAACATGCCCACGGGGTCAGCGGTGATTGATGAGAAGCTGAATTGGCCGACATAACTTGTTGCATCGGGGTCGAGGGTGGCGTGGCCATCGCCCGAGAAACTCAACGCCGGGGCATCGACGGTCAGTTCGGCAAAGGACAAAAGCGCGGTTTCGGCGTCATAGTCGAAATGGGCGCTCAATTCCTCAAACGGCAGGGAGGCGACGCCCTCACCCAAGCTGATCTGCCCCGCCCCGATCTCCAGGACCGCCGAGAGATCACCGATGGCTCCATCATCAGAGAGCCGCGTGGTGAGCGCGCCAGAGATCGGCGCGCGCATTAGATCGAGCCAGGCCAAAGCGGGCGCCGCCGTCGCCACATCGCGAGCCGCAAAATCCTGGAACTGCATCCGCATATCGGTCCGTTCCAGATCGGCGTTCCGGGTGACGGCCATCGAGAACTCCGCCGCGCGTGTCCCATCAACCTGACCACCGATGGTGAATGTAAGCGCCCGGCCTTTGCGTTCGAGCTGCATTGAGGCCCCATAGGCATGGACCTGGTCGCCGGTCATCTGGTCGTCGAGAATGACCTCCAATTCCGTCCCGCTGATCTCCTGCAGAAGTTCGAAGACCGGATTGGCGAACATCGCGTCGATCCGGGCCAGCGTTTCTTCCAAACCACGATCCGCCGCTGTCGCGTCATCGGCCGCGAGGGCGAGATCAAACTGGCCGTCCGCATCGCGACTAAGCCGCACACCCGCGCCCGTCAGACGCACAGAATAGGGCCGCATCTCTCCACGAAGAAGTGCGCGACCGTTCAGAAGGACGGAGACCTCAGGGAAGGCGGCGCGAATTTCATCCCCCTCCCACATCTCCACATCGCTTAAGACGATCTGCGGTGTGACACCCCCGTCGCGAAGCGCGACGCCCATATCGGCCACCTCAATCCGATTGGCGATCATCGCCTCGTCCAGCCGGGCTTCGATCCGGGATTGCACGGCCTCGGGCAGGCGCACCATCGTGTCTATGGCCATCCAGAAAACCACGGCAACCGCGATGACCGGGACCAAGAGCAGCACCGCCACACCGGCCCCCGTCCAAATCAGCGCACGGCGCCGCCGCCGCTTGGGTTTTTCCGATGCCACGGCCTCGGTTTCGGTCATCTCCGCCTGCCTATTTGGGCGCGTGTCGATCTTCTGGGTAACTCGCGCTTTATCTTCGCTGGAATTCGCCTAGCTTGCAAACCGAAGCGAACGTAATCACCCGTCACAATTGAATGAGGCCAAGATGTTAGAAACCGGCGCCCCAGCCCCTGATTTCACACTCCCGCGCGATGGTGGGGGTGAGATCACGCTCTCCGCCCTGCGTCCAAAAGCCGTGGTGCTCTACTTCTATCCGCGCGACGACACCTCAGGCTGCACGAAAGAGGCCATCGCGTTTACCGGCCTGGCGGCGGAGTTTGAGGCCGCGGGAGCAACCATCATCGGCGTGTCGAAAGACAGCGTGGCGAAACATGACAAATTCGTCGCCAAGCATGATCTCGGCATTCCGCTTGTCTCGGACGAGAACGGCGATGTGTGTGAACGCTATGGCACCTGGGTTGAGAAAAGCATGTATGGCAAAAAATACATGGGGATAGAGCGGGCGACCTTCCTGATCAAAGGCGATGGCACGATTGCTGAGATCTGGCGTAAGGTGAAAGTGCCGGGCCATGCGGACGCGGTGCTTGAGGCGGTGCGGGCTCTGTGAGCCTACCGCCGACCCTGGCTGAGATGGCGATGGCGGTTTTGACCACCGCCGATGCCAGGCAGAAGACCGCGCTCTCGCGCAGATGCGCCGCCGCTTGGCAAAGCGCGCGGGAGGGACGGACCGCGGCAATCCCTCTTGGCTCCGCACAACCACCGGATCGTCCAGCGCGGCCCGAAAAGCCAGCGCTGCTTGACCCCCGCGACGTGCCCCGCCGACGGCCCGGCAGCCCCGCGGGCCGGATGGCGATCTTGCACGCGGTTGCCCATATCGAGTTGAACGCCGTTGATCTCCATTGGGATATCATTGCGCGGTTCACCGACACGCCGATGCCGATGGGCTTCTATGACGATTGGGTACGGGCGGCGGACGAGGAATCGAAACATTTCAACCTGATCGCCGATTGCCTTGAGGTGATGGAGAGCTTCTATGGCGCGCTTCCCGCCCATGCGGGCATGTGGCGCGCGGCCGAGGATACGGCCGATGACCTGATGGGGCGGCTTGCGGTGGTGCCGATGGTTCTGGAGGCCCGCGGCCTCGACGTCACGCCGGGCATGATCGACATCTTCCGGCGCGCGGGCGACGCGCCAGGAGCGCCAGAGGCCGTCGCGGCGATGGAGGTGATTTATGTAGAAGAAGTCCACCACGTCGCCTATGGCGCCAAATGGTTCCACTTCCTCTGTGGCCGCGAAGACCTGGACCCGAAAGACGCCTTCCACAGCCTGGTCCAGCGCTATTTCCACGGGGCCCTAAAGCCCCCGTTCAACGAAGAAAAACGCGCTGAAGCCGGGTTGCCGCCCGATTTCTACTGGCCTCTGGCGGAGAAAAACGTGGCCAAATCCGGCTAACCCCCGGCTGAGCCCCTGATTTTTCGGCGGATTTTTGCTCAAACCGGCCCCAAATGGCGTCTTTTGGCCACATTTATCTATAAAAGATTGAGGGGAAAAACGTCATCGCTTATCCCCAGGCGGAGCCTAAGGGCGGCCGTTTGGGGATGGGCGGCCATAAGGCGGAACAAAATGGGGCACAGACACGTGAGACCGAGGGGCTTTGACCGGCTGAACGCGGCGCTTGAAAAGCATCTGCCGGAACAACGGCTGTTTCTGAAATCCGATCAAGGCATGCGGTTTGTGCGGCTGCGGCCTTTGACCCAGGCCACGATGATCGCGGGCTCTGCCCTTTTTGTGGGCTGGACCGTTATTGTCACCTCGATTTTCCTGATCGACTCGATCAGCGCGGGCAGTGCGCGGGATCAGGCGCAACGCGCTCAGATTGCCTATCAGACCCGGCTCAACACCATCTCGGATGAGCGGGACGCCCGCGTTGCCGAGGCGCGCCAGGCACAGGATCGGTTCACCGTCGCGATGGACCAAGTGTCCGACATGCAATCCCATCTTCTGGCCTCCGAAGAGCGCCGGAAAGAGCTGGAGACCGCTGTTGACGTGATCCAGGCCACGCTGCGCCGGACCATCGGGGAGCGGGATGAGGCGCGCGCCCAAGCCGATCAACTGCTGGCCGAGATCGAGGCCGAGACCGGCACGATCCAGACCGCCGCAGGCCGCCAGCGGGATATGGAACAGACCCTCGCCTTCCTGGCCGATGCTTTGCAGGACACAGCCAGCCAGCGGGATGAGGCCAATATCTATGCCGAGATGGCCGAGGATGAGGTTGAGCGCTTGGAATACCAGGCGGAACTGGCCGCCGAGCGCAGCGAACGCATCTTCACCCAGATCGAAGAGGCGGTTGCGATGTCGTTGGAGCCGCTCGACAACATGTTCCGCTCTGCCGGGATGCCAACCGACCAGATCATCGAACAGGTGCGCCGGGGCTATTCCGGCCAGGGCGGCCCCTTGATGCCGATCACCATGTCGAGCCGTGGCGAAGACCCCGACCCGATGTCGCTCCGCGCCAATGAGGTGCTGGAAGGGCTTGACCAAGTGAACCTGCACCGGATGGCCGCTGAACAGCTGCCTTTTGCGATGCCGGTGCAAAACTCAGTCCGCTTCACCTCTGGCTTCGGGTATCGCCGCGACCCGATCAATGGCGGTCGGCGGCTTCATGCCGGTGTTGATTTCGCTGGCCCCTCGGGCACCCCGCTTTATGCAACGGGTGACGGGGTGGTGAGTTTTGCCGGGCGGCAAAGCGGCTATGGCTTAATGGTGACGATCCAGCATCCCTTTGGCATTGAAACCCGCTATGCGCATCTTTCGCGCATTCGCGTGAGTGAGGGTCAAAGGGTCTCGCGCGGGGATCGGATCGGTGATATGGGAAGAACAGGCCGGGTAACAGGCGTCCATCTTCACTATGAAGTGCGCCAGAACGGCACCCCAATCAATCCGATGAACTTCATCACAGCAGGACGAGATGTTTTCTAAATCCAAGATCAATGAGCCGGGCCCGAAGCAGACCGATGAGGCTGCTGGCGGCACCTCCGCTTCCGCTTCGGCAGAGCGCCCGCCAATGCAACTTGGCAGTGGCTCCACATCCAAAGCGAAACCCCCCGCATCGGTGTTGAGCGCCGATCTAACGGTGGTTGGCAATCTGCGCACCTCGGGCGATATCCAGGTCGAGGGCAATGTGCAGGGTGACATCCGCGCCCATCTTCTGACCGTTGGCGAAAGCGCCACGATCGAAGGTGAGGTGGTGGCCGATGACGTCGTGGTCACGGGCCGCGTCGTGGGCCGGGTCCGTGGGCTGAAAGTGCGCCTGACCTCCACCGCGCGGGTCGAAGGCGACATCATCCACAAGACCATCGCCATCGAATCCGGCGCCCATTTCGAGGGCTCGGTGCAGCGCCAAGAGGATCCGCTGGCCAATGGCAGCGGCGCCACCCCGAAACCGGCAGCGGCCAAACCCGCCCCGGCCCCGGCACCTGCGGCCGCAAAACCGCAAGCGGCAGCCGCCGAAGGCAAGGCGTAACCCCTCTTTGGCGGCGGACCTGTCTGACCCACCCGCCGCGCCACCGACATCAGGAAAGCCGGGCGCCCTGCCCGGCTTTTGTGCGCCTGAGGCCCGGAAATTCATCCTTCTGGCGGCGATCCTGGCCTCCGCCCTTGGCTTCATCGACGGCACGCTGGTTGCCATCGCCTTGCCCGCCATGCGCGACGGGTTAGGGGCGAGCCTGGTTCAGGCGCAATGGATCAACAATGGCTATCTCCTCCCGCTCTCGGCGCTGATCCTGCTTGGCGGCGCGCTTGGTGATCGGTTTGGACTTGCGCGAACCTTTGCAAGCGGCATCGCGGTTTTCATCGTGGCGTCTCTCGCCAGTGCGGCAGCCCCAACGGCGGAGACGCTGATCGCGGCGCGCATACTGAAGGGTATCGGCGCGGCCATCATGGTGCCGGGCAGCCTGGCGCTCATCGCCCGCGCCTACCCCGCCGAGGAACGCGGACGCGCCATCGGCATTTGGGCCGCGGCCTCGGCGCTGACCACGGCGCTTGGGCCGATTTTGGGTGGCCTGGCGCTCAGCATCGGTGGGCCCGAGACCTGGCGCCTCCTCTTCGCGATCAACCTGCCCCTTGGCGGCATCGCGCTTTGGATGATCCTGACCAAGGTCGCCGCTGATCCCGCCCGGCCCGACCATCCGCTTGACCTGATCGGCGCCATCCTGATCACGGGCGCCCTTGGCGCACTGGCCTACGGGTTGACCGGCGCCTCAGAAGGCAGCACCGCGAATTGGCCTGTGGTCTTTGTCGGCACGGTCCTGTTCCTGCTCTTCCTGGCGTGGGAGGCGCGCTGCCCCTACCCCATGGTCCCCTTGGACCTCTTCCGCGATGCCAGTTTCGCTGCCGCCAATGCCGCGACACTGCTGATCTATTTCGCGCTTTCCACGGTGCTCTTCTTCCTGCCGATGACGCTGATTGCCGGGTGGGGCCTGTCAGAGCTTTATGCCTCCGCCGCCTTCGCGCCGCTGTCGGTCTTCATCCCACTCCTGTCAGCCAAGGCCGGGTCTTGGGCGGATGATTACGGGCCTGGCCCGTTGATCGGGGTTGGGGGGCTGTTGGTGGCGGTGTCCTTTGCGCTTCTTGCGCTGACCACGCCTGCGCAGAACTTCTTCTACTTCACCCTGCCCGCGACGGCGCTGATGGGGCTTGGCATGGCGCTTCTTGTCGCGCCGCTCTCGACCGCGATCATGGGTGCGGTGCCGGAAGAGCGCTCCGGCACGGCCTCCGGCATCAACAACGCGGTCAGCCGGGTTGCGGGGCTTGTGGCGGTTGCGGTTATGGGGTCGCTGGCGGCGGCGGCTTATTCCGGCGCCGGTGGCCTCGACAGTTTCGGCGCCTTCTCGGATACCGAGGGCCATGCTTCAGCGATGAACGCAGCTTTTGTCACACTCGCGTGGATCACCGCGGCGTTGACGGCCTTTGGGGCAGTTCTGGCCTTCCTCTTCATTCGAAAGCCAGACTAGAGCACTTTGCGTTTGACCTGCATCGCTTCTTCGCTGCCTCTCCCCTCGGTCGAACGCGAAAAGCGATACGTGTGCTTCGGCTAAAACGCAAAGTGCCTTAGTCGAGTGACGTCAGCGCGCGGCGATAGATGTGCCAACTTGCGTGACCGAGCACCGGCAGAACCAGATAAAGCCCGAAGAGGAAGAGCGCCATCCCCGCAAAGGTCAGCGCGGCAATCAAGACCCCCCAGAGGATCATCACCCGCGGGTTCTTTCGCACCACGGCGAAGCTTGTCAGCATCGCGGTCACGAAATCCAGTTCCTTGTCGAGCAGCAGCGGCAGCGCCACAACCGTCAGGCAGAACAGGACCAAGGCAAAGACCGCGCCAAACGCCGTCCCTGCCAGCAGCATCGTCAGGCCCTCCGGCTGCAAAAGATAGGCGTAGGACGAGGTGACATTGGTGAAGGCTGTTGGCCCCAGAAAGAGCGCAAAGAGCATATGGGCGAAAAAGCCCCAGAACAGGAAATAGACGATGATGACCCAGGAGATAGACGGCAATTGCCGGTCTTTCTGGCGCCAGATCACCCCGAAGATGTCGTTCCGCCGCCAGCTTTCGCCCGCCTCTAACCGGCGTGAGACCTCATAAAGCCCGACGGCTAGAAACGGGCCCAGAAGCGGGAAGCCAACGGTGATTGGGATCGCATACCAAATCTGCTCATTCACCACGAGGAACAGGTAGATAAGCCAGCCGCCCATCACATAGACATTGGCAAAGAAGAGCCCCATGAATGGCGCCGCCAGGAAGTCCTTGAGCCCCATGCGCAAGGCGTAAGCCAGATCGCCGAGTTGCATCTCGTTGATCTCGGGCACTTTGGAGGCCGCTGTCGGCGGGCTCACATCACTCATCTTTGGTCGTCCTCCCTTGGGGGAGAGACTAGATCATGACGGCGAGCGGTTGAACCAGGAAATGGGCCTTCCTTCGCAACGGGAAGCCGGGCATCGACAGGCCGGGGGCTGGCGATCCGGCTGTTGAGCCCAACCGGTTTCACCACTGGTAGGGCGGGACTTGTCCCGCCGCGCTCAAACCGCCCACCGGCAGGACTATTGGCGGGACAAGTCCCGCCCTACGGCCTCCTTCCCCGTTCCGGGTCCAGCAACTCATCCCGGTCAAATCCGGCCTTGCTCGACACTCGGCACCAGGCGTCACCCAATCGTCAGAACGGCGGACGGCGCCTTTCGGGCCAGCGCGTTTCCTGATGGTAAACCTCCCCCAAGGCTAGGATCCCGGCATCGCCACCGCGCGGCCCGATCAACTGGACGCCACCCGGCAAACCGTCTGGTCCAAACCCTGCGGGCATCGCTAAAACCGGGGCACCGGCCAGGCTTGCAGGGACCATCGCGGCCATCCAGCCATGATAGGTTTCCATCCGCACACCCGCGATGTCTTTCGGCCAAGCCCACTCGACCGGGAAGGGCCAGGCTTGGGTTGCGGGCAGAACCAGCGCGTCGAATTGCGCGGCGAGAGCATCAAAGGTCGCCAGCCACTCCAATCGGATCGCCGCGGCCCGTTCCACCTGATCGACGGTGAGCTTGAGCCCCTCTTCAACCTCCCAGGCCGCTTCCGGCTTCAACTGCGCCCGGGTTTCGGGATCCCGCCAATACCCGCCGAGTTCCATAGCAACGGAGAAGGACCTGAGAGATGTCCAACTCTCCATCAGCCGGTCGAGATTGGCGGGCCGTGCGACAGGCTCAACCACCCATCCGAGCCCCTCCATCACCCGAAGCGCATCCTCGGCCAGGTCGATCACCCCCACCTCCATCGGCACCGCGCCGCCCCAATCGCCAAGCCAGCCGATCCGGGGCTGTTTCGGCACAGCACCACTCGGGGTGAAAGCGCCGCCGCTCAACGTCCCTAACAACGCGGACACATCGGCAATCGACCGCCCTATGGGCCCGCGCGTAGACAGACGATGCTGAAAGACGCTGTCGCCCGGTTCCCCCGGGACCAGCCCCGCCGTGGGGCGCATCCCATAGACATTGTTCCAGGCCGCCGGACTGCGCAGGCTGCCCATCATGTCGGAGCCATCGGCAACCGGCATCAGCCCTGCAGCCAGGGCCGCCGCCCCGCCCCCGGTGGAGCCGCCCGCGCTTCGGCTTTGGTCATAGGGGTTCCGCGTGACACCAAAGACGGGGTTGTAGGAATGCGAGCCGAGGCCCCATTCCGGCACATTGCTCTTGCCGATGATGATGGCGCCTGCGTCACGCAGACGTGTGACGAGCCCATCGTCGGCCTCAGGTACAAAATCGGCCAGAAGCGGCGAGCCCCAGGTCGACCGCACACCTTTCACGGCCACCAAATCCTTCACCGCAATCGGCATCCCGTGCAGCCAGCCTTTGCGCGACATCTGATCTGCCAGTCGCGCTTCGCCCATCAACACCTCTCGGTCGCGCAAAGACACGATGGCGTTGATCTGCGGGTTTACGACCTCAATCCGATCGAGCGTCGCGCGCATCAGATCAACCGCGGAGAGCGAGCCGTCGGCCATGTCCTCGGAGAGAGCTACCGCATCACAAAAGAGATCGACGGTCATTGAGCATCCTCCTCGCGGGTTTCCGTGTCTGGCGCCCGCCGGTCGGCCCACCGCACCATTTGCCGGAGCATCCCGTGAAGCGTCTGCACATCCGCACGGGTCAGCGGCAAGCGCCCCCAGAGGTTACGCAGGTTCAGTTTCATCCCTTCGGCCTTGGT
>JANQNZ010000014.1 GCA_028279315.1 Rhodophyticola sp. | reverse complement strand
TCCAAAAATACGCCGGGGGGAGCCGAAGGCGGGGGGCAGAGCCCCCCCCGGAGCGACGCGCGCCAGCGCGGCGCAACCCCTGGCCTCTTTGGCACTCCCACCGGATCACCGCGCCGGGTCATCCGCGTCATAGGCTTCGATGATCTTGGCCACCATCGGGTGCCGCACGACATCCTTGGCGGTGAAATAGTTGAAGCTGATCCCGCCGATATCGCCCAAGATCCGCTCCGCATCGATCAATCCGCTGGTCACGCCCCGCGGCAAATCAACTTGCGAGCGGTCTCCGGTGATGACCATCCGGCTGCCCTGACCAAGCCGGGTCAGGAACATCTTCATCTGCATGGACGTGGCGTTCTGCGCCTCGTCCAACACCACATAAGCGTTCGATAAGGTCCGCCCGCGCATGAAGGCCAGTGGCGCGATCTCGATCTGTTTTTCCTCGATCAGCTTGGCCAATTGCTTGCCCGGCAGGAAATCGTTCAGCGCGTCATAAAGCGGCTGCATATAAGGATCGACCTTGTCCTTCATATCGCCGGGCAGGAACCCCAACCGCTCCCCCGCTTCGACCGCAGGTCGGCTCAAGATGATCTTATCCACATGACCGTTGATCATCTGGTTCACGGCCACGGCCACGGCCAGATAGGTCTTGCCGGTCCCGGCCGGGCCAATCCCGAAGGACAATTCATGCTCAAACAGCGCTTGGACGTAAGCCTGCTGGGCCTGGGTCCGCGGCTCCACCGTCTTCTTGCGCGTGCCGATCTCGATATGCCCGCCCTTGAACATCTCGATCTGATCGCCATCACGCGCGCCGGTGCCCTCGGCCGAGTTGCCCAGCCGAACCGCCGCGTCGATATCACCCGGTTCCAGGCTGCGCCCGGCCTCCACACGCTCATAAAGCTTTTGCAGCACCTCCGCCGCTTCCACCCGCGCCTCACCCAAGACCGCCAGCTGATTGCCCCGGCGCAATATCTGCACCGACATCAGATGTTCGATCTGCGCAAGATTGCGGTCGAACTCACCGCAAAGCTCGATCAGCAAACGATTGTCAGGAAATTCCAGCAGCAGTTCCAGCGGAGGCTCGGCGTCATGCACGGGCAACGTGGACAGGTCCAAATGGGCGCTCCCAAATCAGAATTGGCTTGAGACTCAGTGTGGCAAGCCTCACTGGGCAAAGCAACATGTAGCGGCTCCGGTTGTCAAAAAAGCCGAATCTTGCGGCCAAAACAAAGCACGGGCGGCCAAATGAGGCCGCCCGTGCTCATTATCCAAGGCTTTCGATTAGCGGCGCCGAGGTACGCGGTCCGCAATCCCCGGGCTGGTGCTGATATTGCCGACAATCGAGTTGGGTGGTGCCACCGGCACACAAACCGGCAGGCCACTCCGCGGATCGCGGCGGCGGGACCAATAGCCCTCAAGCCCGTCATCGATCATCCAGATGTGGCAGCCATCGGGGTCGATATAGATCCCGGCTTCCAATTGGGTGAGCGAGCCGGAATCGATGCCCCGATCGTCGCCAACGGCGCGTAGTGGCGGGCCATCGCCGCGTGGCAGGCTCACCCCTTCAATTATTTCCGCGGCACAACCGCCCAGAACGAAAGTTGCGGCGACCATGACCAATGCGGTCTTTTGTTTTGCAATGCTGATCATGATGTCACCTGTAGCAGACAATTTCGACGCGGCGGTTCAGCTGCATATTGGCCGCCGAGTTGTTCGGCGCCACCGGCTGACGTTCACCAAACCCGATTTCGCGGGCGACCCGCGCGCCGACCGAGCGGGCGACACCGGCCACGGACGCGGCCCGGCGCTGGGACAGGCGGATGTTGTATTCATCCGACGCCCGGCTGTCGGTATGGCCGTAGATCGCATAAGCGAAGGCCCCGGCACTGCGAAAGAAATTCTCCAGCGCTTGGCGCCCGGCATGGGTGATCCGGTGGCTGTCGGTCGCAAACAGCACGTCGGAATTCATCACCGCGCAGGTGTTGACATCAAGGCAGACCGGACGACCGTTATGTGGGTTCACCCGGCCTTCCATATACCCTTCGACCCCGCCATCAGCGGCCCAATGCATACAGCCGTCAGGGTCAATCCAGATCGTCGGCTCCACGGTGCCAGTAATGGTTGTGGACTGCGCTGCAGCAGGCGCTGCGGGCAACAGTAGCGCTGCGGCGCCAAGCGCCGCGACAGCAAAGACCGCGCGCGCCGCCGTCCCAGCCGCCGTAAAGTAGTGTCTTACCACGGAAGCATCCCCCAGTTCTCGTGTTCAGGCGCCGGCCTGGCAGAGCGGGCGCGAAAACTCCATTTATTCTGAGTAGGATAGCAAGTTTTGTGGCGTTGTGAACCCATTTTTACCAAATATAGTTCACAATCGGGAAACACTCCGACCTTGTGCATCCCATTGTTTAGTATGCGATTTGACGAAACCGCCAGGGATCTGACGGGGGCTCCAATCCCGGTGCGATCAGATCAATTCCCCAGCCAGAGAATTTGCTTCGCTGGCCACGATTCTGACCTTGGCGATTTGACCGCGCAGGGTCTCGGGCCCGGTCACGTGAACCGCGTGCAGATATTCGGATTTTCCGACCGTCTGTCCGGCCAAGCGCCCCGGCTTCTCGAAGAGGACCGAAACCTCCCGCCCGACCATCGCGTCTTGGGCCGCGCGCTGCTGGCGGCTCAGAAGCTCTTGCAGGCGTTGCAGGCGCTGATCTGCCCCCTCCGTTGGAACTGGGTCGCGCTCTGCCGCCGGTGTTCCCGGACGGGCGGAGTATTTGAAGGAATAGGCTTGCCCATACCCCACGGTCTCAACCAGATCGAGGGTGGCTTGGAAATCCGCCTCACCCTCCCCCGGGAAGCCAACGATGAAATCGCCTGACAGCAAAAGGTCGGGCCGCGCGGCGCGGATGCGTTCGATCAGGCGGATATAGTCATCCGCCGTGTGCTTCCGGTTCATCGCTTTCAGGATGCGGTCGCTGCCTGCCTGCACCGGGAGATGCAGATAGGGCATGAGTTTCTCACACGTCCCATGCGCGGCGATCAGATCGTCGTCCATGTCATTTGGGTGCGAGGTGGTGAAGCGGATCCGGTCAAGCCCGTCGACCTCCGCCAATTCCCAGATCAGCCGCGCCAGGCCCCATTCCCGGCCGTTCGGGCCCTCTCCGTGATAGGCGTTGACGTTCTGACCCAGAAGGGTGATTTCGCGCACGCCGCGCGCGACCAAGTCTTGAGCTTCCCGAAGCAACCGCTCAACCGGACGCGAGACCTCAGCGCCCCGGGTGTAAGGTACCACGCAGAAGGCGCAGAACTTGTCACAGCCCTCCTGCACCGTCAGAAATGCCGTCGGCCCGCGCGGGGCTTTGCGTGCTTTGGGCAGATGGGCGAATTTATCCTCTTCGGGGAAATCGGTGTCGAGCGCGGCTTCCCCGGCCTCCACCCTCTCCATCATCTCGGGCAGGCGGTGATAGGTCTGCGGGCCGACAACCAGATCGACCATCGGCTGCCGGCGCATGATCTCGGCCCCTTCGGCCTGGGCCACGCAGCCTGCGACGCCGATCTTCAGGTCCGGATTGGCCTCGCGCAGCGGCTTGAAGCGCCCAAGTTCGGAATAAACCTTCTCCGCCGCCTTCTCACGAATATGGCAGGTGTTCAGAAGGATCATATCCGCGTCATCGGCCCGGTCGGTCGGCACATAGCCCTTCGCGCCCAGGGCCTCGGCCATACGCTCACTGTCATAGACATTCATCTGACAGCCATAGGTCTTCACGAAGAGCTTCTTGGGCTCGGACATCTGTTTGGCGCTCCGGGTCAGGGCGAGGCGAGATCGGCGCCCGATGTAGCCCATGCCACGCCCGCGGGCAATCCGCGAGAATTGCAATCTTAACCTTTCAGCGGCAGAGTGCGGGCCGAGTTTCTGTGCGACACCCATGACCCCATGATCTATCCCAGCATGAACGCATTCCGCTCGGTTCCACCGGGCAGCTTGGGCAAAGGGCCATTTGCGATTGTCGTGGCCGAGGATGCGACCGAGGTCACCTCAACGGTGATGCATGCGCTCCAAATCGGGTTCCATCGGGTCTTCCTGGTGGCGCCGGACGGCATCGCGAAGCCCAGGGATTTCGAAGATGCCGAGCCGCGGGTCGACATCATCCGCCACCGAACCCGTCAGGCGGGCGCGGCGCAAGAGGCGGTGAATACGCTGATCGAAAAGGCGCCGGGGGAGTGGATTCACTACTGCTATAACGGTGAATTCCTGTTCTTCCCGTTCTGCGAGGATCGCACCGTGGGCGAGGCCGCGACCTTTGTGATGGAGGAACGGCGCACCTCGGTCTTGACCTATGTGATCGATCTTTATGCCGATGATCTGACGGCCTATCCCGATGCGGTCTCGCTGGACACCGCGTATCTAGACAGCTCCGGCTATTACGCCGAAACCCGCAGGAACGGCGCCAACGACATCCTGGAACGGCAGCTGGATTTCTATGGCGGGCTGAGATGGCGGTTTGAGGAGCATGTGACCGAGGCCAAGCGCAAGATCGACCGGGTCGGGTTGTTCCAAGCGCAACCGGGGCTGACCCTGCGGGAGGATCACACCCTCAGTGATGAGGAGCTGAACACCTATTCCTGCCCCTGGCATCACTCGATGACAGCGGCGATCTGCTCGTTCCGCGTGGCCAAGGCGCTTCGGACCAATCCGGGATCTCGCCATGACATCCCCGATTTCCGCTGGCACAAATCGGCGCGCTTCCAATGGTCCTCGCAGCAGCTGATGCAATTGGGGTTGATGGAACCGGGGCAGTGGTTCTGAAGCACTTTGCGTTTCATCTAAGGCAAGACGGATCGCTTTTCCCGTTCGACCGAAGGGAGAGGCAGCGAAGAAGCGATTCAGGTCAAACGCAAAGTGCCGTGACCGCCGACCAAGGCTCTGGGCCGTGCGGCTGATCCGAGACCCCGCAATCCTGGCCCTGATGGGCATGCAAATCATCGCTTGGGCGGGCCTGTTCTATAGCTTTCCAGCGCTTGTCCTACATTGGCAGGAGAGCTTTGGCTGGACCACGCCTGAGATTATGGGCGCATTCACCCTGTCGATTGCAATCTACGCCATGGGCGCGCCGCTTTATGGCCGGTTGATCGACTGGGGGCTGGGGCCGTGGAGTATGCCGCTTGGTGTTGTGGGGGGGACGGGCCTGCTGTTGCTTCTGACGGTGATCGACGGGCTTCTGAGCTTCTACATCATTTGGGCGCTGATGGGCGTTGCGATGGGGCTATCGCTTTACGAGGCGACCTTCGCGATTGTCACCCGCGCGAAAGGGGAGGGCGCGCGACAGGCAATCACCGCGATCACGCTTGTGGGCGGGTTCGCCAGCACGTTGGCCTATCCCTTGAGCCATCTGATGGCTGAGATCGGCGGCTGGCGGTTGGCGCTCTACGTCTTCGCGGCGTTGAACTTGGCCGTCGCGGCCCCGCTCGCCCATCTCGCCGCCCGGCGGTTGGAGGCAGAGGCCCGCGCCACGCCCTTGCCGGATGCGCCTGCACCTGCCGCCCGCGCGCCGGTCCTTCGGCAGCGGCGTTACTGGCTTCTTGCCATCGGTTTCGCGGCACCGGCTCTCACGGTCGGTATTTTCGTCAGCCATCTTCTGCCGATCCTGGCGGCGCAAGGCGTGCCCGATGACACGGCGATCCTGGCCGCAGCACTGATTGGCCCGGCGCAGGTCTTGGGGCGGATGGTGATGCTGGCGGTCGGCGGCCATGTCCCGGCAATCCGCATCGCTCAGGCCTCCATGCTCACGCTCGCACTTGGCGCGCTGATGATGACATTGTCCGGCTGGTGGGTCGTGTTGGCGCTTGTCTTTGGCGTCTTGCAGGGCGCGGGCCATGGGGTGGTTGGCATCATGCGGCCCGTGGTGACGCGCGAGGTCTTTGGGCAGAGCGATTTTGGGGCGATCTCAGGCGCGGTCTCGGCGCCGTACCTTCTGCTTTTCGCCCTGGCCCCGGCCTTTGGTGCTGCGATCTATGGGCTTGCCGGGTATGGGCCGGTTCTTGTGCTTTGCATCCTGGCGCCGCTGTTCGGCGTGGTTCTCCTGAATCGCCTGCCTCGGGCATGAAAAAACGCAGCCCCGGATGGAGCTGCGTTTCGATTGCGTTGCGAGAAATTGCGCCGGCTTAGGCGTCCGCCTTCTCCGCTTCGATGGTTTTCGGCACGGTGCCATTGATCGCAATCTGCCGCGGTTTCAGCGCCTCAGGCACTTCGCGGACCAGATCGATATGCAGCATGCCGTTTTCATTCGACGCGCCAGTCACTCGCACATGATCGGCCAACTGGAAGCGTTTCTCAAACGCGCGGGCGGCGATGCCTCGGTGGAGATAGGTGCGTTTCGCCTCCTCCTTGGCTTTGCGCGCGGTGACGACCAATTCGGCCTCCCGCTGCTCCACGCTCAGATCGGCGTCGGTAAACCCGGCGACCGCGATTGAGATGCGATAGGCATCCTCATCGGTCTTTTCGATATTGTAAGGGGGGTAGGTGCTGGAGCCCACATCCTGGGTCATCACCCGGTCAAGAAGGTCGGCCATTCGGTCAAAGCCGACGGTTGCCCGGTACAAGGGCGACAAGTCGTAAGTGCGCATCACGTTATCCTCCGTTTGAGCGACAACTTGGCTATGTCAGGCGGTCGGTTTCCGACCCGCCAAAGGTTCATGCCGCAGCCCCGTTTGGGCACTGCGACACACCTCATGTGTGGTGGGGGTTTGGGGGATTCAAGAGGGTAGAGTGTAGCCTTCCAGCGCAACCTAAGCCGGGTATCGACAGGCCGTGGGCTGGCGATCTAGCGGTTGAGCGGCAGCACTTTGTGGTAGTCGAATCCGGCCTCGCCCCGATCTCGGCACCAAGTCCAACCAAATCGCCAGACCGCCGGGGCGGCCTGGCGATGCCCGGCGCCTTCGGCTTGATTCCGGGTGGGGGAAATAGAACTGCGGTGGTTCGGCTTTCCTGCGCGGCCGTCCCAGCGCGGGCCACTGAAGCGGCATAGCCCTTAGGGCCGCACAAACCGCGCGCCAGAGCTTTCGCGCCCATCACTTTCGCCGCCGATCATCCGGACTTGCGGCAGGGAGCGGACAAACTGGTCATTGGTCCGGTCGAGGAGGTCCAAAAGCTGCACCAGCTCTCCGTCAAGACCGGCGGACAGCGCCACCGGCTCTCCACCCCAGTCCGCCATGGCGGAGACAACCGAGACGACATTCAACTGCCCGTCACGCTCTACCATCACCGGCGCACCGGAAGAGCCGTTGATGACCGAGCAGGATAGGATCAGCATATCGGGCTCTCGGGCCAGTACCGCGCAGTCGTCTTCGTGGGAGGCGAATTCCTCCCGATCACGACCGTAAGACACAACCTGCACCGCATCACCCGCACCAACCGCGCCGCGTGTCGCCAAAGGCCGGGCGGCGCTTTCGGAGACCGGGCGGTCAAGCTGCAGAAGCGCGATATCGGTGCGGATGCGGTCATCGTCTTCCGGTGCGCCGTAGTTGTAATCGGGATGGATGATGCTCTGCTTCACCCGGCGGTCGGCCACCGATTGGCCATTGCGATAGCCGGCGCGGAAGACAAAGCTCGCATCGGGCAGGCGGACCGTCGTGCCGTCACCCGACCCGTCAGGGCCATAAAGGCAATGCGCGGCGGTTAGCACCAGGTCAGGGGCGATCAACGCGCCGGTGCAATATCCCGATTGGCTGTCGAGCCGGCCAATCGCTTCCCACCCGCGGGCCTCATAAGGCGTCTCCAACGCGCGAAGCGGTGTGTCGGGCTCTACCGTCGGCAGGTTCAGGGATTGGGCCGCGGCCAAAGGGGCCAAAGCGATGAAAGCGGCGGAAAGCGCGAGACGAGGGGTCATACCAATAACGTCCTAGCGAGGGGTGTCTTTCGCTAAGAACTACACAGGGTCTGGGGCGAAAATGCGGCTCTTCCTGGGCGGTTGCTTGGTGTGCCGTTGCTCAGATCAACGCCAGATAGATCGTCCCGAAAAGCGCCGCGATCACCAGAAAGACGATGGTGAAGATGCCCCGCGCCCGCCAGACCGAGGTGAAGCGGCCAAGATAGAGATGGTAAAGCATCCCCGCAAAACTTGCCGAGAGAAGCGCAATCCCAAGGGCAGAGGCCAGGCTGGGCGTCAGCCCCAGCCCACTTAGCCACTCGCCCGCCACCAATGAGACAAAGACGACCGCCGCCGCGAGGGCCGAGGTGATCTGAGCAATGAACGCCCCACGCGGCCGATCAGACATCAGCACAAGCCCGCCAAAGACGGCGGTGGAGAGAAGCGCCAGGATCGCGGCAGGGCCGGTCATTGGGCGGCCCCTGGGTTCGGCGTGTGCATGCGTCTGTCCCCCGGTTTGGTTGTTGATTTCTGCAATCGCCCGCCATCGCGCGAGTTTCAAGCTCTGCTGCGATAGTAAAATCCGTGGCTTGCCTGCCCTCCCGCTTGCGTCACATCTCCGCTAGTCAGCCGATATGGCCTCGGACAATCCCGACCAGACATGCGATAGAGGTCCCATGCGATACGCCTTGCCCGCTCTCCTTTGTCTCGTCACCCCACTGGCCGCCGATCCGCCGGACATCCTGGCCGCCGAGATCGAGGGCGCCCGAGTCAGCGTGACGCTGGCCCATCCCGATACCGGGTGGGACCACTACGCCGACGGTTGGCGGGTAGAGTTGGAGGATGGCACGGTCCTCGGCATCCGTACGCTGTTTCACCCGCATGTGGAGGAACAGCCCTTCACCCGGTCCTTAGGTGGTGTTGTGATCCCAGAGGGCGTCGACGCCGTCTATATCCGCGCGCGGGACAGTCTTGACGGGTGGGCCGAGGATCGGTTCCGGTTGGCGATCGAATAAGGGCGCAGGCCGCGGCGCTCCCGTCGAGCATGATGAGACCCGCTTGAGCTTGGGCGCCTATCAAGTCGGCGTTGCCATTAGATGGAAACGCAGCCGGGTATCGACAGGCCGGGGACTGACGATCGGACGGTCGAGCGGCAGCGCTTTATCCGAACCAAATCCGGCCTCGCTCCGATCTCAGTGCCAAGCCTTACTAAATCGCCAGGCCGCGGGACGGCCTGTTGATGCCCGGCGCCTTCGGCGCACTATTCGGGCAGGGGAAGGAGAACAACGGTTCTAGAGTATTCCGCTAAAAACCTGACTCACGTGCTCCTGATAGAACGCCTCAGAAATCCAAATTCTCCACGCTCAGAGCGTTTTGCTGGATGAATTCCCGCCGCGGCTCCACCACATCGCCCATGAGCTTTGTGAAGATGTCATCGGCCTCGGCCAGATCGTCGATCTTGACCTGCAACAGCGTCCGCGCTTCGTGGTCCAGCGTGGTTTCCCAAAGCTGGTCGGGGTTCATTTCCCCCAAGCCTTTGTAGCGTTGCAGCGTCAGGCCCTTCGCGCCTTCATCCAGGATCGCGTCCAGAAGCTCGGTCGGCCCATGGATCAGCACATCGCGATCCTTCCGCGACAGGTGCGCCGGGTCGCGATAGACCTCGCGGCTGTCTTTCGAGACCGCCGACAGTTTCCGCGCCTCGCCCGAGCGCAGAACCGCGCCGTCAAGCGTACGGATTTCCTCCACACCGCGTAGAATCCGTGAGAGCCGGATGCCGTGATCCTGCGTGATCCGCCCTTGCCAACCGCGCTCATATTCCACGGCGACCAGGTCCAGCCGTTTGGCCACATCATCGGCCACCCCTTGCAAATCTGCATCCGCCCGGCCTTGATCGAATGCCCCCGCGATGGCGGCCTGTTCCAGAATGTGGCGCGGGTAATGGGTCGGGAAGGCATCGAGGATACGCTTGAAGTTCCGCGCGGCCTCGACGACCCGGGCCAGGTCTTGGCCTGCGATCTCTTCGCCCGATTGCAGGCGCAGAATGGCGCCCTCGATCCCCTGTTCGATCAGGTAATCCTCCAGCGCGCCTTGGTCTTTCAGATAGACCTCGGACTTGCCGCGGCTGACCTTATAAAGCGGCGGTTGGGCGATGTAGAGATACCCGCCTTCGATGATCTCAGGCATCTGCCGGAAGAAGAAGGTGAGGAGCAGCGTCCGGATATGCGCCCCGTCCACATCCGCATCCGTCATGATGATGATCTTGTGATAGCGCAGCTTCGAGATATCAAACTCATCCCGCCCAATGCCCGTGCCAAGGGCGGTGATCAGTGTGCCGATCTCTTGGCTCGAAAGCATCCGGTCGAACCGCGCGCGCTCCACATTCAGGATTTTGCCGCGCAGGGGCAGGACCGCCTGATTGTGCCGGGACCGGCCCTGTTTGGCGGACCCGCCGGCGCTGTCGCCCTCCACCAGGAACAGTTCCGATTTCGCCGGGTCCTT
>JANQNZ010000154.1 GCA_028279315.1 Rhodophyticola sp. | reverse complement strand
TCCGCTGCGTCTATTGCATGTCGGAGAACATGACCTTCCTGCCGAAGAAGGAGCTTCTGACGCTGGAGGAGCTGGACCGCATGTGCTCCACCTTCATCCGGCTTGGGGTCAAGAAGCTGCGGATCACAGGCGGGGAGCCGCTGGTGCGGCGCGATATCATGACCTTCTTCCGTGCCATGTCTCGGCATTTGGAGACTGGCGCGCTGGAGGAGTTGACGCTGACCACAAATGGCAGCCAGCTTTCCCGCTTTGCGGGTGACCTCTATGCCGCGGGGATGCGGCGGATCAACGTCTCACTTGATACGCTCGATAAGGCGAAATTTGCCCAGATCACCCGGTGGGGCCGCCTGCCGCAGGTCCTGAACGGGATCGACGCGGCGCAAAAGGCGGGGCTTCGTGTGAAGATCAACGCGGTGGCGTTGAAGGGCTTCAACGAGGATGAGCTGTTCACCCTGCAAGACTGGTGCGCCTCCCGCGACATGGACCTGACCTTTATCGAGGTCATGCCCATGGGTGATCTCGGCAATGAGGACCGTTTGGGTCAGTATTGGAACCTCAAGGACCTACGCGCGCGCCTGGCCGAGCGGTTCACGCTTGTCGATCTGGCTGAGCGCACCGGCGGCCCCGCGCGTTATGTGCGCATCGAAGAGACCGGGCAGAAGATCGGCTTCATCACGCCGCTCACCCATAATTTCTGCGAAAGCTGCAATCGGGTGCGTCTGACCTGCACGGGCGAGCTTTATATGTGCCTTGGCCAAGAGGATATGGCCGACCTCCGCGCGCCGCTGCGGGCCTCACAGGAGGACGCCCTTCTGGAAGGCGCGATTCGCGCCGCGATTGACCGCAAACCCAAAGGCCATGATTTCGATTATTCGCGGCAAGCCGTGGATGGCCAAGTGTCCCGTCATATGAGCCATACGGGTGGGTGAGCCCACCAGTCGAAAGGCCCGCTGACGAATGCAGACCGAATTCACAATCGCCACAACCGGCCCCGGGCTTTATGAATTCACCGCCGATCTTCATGGCTGGCTTACTGGCGAGGGCGATGGCCTCTTGACGCTCTTTATCCGCCACACCTCGGCTAGCTTGCTGATCCAGGAAAACGCCGATCCCGAGATGCAGACCGATCTCACCGCCTATCTGCAGCGTCTGGTCCCACCCGCGGACGACCCCTCGATGAGCTATCTCACCCATACCTATGAAGGCCCCGACGACATGCCGGCCCACATCAAAGCGGCGCTTCTACCGGTCTCGCTTCAGATTCCGGTGAAGGCGGGGATGATGGCGCTTGGGTCTTGGCAGGGGGTCTATCTGGTCGAACACCGCCGCCACCCGCATCAACGGCGCGTGGCGGCGCATTTCCAAAGCTCTTAGTCATCCAAGATGAAGGTCACCATCAGATTCACCTGATAATGCTCGATGGCGCCGTCTTTCACAGACACCCGCTGTTCCTTGACCCAGGCTCTGGTCACGTTGCGCAGGGTGGAGTTGGCGCGGGCCACGCCCTCGCGGGCGGCGGCTTCGAAACTGTCGGTGGAGGTGGCGGAAATCTCTGTTACGCGTGCGATACTCATCTGATCACTCCCTATGGGTTGGAGAGGTCAGGTTACGCGCTTGTTCGTCGGACGTTGCGGGTTTTTTGCCGCAGTCTCTCCCCCAAATCATGTGGCCGAAATTGGGGCCTACCCAAGCCCTATGCGCTTGCCTATAGTACCTGTGGACAACTGGGCTTCAGACCCAATCAGGCAGGCGCCGCGCCGAAATGGGCGGGCAAAATCGAAATAGGGGGACAGTATGCGCTGCCCGTTCTGTGGAAATGTAGACACCCAGGTGAAAGACAGCCGCCCGGCCGAGGATCATGTGGCGATCCGGCGGCGGCGGTTCTGCCCGGCTTGCGGCGGGCGGTTCACCACCTATGAACGAGTGCAACTGCGCGATCTGGTGGTGATCAAATCAACCGGTAAGCGCGAAGATTTCGACCGTGACAAGCTGGAACGCTCGATCCGCATCTCGATGCAAAAACGACCCGTGGAGCCGGAGCGGATCGACCAGATGATCTCAGGCATCGTGCGGCGGCTGGAATCGATGGGAGAGACGGATATCCCGTCGAAGACCATCGGGGAGATCGTAATGGAGCGTCTCGCCGCCATCGACACGGTGGCCTATGTGCGCTTTGCCAGCGTCTATAAGAATTTCCAGGCCACGGATGATTTCGAGGATTTCCTGGCCGAATTGCGCCCGCCCACGCCGCAGCCCGAAACCTGAGCGATGGACCAGGCCGACGCCCGCTGGATGCGTCTGGCGCTGAGCCTCGGCGCGCGCGGGCAAGGCCAGGTTTGGCCCAACCCTGCGGTGGGCTGCGTTGTCGTAAAGGATGGCAGGGTCTTGGGCCGCGGCTGGACGCAACCGGGCGGTCGCCCCCATGCGGAAACCGAGGCCCTGCGCCAGGCCGGTGGCGCGGCCCATGGCGCCACGGCGTATGGC
>JANQNZ010000150.1 GCA_028279315.1 Rhodophyticola sp. | reverse complement strand
CAGGCGCAGCGGCAGGAATTTTGGGCCCTGCGCGAGGCTCTGCCCGAGGGCAACCGCCGGATCGGGTCAATCTCAAGCCACGATATCTCGGTCCCCATCGCCGCGATCCCCGCTTTCATCGCGCGCGCCCCGGGCGAGATCGCGAAACTGGGCGCGTTTCGGATCAACTGTTTCGGTCATCTGGGCGATGGCAACCTGCATTACAATGTCTTCCCCCTGCCCGGTGAGACGCGCGCCGATCATGAGGCGACGCGGGAGGCGATCAAGACCTGCGTGCATGATCTGGTCCATGAGATGGGAGGCTCGGTCAGCGCAGAACACGGGATCGGGCGGCTGAAGGTTGATGATCTGGAGCGCTACGGAGACCCGGGCAAACTGGCCGCCATGCGGGCGATTAAGGCGGCGCTTGACCCCAAGGGGATCATGAACCCCGGCGCGGTGCTCAAGGAGCGCTGACCGGGCCGCAGAGGGCCACGGGGCTACCAACGCCTCTTTGTCTCAAGACCTACTGGACCCTAAGGTGAGAACAGTTAAGCGACATGAGGCGGGGCGGATCCGACGATGAACACCGATATCTTTGCGCCCCATTGCGGAGCCCATGAGCACGTCGTCTTTTTCGCCAAGATTAAGGCCACAGAGGATACCATCTGCATCTGCCTTGAGCCGGGGTTGCAGTATGGCTTCCGCCTTGGCGCGGCGGGGAAACCTCCCAAGGTGTCCTTTTCGGTTGATGGGATGCTGGTTCGGGGTGAGTTCGACTGGATAAGGATCGACGGGAGCGATTGGACGTATCTCTCCATGTCCCATGAAGGGGCGACTTATTCGGTTTGGGTCAGTCGGCCGGAAACCGAAGGGGACTTGCCCGTTGGCCGATTGGAGATCAAAGGCCGGGACGACAGGGTCTTCGAGCTAGACCCGGCCAGCATTCTTCATGACCTGCCGTTTAAATAGCGCGGCGTCTGTCAGGCGGTCTGCCGCCCGCAATCTGCCTCAGACACGCTGCCCGGCGAACCGGGCCTGCCAGCCCTCCCGATCCTCGTCGCTGATCTTGGAGAAAAGCACATCTGGCACGGTGAAGGCGTGGCCCGCTGGCAAGGCCGTGAGGGCGGCGTCGGCATGTTCGGGCCAGCCTGGCTCCGCGCCCATCGCGTCATGCATCTGCGTCGCCGCGTCGGGGATGAAGGGGGCCGACAGCGTGGCGTAGAATGGGATCAGGTTCAGCGCCAGACGGGTGATAGCGGCGGCACGGTCCGGGTCGGTCTTGAAAGCGGTCCAAGGCGCGGCGGATTGCAGGTATTCATTGCCGAGGGTCCAGATCGCGCGCAGCTCTGCCGCCGCCTTACGGATCTCGATTGCATCCATATGGGCCTGGTAGCGCTCAAGCCGGGTTTGCAGATCGGCGATCAGCGCCTTTTCCTGAGGACCATAGGTGCCGCCGTCTGGCACGGCCTCCCCGAATTTCGACCGGCAGAATTTGGTGATCCGGCTCACGAAATTGCCAAGCACGTCCGCCAGGTCCTTATTCACATCCTGCTGGAAGGCTTCCCAGGTGAACTCGGCATCCGAGGTCTCTGGCGCATGGCTCAGAAGCCACCAGCGCCAGTAGTCAGACGGCAGGATCTCCAGCGCCTGATCCATGAAGACACCGCGGCCTTGGGAGGTCGAGAATTGACCGCCATCATAGTTCAAGTAGTTGAAAGATTTGATGTAATCGACCAGCTTCCAAGGCTCACCTGAGCCGAGGATCGTGGCCGGGAAGCTGAGGGTGTGGAAAGGCACATTGTCCTTGCCCATGAATTGGACGTAACGCACATCCCCTGCGCCTTTATCGGTGCGCCACCAACGCTCCCAATCCGTGCCTTTACCGGCTTCCACCCATTCCGCACCGCAGGCGATGTACTCGATGGGCGCGTCGAACCAGACATAGAACACCTTGTCCTCCATGCCGGGCCAGGGCTGGTCGCCGCGTTTCACCGGCACCCCCCAATCGAGATCGCGGGTGATGCCCCGGTCTTGCAGCCCGTCGCCATCGTTTAGCCACTTCTTGGCAATCGACGTCGTCAGGATCGGCCAATCGGTTTTGGACTCGATCCAGGCGCTGAGCTGATCCCGCAGCTGCGACTGCCTCAAATGCAGATGCTTGGTCTCGCGAACCTCGAGGTCGGTGGAGCCCGAAATGGTCGAGCGCGGGTTGATCAGCTGGGTTGGGGTCAGCTGGATCGTACAGTTCTCACATTGATCGCCGCGGGCGTGCTCATAACCGCAATTGGGGCAGGTGCCTTCGATATAGCGGTCGGGCAGGAAGCGGCCATCGGTGTTGGAATAGACCTGTTTCTCCGAGACCTCCTCGATCAGCCCGGCATCGGCCAGACGGCCCGCGAAATGCTGGGTCAGCTTGTGGTTCTGCGGGCTGGAGGAGCGGCCGAAGTGGTCGAAGGAGAGGCGGAAGCCTTTGGCCAGGTCTGCCTGAATGGCCCACATCTCGGCGCAATACTCCGCCACCGGCTTGCCTGCCTTGGCGGCGGCCAGTTCGGCGGGGGTGCCATGTTCATCGGTGGCGCAGAGGAACAGCACCTCTTGCCCCCGCGCGCGCAAGTAGCGGGCATGAAGATCGGCGGGCAACTGGCTGCCGATCAGATTGCCCAAATGCTTGATCCCATTGATGTAAGGGATTGCGGAGGTGATAAGCGTGCGCGCCATCTTGGGTGTCGTCCTGAACCGTTCGGGGGATCGTTTAGCGGAAGCGCCGCCCAAGGGCCAGCGGCCTTACCCGTCTGCGCGGCGAATGCGGGCGAGGATGCGTAACTCGACCCGGTCGCCAACCTCATCGGGGAAACCGGTTGCGCCAAACTCCGACCGATTAATTGCACCTGTCAGATAGATCGACAGGCGGTCGCGGTCGCCCGCCTCGGTGCCTTGCTGGCGGAAGAACTGGGCGGAGAGCGTGCCGGGCCGGATGACGCCGCGGATTGTGAACTCGCCCTCGATCCGGGCGCCCGCGCCCTCGGCCACCACACGGGTGGAGCGGAAGCGGATCGTGGGGTGGCTCCGTGCATCGAGAACGGAGGCGCCGCGCAAGGCCTCGGTGGCCAGGAAGAACCCGGTTCGGGCACGGCGGACATCGACGGTGACGTCAACGGATGATCGGGCGGGCGTGTCGAGGTCGATCAGAAGATCGGCGGCGGTCACCGGCATGGTCCCGTCATCGGTGTCGGCGCCGAAGGTGTAAGTGAAGCCGACGGTTGATCGGTCCGGCTCCAGCAAGTAGCGAACCGGGTCGGCCCAAGCTGGGGACGTGAGGGCAAGGCAAAGGCAAATCGCGAGGCGCAGCATGGGTGGGTCCGTTGGCTTTCAGTGTGAGAAGACTAACTCGGGATGGCCTTGGGGCGAATGCAATAAATCTTGAGTGTGGCTGTGCCGAAGGCCGCTTGGTCTGTGTCCCCGACCCGGAATCAAGCCGAAGGCGCCGGGCATCGACAGGCCGCCCGGGCGGTCCGGCGATTTGGTTGGGCTTGGTGCTGTGGCCGGAGCGAGGCCGAACATGGCGGGATAAAGTGCTGTCGCACAAAGGGAGGATCGCCATCCCCCGGCCTGTCGATGCCCGGCTTGTGTTGGTCTGTTAGGCCAGTCTGGCATTCTCAGC
>JANQNZ010000140.1 GCA_028279315.1 Rhodophyticola sp. | reverse complement strand
GGCCTCCTTCTGGGGGGAAGGTAGGGGGCGGGAGGCAATGCCGGAAGAGCAAGCGGCGCAGAGGGGATGTGCGGGGGTGCGCAGACGCGGCGCCCCCCTGATCGATGCAGCCCTTCTGCACTACCAGTCGCTTCCCACGGATGTTCGAGTCTCCCTGCCCGAATAGCGCCGAAGGCGCCGGGCATCGACAGGCCGTCCCGCGGCCTGGCGATTTGGTTGGGCTGGGCGCGGAGATCAGGGCGAGGCCGGATTTGGCAAAGATAAAGCGCAATTGCTCAAAGGTAGGATCGCCAGTCCCCGGCCTGTCGATGCCCGGCTTGTGTCGCGCCTTAGGCCCTGTGTCAGATTAGTTCTCGTGCTGCGATTGGAGCGATCCGCGTAGACCGGGCCTTGGCCCGGGATGACGAACGGGTGAGCCACCGGGCCAGGGCCCGGTCTACCGTTGGTCCCGCTCGCCCGCGCCCCTTAACTCCGCAGCATCCCCACGATGTCATAGGTCCGCTCCAAGATCGGCACCGTGATCTCCCGCGCGCGTTCAGCACCCCGGGTCAAAATCCGGTCGATCTCTGCCGGGTCGTCCATCAGCCGCGCCATCTCGGCCGAGATCGGGGCGAGCTTTTCCACCGCCAAATCCGCCAATGCAAGTTTGAAATGACCAAAAAGCGCGCCGTCATGTTGGTCGAGCACCGCCTGCGGGCTGACTTCGGCCAGCGCGGCGTAGATGTTTACCAGGTTCCGCGCATCGGGGCGCGCGTCCAATCCCGCGATCTCGCCGGGCAACGGGTCGGGATCGGTCTTGGCCTTGCGGATTTTCTTCGCAATCGCGTCGGCATCATCGGTCATGTTGATCCGGGTTTTGTCCGATGGGTCCGATTTCGACATCTTCTTGGTGCCGTCTTGCAGGTTCATCACCCGTGTCGCCACGCCTTCGATCACCGGTTCGGTGATCGGGAAGAACTCGACCCCGTAATCATGGTTGAACTTCGCGGCGATATCGCGCGTCAGCTCCAGGTGTTGTTTCTGATCCTCGCCTACGGGCACGTGGGTGCCATGATAGATCAGGATATCGGCGGCCATCAGCGCCGGATAAGCAAAAAGCCCAAGCGAGGAGGCCTCGGCATTCTTGCCGGATTTGTCCTTCCACTGGGTCATCCGCCCCATCCAGCCCATCCGCGCCACACAGTTGAAAATCCACGCCAATTGCGCGTGTTCGGGCACTTGGGACTGGTTGATCAGGATGGATTTCTCTGGGTCTATCCCTGAGGCGAGGAAGCCTGCGCAGAGCTCTCGAGTGTTATGGACCAGTTCCGCCGGCGGCACCAATTTCGCGGTGATCGCATGAAGGTCGACCATGCAATAGACGGTCTCATGGGTGCCCGCGTCCTGCATCTCCACAAAGCGTTTGATCGCGCCCAGGTAATTGCCAAGGGTCAGCCCGCCAGACGGCTGGATGCCTGAAAACACACGGGGGGTGAAAACCGGATCACTCATCGGGGCTGCCTTTGCTCATTCTCTCCGGGTCCATCCGGGGGCCTTGCGGTCACTTGCGCACGGGCCCTCTGGCCAAGCGCGCGGGCCTCGCTTACCCATGGGGGCGAGGCCCGTCAACCAAACGAGCGAGAGCCAAGATGCAGGACCCCGACGCTTCCCCCTTCAACGCGCTGCCCCCGGTGGTGGTGGCGCTGGCGGTGGTGATTGGCGGGTTGGAGCTGATGTTCCAAGCCGCGACCGCTGGATTTCTGGGCGGTGAGGGGGGCGTCGGATGGCGGCTTGGGGCGATCCGAGACTATGGGCAGTCAAACGATCTGATCGACTGGATGTTCGCCAATCGCACGTTCCCGCCCGAGCATCTTCTGCGTTTCCTGACCGCGCCGCTGATCCATGGCGGGTTCATTCATGCGATCTTCGTCGTGGTCTTTATCCTGGCAATCGGCAAAGCGGTGGCCGAGGTTTTCTCACCGCTGGCCTTTGTTGCCGTGTTCCTCGCCTCTTCGATCTTTGGCGCCTTGGGGTTCGCGGCGTTGACCGACAGCCCCATCCCGCTGATCGGTGGGTTTCCCGGCGTCTACGGCCTGATCGGGGCGTTCACCTTTCTGCTGTGGGTGGGGCTTGCGGCGGTCGGTGCCAACCGGATGCGGGCCTTTACGCTCATCGGCATCTTGCTTGCGATCCAACTGCTCTTTGGGGTCATTTCCGGCGAGTTCGGCACTGTGGTGGCCGAGCTCTGCGGGTTTATCTCAGGGTTCCTATTGTCGTTTCTGGTCAGCCCCGGCGGTTGGTCGAAACTGCTGGAGAAATTGCGGGAGCGTTGACGCAGCCCCCCGTTTTCCTCGAGGAAAACGTCCGGAATTCTCGAGAATTCCGTTGCCGCTCACGTCCGCCGCAGCGCCGCGCGGAACTCCGAGACATGGAACGCGTTCAGAAGCTGGCCAATGACGAAATAGCTGCCAATCCCAATCCCCACCATCGCCGCCAGCGCCAGATATCGCCAGCCATCGGTGCCCAGAAGCGGCCCTAGAAGCAGCGCGAGGCCCCAGAGGATCACCCCCATCAGGATCGAGGCGATGACAATCCGCCAAATCCGCCGTCGGTATCGGGCGTCGAATTGCGCAACCGGCCCCATCTCCCGCCGTCCCCGCGACAAGAGCCAAACCATCACCCAGGCTGCCACCGTGGTCCCGATGGCCGCACCCAAGAAGCCGATCACTAAGGCCAGGCCAATCGCGACCACCGCATTCACAACCATGGCCACCACGGCATAGCGAAACGGCGTCCGCGTATCCTCCCGCGCGAAATAGACCGGTTGCAGCACTTTTTGCAGCACAAAGGCGGGCAACCCCGCGCCATAGACCGCCAATGCCAAGGCCGTCGCGGCGGTGTCATCAGGTCCAAAGGCGCCACGTTCGAAAAGGACCGAGACCACCGGCAGCGGCATCACCATCAGCGCCACCGCGGCGGGGATGGTCAGCGCCATGGAAATCTCACCCGCGCGGCTCAACGCCTCCCGTCCCCCCGCGCTGTCTTCGGCACGCAACCGGCGGGAAAGGTCCGGCAGAAGCACAATCCCGATGGCAATCCCCACCACGCCCAAAGGCAGTTGATAGAGCCGGTCGGCGATCCCCAGCCAGACAATGGCTCCGTCAAAGAAACTCGCCACCTGACGACCGACCAGAAGGTTGATCTGCACCACGCCGCCCGCCAGCATCGCCGGCAGAGCGATGATCGCGAGCCGCTTCATATCCGGCGTCAGCCGCGGCAACCGGGGCACCAGACGCACCCCTGCCCGCGCCGCCGCGATCCAGACCAGCGCCATTTGCGCCACGCCGGCCACAGGCACACCCCAAGCCAGAAACAGACCATAGAGCGCCGCATCGCCGCCTTCGGGTTGGGAGAGATGCGCCAGGACTAAGGCCCCGATCAGAACCACATTCAACAGGATCGGCGCCGCGGCGGCGGCGGCGAAGCGGCCTGTCGCGTTCAACACACCTGACAGAAGCGCCGAGAGCGAGACAAACAGGATATAGGCAAAAGCAATCCGCCCATACCCCACCGCCAGATCGAACCGCTCATCGCCCAGAAAGCCTGAGGCCATGGCCAGAACCAGCCAAGGCATGGCGGCGAGCGCGATCAACGTGAAGACGATGAGTAGCGAGGCGAGCCCCGCGAAGGCATCCTGCGCGAACTGTTCGGCGTCCTCCTTGGCTTCCAACTTCTTGGAGAAAAGCGGCACGAAGGCCGTGTTAAACGCCCCTTCGGCAAAAAACCGGCGGAACATATTGGGCAGCGCGAAGGCGATCAAAAACGCCTCGGCCACCGGCCCCGACCCCAGAAAGGCCGCAATCAGAATGTCGCGCACAAAGCCGAAGACGCGGCTGAGCAACGTCCAAACCCCGACGGTCAAAAACCCCGCCACCAATCGGATTTGCCGTGCCGCCGCCATCCCGCCGCCTCAGGCCCCCGCCCGTTCCGCGACCTTCGCAATCGCGTCGCGGAGTTTGCGCTCCAGACTGTCCTGGCGCGATTGGGCGTGGAGTTTCAGGCCAAACATATCCTTCACATAGAAGGTATCGACCACCTGCGCGCCATAGGTCGCGATCACGGCGCTGGCGATATAGACATTGTTGGCGGCCAGCGTCTTGGTCAGGTCGTAAAGCAGGCCGGGCCGGTCGCGGGTATCGACCTCGATGATCGTGTAAATCTCCGAGCCGTCATTGTCGAAGGTGATATTGGTCGGCACATCGAAAGGCCGCTCGCGTTTCTTGATCTTGTCGCGGCGCTCCAGGGCTTCGGAGGCGACAACCTCGCCCTTCAGCGTCTTGTCGATCATGCCTTTCAGCCGGGGCAGGCGCGCCTCCTCATAGGGGTTGCCGTCGCTGTCCTGCACCCAGAAGACCGCCGTCGCAAACCCGTCTTTTGAGGTATAGGTGCGGGCATCAACCACATTTGCGCCAACCAGGCTGAGTGCGCCTGCCAGGCGGGAGAAAATCCCGGGGTGATCGGCGAGCGCGAAACAGACCCGCGTGGCGTCGCGGTCCAGATCGCGGCGGGTGTCGATCCTGATCTCGTCTTCGCCCAAATCGCGCAGCATCTCGGCAAAGGTGACTTGGGAGGGGAGGTCGAGCCCCTGCCAATAAGGCCCGTAATGCCGTCCCATCTCGGTCCGAAGGTCGGATTTCTCCCAGCCTTCCAACGCCTCGCGCAGCGCCCGTTTCGCCTCGCTTTCCAGCTTGTCGCGGTTCAGGTCCTCCAGCCCGGTATCCAGCGCGATGGAGGTGGTGCGGTGCAGGCCTCGCAGCAGTGTCGCCTTCCAGTTGTTCCAAGTATCCGGCCCCACACCGCGGATATCGCAAACGGTCAGAACGGTCAGCAAATCCAACCGCTCTCGCGTTTTCACGGCCTTGGCGAAATCGCGCACCGTGCGCGGGTCGGAGATATCGCGTTTCTGTGCCATATCAGACATCAGCAGGTGATACCGGACGAGCCATTCCACCGTCTCGCATTCCGCCGGTTTCAGGCCCAAGCGGGGGCAAAGGCTGCGGGCGATCCGGGCGCCGAGAATGGAATGATCTTCCTTCCGGCCTTTGCCGAGATCATGCAGCAAACAGGCGATATAGAGCACCTTGCGGTTCACACCGCGCGCAAGAATGCCTGAGGCAACGGGCAGCTCCTCCAGCAACTCCTCGCGTTCGATCTGAGCCAGGGTCGAGACCACCTGGATCGTGTGCTCATCCACGGTGTAGCTGTGGTACATATTGAACTGCATCATCGCCACGATCTCCCCAAATTCGGGGAGGAAGGCGCCAAGCACACCCAATTCGTTCATCCGGCGGAGTGCCCGCTCCGGGTTGCCGTGTTTCAGAAGCAGGTCCAGGAAAATCCGGTTCGCCTCAGGGTCACGCCGCAGCTCTTCATCGATCAGATCAAGCCGGGCCGAGATCATCCGCATCGCATCGGGATGGAGAAGATAGCCGGTGCGCAACGCTTCTTCAAAAATGCGCAGAATGTTCAGCTTATCGGTGAAGAAGGCGGCCTCATCCTCCACAGTCAGCCGGTTCTGCTTCACCGCATAGCCCGGTTTCAGCTTCTTCCGTCGGCCGCGTTTCCGCCCACGCAAGAACCCAAAAAGCCCTGGCTCCTGCTTCACATGGCTCGCCTCAAGTGCCGTCAGGAAGATCCGCGTCAACTCCCCCACGCGGGTGGCGTGCCGGAAATAGGCTTGCATGAAATGCTCCACCGCCCGGCGCCCACCATGATCCTCATAGCCCATACGCTCCGCGATCTGCACCTGGTTGTCGAAGGTCAACTGGTCCTGGGCACGGCCCGCGATCAGATGCAGATGGCAGCGGATGGCGAAGAGGAACCGCTCAGCGGCATCGAAGGCGTCGTATTCGTCCTGGGTGAAGACGCCCAACGGCACAAGCTCCGCCGCCTTGTCGACGCCATGGAGATACTTCGCGATCCAATAAAGCGCTTGCAGATCCCGCAGCCCGCCTTTGCCCTCTTTCACATTGGGTTCCAGCATGTAACGCTGGCCGCCCTGTTTCTTGTGCCGGGTCGCGCGTTCTTCCAGCTTGGCTTCGATGAACTCGCCGATGGTGCCCGCAAAAAGCTGGTCACGGAGCGCGGTCTGCAACTCCTCGGCAAGCGCATCGTCGCCTGCGATCTGGCGCATCTCCAAGAAGGTCGTGCGGATGGTGAAATCGTCTTTGCCAAGGCGCAGGCAGTCTTTCACCGTCCGGCTGGCATGGCCCACCTTCCAGCGCAGATCCCACAGCATGTAGAGGCAGGATTCGATGATGCTTTCGACCTTGCCGGTCACCTTCCACGGCGTGACGAACAGTAAATCCACATCTGAATAAGGCGCCATCTCCCCCCGGCCATAGCCGCCCACGGCCATCACCGCCATGCGTTCGCCTTGGGTGGGGGTTGGGTTTGGGTGCAGGCGGGTCATAGCGACATGCAGCACCTCACGCAGGATGCCATCGGTCAAATAGGCGTAAGCGCGGAGGACCCGGCGCGCCGCTTTGGGCTCAACCGCGAAAGCTTCGGCGATGCGGGCGCGGCCCACCTCCTGCGCGGCGGCCAAGACCTGTACAACCGCCCCGCGCACGCCGCTATTGCCCGGCATATCGGCAATGGCGGCCTCAACCGCCGCACGGGTGGCGGCGGGGTCGAAAATCTCCAAAGCCGGGCAGATCAGGCCCTGCGGGTCGGGGGAGGGGACGGCTTGCTGGTCAGAAACCGGCAGCGCCAAGGCGTCTTGGGGCAGGGTCAATCACGGCCACCTGGTTGTCGATCACTTGCGCAACGGCCATGGCACGCTCATTCGTGCCATCGGCGCGCAGGCGGAATACCCCGTTCGCCCCATTAAAGCCAGGGGAGGCGATCAGATCCGCCGCGCCAAGCCGGCCTTGGGCCGCGGCGGTTTCAACCACGGCCCGCATCGCGTCATAGCCAATGGCGGCTAGACTGTGTGGCACACCGCCATTGGCCTGCCCGTATCGTGCGTTGAAGCTGGCCGCCGCGCCCGGGTCGGGCAGCGCAAACCAGCCGCCTTGCAGACCGGACAATTCCAGCGTTTGCGGGGGGATATCCCACCGGGTCAGCCCCATGACGCGCGTCACTTCGGTATCAAGCCCGTTTTCCGGCAGAAGCTGCGCAAAAAGCGGCAAAGCGCCCGCGGCGTCGGCGGTCATCATCAAGGCATTGGTGTCGGTGGAGCGGACGGTGCTCATCACGCTTGGCAAGGCCGCCACCACGCCGGCTTGGGAGAATTCATAGGTGACAATCCCGGTCACCGTAACGCCCCGCACCGCCGCTGATTGTTGGATCGCATCGCGCGCGACTTCGCCCGCCAGGTTCCGGGCATGGAGGATCAAGACCCGGTTCCGGCCCTGGGCGGCGGCATAGCTCATCATCCGCCGCGCGGTGTTCTGGAACGTATGGCCCAGGACAAAGACATTGCCGCCCGCAATCTCGGTATTGTTGGAGAAACTCAGGACATTAACGTTGTTGTTGGCCACGGCCACGCCGACCGCGGCGGCGGCGTCCGAGCGGAGCGGCCCGATGATCACATCGGCGCCCGCCCCCACGGCCTGGCGGGCCACTGCGGCGGCTTGGGAGGCGTTGCCAGCGGTGTTATAGACCGTCAGGTTGATCTCCACGCCCGCGCTTTCGGCAATCGCCATCCGCGCGGCGTTTTCCAGGCTGCGCGCCACCAGATCGTCGCCCGCATTGGCGGACCCATATGGCAACAGCATCGCGACCTCGATGGTCTGTCCCGACACGCGCGGGCCCGGAGCGCCGCCGCCGGGCGCAACGACCTGACAGGCCGCCAGCGCGGCAAGGGCGAAGAGCGCGATCAGCAGTCTGAACGGCTTGCGGGCAAAGGACAAAGCAGAGATCATGGGCGCAACATCTCCTCAGGCAAAAAGGCACCTCAAACGAATGGCCGCGACACTAGAGCGTAAGCCGGATCAAGTAAACGCCGCGCGGGGTGGTTTGCGGTGAGCGATGGGGCCGACGCCCGTGCGCTGACGGGGACACCTGCGCAGGCGGTGAGCCTGCTGCCCGGGCTCTATTTCGTGGCCACGCCCATTGGGGCCGCGCGGGATATCACCTTGCGGGCGCTTGATATTCTGCTGAGTGCGGAGGTCTTGGCGGCCGAGGACACACGCACGGCGCGGCATCTGATGGAGCTTCATGGCATCGCGCTCGGCGACCGGCCGCTTCTTGCCTATCATGACCATAATGGCCCGGCGCAAAGGCCACGGATTCTGGCGGCTTTGGCCGAGGGGAAATCGGTGGCGTATGTGTCGGACGCCGGCTCCCCCCTTGTGGCGGATCCCGGATATCAACTGGGCCGCGCGGCGATCGAGGCGGGCCACCCGGTCTTCGCCGCTCCGGGCCCCTCGGCGGCACTGGCGGCGCTCACGGTGTCGGGGTTGGCGAGTGACCGGTTTCTGTTTGCGGGCTTCCCGCCGGAGAAATCTGGGGCGAGGGCCCGCTGGCTGAGCGATCTGGTGGCGCTTGAGGCGACCGTGATTGTGTTCGAAAGCCCGAAACGTGTTCACCGATTGTTAGGTGAATTGTTGGAGACTGCGGGAGGTGATCGTCAGGTGGCGCTTTGCCGGGAGTTGACGAAGCGCTTCGAAGAGGTGATCCGCGGACCCCTGGCTGAGGTGATTGACGCGCTCGCGGACCGCACGCTCAAGGGGGAGGTTGTGCTGGTGATCGGACGGGGCGCTGCTGCTGAGATCGCCGCCGAAGACGTCGAAGCCGCCTTGCGGGAAGCGCTGACGCGGCTGCGGGTGAAAGATGCCGCCGCAGAGGTGGCGGGCAAATTGGGATTGCCAAGGCGCGCGGTTTATCAGACGGCGCTGAAACTAGAGGATCGTGGCAAATGACAGCTTTGACCAACCATCTGGCAGGCCGGTTTGCGGAAGACCAGGTCGCCGCGCGCTATGCCGGATCGGGCCATGCAATCCTGTCCCGGCGCTGGCGGGGCAAAGGTGGTGAGTTGGACCTCGTTGTCGAAAAAGACGGGGAAGTGGTCTTCATCGAGGTGAAGAAAAGCCAGAGCTTCGCCCGGGCCGCAGAGCGCCTCAGCCGCCGGCAACTGGGCCGGATCATGACCAGCGCGGAGGATTATCTGGGTCACATGCCTTTGGGCCGTCTAAGTCCGGCCCGGATCGATGTGGCTTTGGTTGATGGAACGGGCTGCATCGACGTGATCGAAAACGTGATGGCGGCCTAAACCTGGGTCTCGGCCATTGCACCTGACGCGGGTGCGGGTCATGAAGGGCAAAAGTGCCGCCTTCGGAGCCCGCCATGGCCCTCAAAATCGCTTTTCAGATGGATCCCATCGACGGGATCGACATCGCCGCCGATAGCAGCTTTCGGCTTGCCGAAGAGGCGCAGGCGCGGGGTCATGAGCTGTTCTACTACACACCCGATCGGCTCGCCTATCAGGAAGGCCGCGTGACCGCGACCGGCTGGCCGCTGATTGTGCGCCGGGTCGAGGGGGATCATTTTTCGCTTGGACCGGAGACAGAGATCGACTTGGCGGAATGGGATGCCGTCTGGCTCCGCCAGGATCCGCCTTTCGATATGGGGTATATCACCACAACCCATATTCTGGACCGGATTCACCCCGAGACCCTTGTTGTGAACGATCCGTTTTGGGTCCGGAATTACCCAGAGAAGCTGCTGGTTCTGGACTTCCCCGACCTCACGCCACCAACGTCCATCGCCCGGGATCTCGAGGTGCTGAAACAGTTCAAGGCCAAACATGGCGATATCATACTGAAGCCGCTCTACGGCAATGGCGGTGCGGGGGTGTTTCGCTTAGGTCCTGATGACCGGAACCTCAACTCCCTCCATGAGCTCTTCGCCAGCATCAATCGCGAGCCTTTGATTGCGCAGAAATTCCTGCCGGATGTGAGCGCCGGGGATAAACGCATCATCCTCGTTGACGGCGACCCGGTGGGCGCGATTAATCGGGTGCCGGCGGCGGGTGAAACGCGGTCGAACATGCATGTCGGCGGACGGCCCGAGAAATCGGGCATGACGGAGCGGGAATTGGAGATTTGCGCCCGGATCGGCCCGCTTCTGCGCGAAAAGGGCCAGGTTTTTGTGGGCATCGATGTGATCGGCGGCTGGTTGACCGAGATCAACGTGACCTCGCCCACGGGCATTCAAGAGCTGGAGCGCTTTGATGGGGTGAATATCGCTGAGAAGATTTGGGCCGCGATTGAGGCGAAGCGGACCGGGGGATAAGCAGCAAAGCCAGGGCGCGATCTTGGCCTCTCAGACCTCCGCGCCAGCCCCAATCAACCGGAAGGAAATCGCCTCCGCGATCTGCGGGGCGCCAATTTCGTCAACCCGTTCAAGATCGGCAATTGTGCGGGCGACCCGGCGAATGCGGTGATAGCCCCGCGCCGATAGGTTGAACCGATCCGCTGCTTTGGCCAGGAGCGCTTTGCCGTCGGGGTCAGGTGTCGCGATCTCGTCCAAAAGCGCCCCCTCGGCATCCGCATTGGCGCGGGCGGGGACATCCAACGCAGCGAAGCGAGCCGCTTGCCGGTCGCGCGCCTCGGCAATCCGGGCGGCAACCGTCGCGCTGTCATCGCCCGAAGGCGGTAGGTCCAGATCGGCGTAGCCAACGGGCGGCACCTCCAGCCGCAGATCGAACCGATCCATCAGCGGGCCGGAAATCTTGCCCAAATAATCCTCGCCGCAAAGCGGCGCCCTGCCACAAGCCTGATCGGCGTCATAAAGATGGCCGCAGCGGCAGGGATTGGCGGCGGCCACCAGAAGGAAGCGGCAGGGATAGGTCACATGGGCATTGGCGCGCGCCACCACCACATCGCCGGTTTCGATGGGTTGGCGCAGGGTCTCCAAAACCGCGCGGGGGTATTCCGGGAACTCATCCAGGAACAGCACGCCGTTATGGGCCAGACTGATCTCCCCCGGTTTCGCCCCGCGCCCGCCGCCCACAATTGCGGCCATGGAAGCCGTATGATGCGGCGCGCGAAAGGGCCGAGTGCGAGAGATGCCGCCTTCGCTCAGAAGTCCCGCCAGGGAATGGATCATCGAGGTTTCCAGCGCTTCCGCCGCGGAGAGGGGTGGCAAAAGCCCGGGCAGGCGTGCTGCCAACATGGATTTGCCTGACCCCGGCGGCCCCACCATCAACAAATGGTGCCGCCCCGCCGCCGCGATCTCCAGGGCCCGTTTGGCCCGTTCCTGGCCACGCACCTCGCGCAAGTCTTTGGGGCTGGCTTCGGACGTCACCTCGCCGGGGGTCGCCGGTGGCAAAGGCGTTCGGTCTGTTAGATGGGCGATCAACTCGGCCAAGGACCGCCCGGCAAAGACCGGGGTTGCGCCCACCCAGGCCGCCTCCGCCCCGCAACCGGCGGGGCAAAGGAGGACGCGGCCATCCTCGCCCGCGGCCAAGGCGGCGGGAAGCGCGCCGAGGACGCTGACGAGGCTGCCATCGAGGGAAAGCTCACCCAACGCCATCGCCTCCTCCACCCGCTCCCGCGGCAGAATGCCAAGCGCGGCCAAAAGGGCCAGGGCAATCGGCAGGTCGAAATGGGAACCCTCCTTGGGCAGATCGGCGGGGGACAAATTGATCGTGATCCGCTTTGACGGCAGCGCAATGGCCATGGAAGAAAGTGCCGTCCGCACCCGTTCCCGCGCCTCGCTCACCGCCTTGTCTGGCAAGCCGACGATAGAAAAGGCAGGCAGGCCGGGTGTGATCGCGCATTGCACCTCGACCCGCCGCGCCAGAAGCCCTTCGAAGGCCACGGTATGGCAGAGAGAGAGCGTCTCGGGTCGCGCAGCGTCAAACATGGTTAACCGCTACGGGTCTGAGGTTAGGAAAGTGTTAACGGCGCAACAGCATGTTCACCCCGCGGCCCGCCGACAATCGTCACACCAACCCAAGATTTGGTTCAGGTTTCCGCTATCTTTGCTTCCCAAATACCTCCGGGGTTTGGGGCAGAGCCCCAATCGCCCGAAGGGCACGGGAAAGACCTAGTCCAAGGCCTGGCGGTCAGATCTGCCGATTCCGTAAATGTGGGCGCGTATCGCAACTGCCCTGGGCTCCGCCCGTTCGCGGCTTGAAAGGTCCACTGGACCTTTCACCGGGCCTTTGGCCCGGACCGCCTCTCACCCGCGTAAGAGCGCCATAAACTCCGGCCAGGCCTCCGGGTCCGCCACGGTTTTGTCGCGGCAGAACGGATTGCAGAAGCCGAAGACCCGGCCCTCGATCTCCAGGAAATCCGTCACGGGGCCTCCGGAATAGGGGCAGGCCGCGTTCTCCGACGGCCCTGCGTCAACTGCGTGCGCGGGCAGTGCTGGCGGTGCGGGGAATGGTGCGCGGTCGAGGCCCATCTCATAGAAGCTCTGATCTGGACCATCGACCAGGCCCATGGCGCGCCAACGGCGGAAATTCGGCTCGTGCAGATGCGCCTCCACATAGGTGCGACAGGTCTCGGTCACCGTTAGGCCATAGGTCGCGATCCGGGTGGCGACAGGCGCGTAGAACACATCGGCCAGCGAATAGGTGCGGCAAAGCCAGGGGCCACCCGAGGCGGCCAGCGCCTCCCCCCAGATCCGGTCGAGACGGGCCAGATCGGCTTGAACCTCGTCAGACGACTCAAACCCCGCCCAGGCCGTCCGCAGGTTCATTGGGCAGGCGGCGCGCAAGTGGCCAAAGCCCGCATGCATCTCGGTGATGAGGTTCATGGCCTGGGTGCGGAGCGCGGGATCGGCGGGCAGAAGGCCCTTGTCGGGAAAGGCCTCGGCCAGATGCCAAGCGATTGCAAGGCTGTCGGAGAGAAGCAAACCCTCAGGCGCTCGCGCCACCGGCACCGTGCGTGCCGGGGCGAAACCCGCCAAATCCTGTTGGAACCGATCATCGTAAAGCCGGGTCACTTGCGTTTTGACGGGGATGTCGAAGGCGGCGAAGGGCAGCCAGCCGCGGAGCGACCAGGAGGAATAAGCGCGGTCAGCGATAAGGAGTGTGTAGGTCATAGGCGCCATTGGGCCGGAGCAGGGGCGCAGTCGTCAAACGGCGTTTCCTGATGGACACCATCAGGGGCGGTGATTGATCCGCTCGACCTGCCAGCCCCGGGTGCTGTCATGGGTCAGGCAGGTGACCGACAGAGGCTCGATCTTATAGACAATGATCTCCGATGGCGTCTGCCCGCTCGCCGCCGCGATCTGGGTCATGATCGTGCCGATATGGGCCACCGCAATGATTGCGCCGCCCGCATGCGCCTCCGTCAAGCTCTCCACCACCGGCGTGGCCCGGGCGGCGACGTTGTCCCAACTTTCGCCGCCGGGTGGGGTAACCGAGCCGGGGTCTTCCCAGAAGGCCCGGGCGCGGTCCGGGTCGGTTTCCGAGATGTCGGAGAAATGCCGCCCGTCCCACTCGCCGAAGTCGAACTCGCGAAATTCAGACGCATGCGGCAAGCGGGTGCGCCCGTCTTGGAGGATGTCTGCGGTTGTCACCGCCCGGGTCAGGTCTGAGGAGATGACGACAGCGTCTTTGGGCAGATACGCATTGAGCCGCGCAATGGCGCCGGTATTGGAGAGGTCAGCCGGCACATCGCGCCACCCCGTAAAGGCGGTTTGATGGGTTGGCCCATGGCGCACCCAGAACCAGCGGGTTAACCCCATGAGGCCTCACCCTTCAGGACAACCGGCAGCCCGGCGGTCACCTGCACCACAAGGCCCGCGGCGGCCGCCAGGCGCTGGTTCAACACGCCTTGCGCATTGCAGAAGTCCCGGCCAAGGGCGGTTTCGGGCACAATCCCCTGGCCGACCTCATTGCTGACCACAACCACCGGTGCCTCGGCCTCGGTCATCACCTCGATCAGCGTTTCGGCCTCCAGATCCCATTTTCGCCCGTCAAGCAGGACATTGGTCAGCCAGAGCGTCGCACAGTCCAGAAGCGCAACTTCACTTGGCGCGAGTTTGGCGATCACCGCAGCGGGGTCATGCGGCGCCTCAACCGTGCGCCAGCCTTGGCCTGCGCGGGCGGCCTTATGGGCGGCGATCTTCGCGGCCATCTCTGCGTCATGGGCCTCCGCCGTGGCGATATAGACCTTTGCCGCCCCGCCCTCGGCCACGAGATGCTCCGCATAGGCCGACTTGCCCGACGCGGCACCACCGATGACCAGGGACAAAGAGTGCAGGCGCAATTTTCTTTCTCCAAGAGTGAACCAAACGACCGGACGCTGCGTAACACAAATAGATCCGGCAAGGAGCGGCCGGATAGACACTGCTAACCCGGGGGGTGCGTTATGGCACTAGATATGGGTGGAGACCAGTCGCTTTCCCGCCGCGCCATGCGGGCCGAGTTGCTGGATGCGGAAACCGAATTGCAACTGGCCTATGCCTGGCGCGATCACCGTGATGAGGCGGCGCTGCATCGGTTGGTGACAGCTTATATGCGGCTCGCCATCTCCATGGCCGCGAAATTCAAGCGCTACGGCGCGCCGATGAACGATTTGATTCAAGAGGCGGGCTTGGGCCTGATGAAGGCCGCAGATAAGTTCGACCCCGACCGTGGGGTGCGGTTTTCGACCTATGCGGTCTGGTGGATCAAAGCCTCGATCCAGGATTATGTGATGCGCAATTGGTCGATGGTGCGCACCGGCTCCACCTCCTCTCAGAAGTCGCTGTTTTTCAACATGCGCCGGGTACAGGCGCGATTGGAGCGGGAGGCGATGGCTGCGGGCGAGACGCTCGACAAACACCAGCTGCGCCAGTTGATCGCCACCGAAGTGGGCGTGCCGCTTCATGATGTGGAGATGATGGAAGGGCGCCTTGCCGGGTCCGACTATTCCCTCAACGCCACCCAATCGGTGGAGGATGAGGGGCGTGAGTGGATCGACGCCCTGGAAGATGACAGCGATCAGGCCGCCGAATTGGTGGAGGCGCAGCACGATACCGAGCAATTGCGCGATTGGTTGATCGTGGCGATGCAGTCTTTGAACGATCGGGAACGCTTCATCGTCCGCGAACGCAAACTACGTGAAGACCCAAGGACCTTGGAGAGTCTCGGCGATGAGCTGGGCCTGTCGAAAGAGCGCGTGCGCCAGTTGGAGGCCGCGGCCTTTGGTAAGATGCGCAAGAATCTTGAAGCGCAGTCGAAAGAGGTGCTGTCATTCTTCGCCGCGTGATCCTGCACGCTCCGCTGGCTTTGTTGGCGGGGCTGTTTGCCTTGGCTTTGGCGCTTGGAGTGCCTCTGGCCGAGGCCGAGCCGCTGGCGCCGGTTTTGGGTGAGGCGGGGGAGCGGGGGTAGGGCCGAAAGGCGTTTGGGCGAAGCTCGACCGTCGCTCGGCGAGGACCTTCCAGAACATCGGACGTTCTCTGTCCTCTGCCCGAATAATGCGCCGAAGGCGCCGGGCATCGACAGGCCGCCCGGGCGGTCTGGCGAT
>JANQNZ010000006.1 GCA_028279315.1 Rhodophyticola sp. | reverse complement strand
CTGAGGAATTCATGACCTTCATGATGAACGGCTCGCTTTATCAGGGGTCAAAACCGGTGATGTGGTCGCCGGTGGAGAAAACGGCGCTTGCTGAGGCGGAGGTGGAATATCACGACCGCCAGACGGATGCTGTTTGGGTGCCGTTCCGGGTGACGTCGGACGGGCCGCTGAAAGATCACGATGTGATCATCTGGACAACCACGCCTTGGACCCTGCCGCAGAACCGGGCGATCTGCTTCGGCCCGGGAATTTCTTATGGAATATATGAGGTTATCGGCCGCCCTGAGGAGTGTTGGGCGCGGATTGGCGCACGGTATCTTCTGGCCGACGCCTTGGCTGACGAAGCGCTTGGCGCCATGCGGTTGGACCCCTCCATGTACCGGCGCTTGCGCGATGTCGCGCCTGAGGACCTGGCCACGCTGACTTGCGCCCATCCCTTGCGCGGGGCTGAGGGTGCGGGTGGCGAGTGGGATTACGACGTGCCGCTCTACTCCGGCGATCATGTCACCGATGATGCCGGGACAGGGTTTGTGCACACTGCGCCGTCTCATGGCGATGACGACTATGCCATTGGCGTGAAGCATGGGCTGGAGATGACCTATAACGTCCTCGACGATTCCAGCTTCCGTGCCGATCTGCCGTTTTTTGGGGGTGAGATGATCATCCGCCCCAATGGCAAACCGGGGAACGCGAATAAGGCGGTCATCGACAAACTGGTGGAGCTGGGCAAGCTGCTCGCTCGCCGCCGCCTCACGATCTCAGACGCCCATTCCTGGCGCTCCAAAGCGCCGGTCATCCGCCTTAACCGCCCGCAATGGTTTGCCGCCATCGATAAGGAGATCGGCGGCGATGATACTTATGGCAAGACGATCCGGGAACGCGCGCTGACCTCGATCGATGAGCTGGTGACCTGGACCCCGCAAACGGGCCGCAACCGGCTTTATTCGATGATCGAAGCGCGGCCCGATTGGGTGCTGAGCCGTCAGCGCGCCTGGGGTGTGCCGCTGACCTGTTTCGTGAAGAAAGACGCGGCGCCCACGGACCCGGATTTCCTGCTGCGCGATCCGGCGGTGAACGCGCGAGTGCTGGAGGCGTTTGAGCAGGAAGGGGCGGACGCCTGGTATAAGCCGGGCGCCAAGGCGCGGTTCCTAGGCAATGAATATGATCCGGAGGCTTATGAGCAGGTCTTCGACATCCTGGATGTGTGGTTCGATTCCGGCTCCACCCATGCCTTTGTGCTGCGTGATCGGTCGGATGGGACGGAAGACGGGATAGCCGACCTTTACCTGGAAGGCACCGACCAGCATCGCGGCTGGTTCCATTCCTCGATGCTGCAAGCCTGCGGCACCAAAGGCCGGGCGCCCTATCGGGGTGTGCTGACCCACGGCTTCACGCTGGATGAGAAGGGCATGAAGATGTCCAAGTCCATCGGCAACACGATTGTCCCGCAAGAGGTTGTGGACCAATACGGCGCCGATATCCTGCGGCTTTGGGTGGCACAAACCGACTATACCGCCGATCAGCGGATCGGGCCGGAAATCCTGAAAGGGGTCGCCGACAGCTATCGCCGGTTGCGGAACACGATGCGGTTTATGTTGGGGAGCTTGGGTGATTTCACCGAGGCCGACAGGGTCGATCCCGCCGAGATGCCCGAACTGGAACGTTGGGTGCTGCACCGGTTGGCGGAGTTGGATCATGTGGTGCGGACGGGTTACGCGAAATACGACTTCCAAGGCGTGTTCCAGGCGGTGTTCACCTTCGCCACCACGGACCTTTCGGCCTTCTATTTCGACATCCGCAAAGACGCGCTTTATTGCGACGGAGATACTGGCCGCCGCCGCGCGGCGCGCACGGTGCTCGATATCCTCTTCCACCGGCTGACCACTTGGCTCGCCCCGGTTCTCGTCTTCACCATGGAGGAGGTGTGGTTAGAGCGGTTCCCAAGCGACGACAGCTCGATCCATCTGGTCGACTTCCCCGACACGCCCGGAGAATGGCGAGACGAGCCATTGGCGCAGAAATGGGCCGTGATCCGGCGCGCCCGGCGGGTGGTGACGGCGGCGCTGGAAATCCAGCGCCAGGACAAGGTGATCGGCGCCAGCCTAGAGGCCGCGCCCGTGGTCCATGCCCGCGACCCGGAGATGTTGGCGGCGCTGAAATCGGTGGCGTTCGACGATATCTCCATCACGTCGGGCATGGTGCTGACGGGCGACCCGATCCCGGCGGAGGCGTTCCGGTTGCCCGAGGTCGAAGGCGTCGGCGTGGTCTTCGAACGCGCCGAGGGTCAGAAATGCCAGCGCTGCTGGAAGATCCTGCCGGATGTGGGCCAGCATGAGCATCCCGGTGTCTGCGCGCGCTGCAACGCGGCCCTTGGCTGATCCAACTGGCATACGGCCCGCGCAGGCGGCGGATTTGCCCGCGCTGGCGGCGCTTGCCCTGCGGTCCAAGGCCCATTGGGGCTATGACGCGGCGTTTATGGAGGCGTGCCGGGAGGAACTGGCGCTGACCGAGGGTGATCTTGCAGGCAGCGATGTGGCCGTGATCGACGGGCTAGAAGGCCAGCCGGTCGCTATGGCGCAGGTTGTCATGGAAGGTGATCGGGCGAGCCTGCATAAGCTCTTCATTGATCCCGGTCACATGGGCCGGGGGCTTGGGCGGGCCATGATGATCTGGGCGACAGAAACGGCTCGCGCGAAGGGTGCCAAAGAGATGGAGATCGAGTCCGACCCGGACGCGGCCCCGTTTTACGCGAGATTGGGGGCGATACCCGCTGGCACAGCTCCGTCCGGCTCGATCCCTGGTCGGGTGCTGCCGCGATTCCTGCTTCCGCTTTGATCGAAGCGGACGGTCGATAAGTATCGGTACACCGCGCACGGGGCGATCCTCGGTTTGAATGGCGGCTGTAGGCCGGGCCTTGGCCCGGTAGCCCTGCCCTTTGTCAGCCGGGCCAAGGCCCGGTCTACGCAACTTGCTCCGATCTGGGCACCAAGCCGCACAAAATCGCAAACCTGCGCTAAGCCACGGCTTGGCGGATCAAGGCGCAAAGCGCAGCTTCGGACCATGGCTTGCCCGGCACCAGCTTCACATGCCGCCCGGTCTTGCCCGCGCCTTTCAGAAGGCCCTCGGGGTCATCCAGCGCGGCACCTTGAACAAAGCCCAAATGCGCATGGGTCTTGCCGCCATAGAGATAGATCACGGGCTCGCCCGCGGGATTACACCAGACCGGCGCGCCCCAGGCCATCTTGGCCTCCGCCTCTGGCAAGGTCGCGATCAGGAGCGTCTGAAGCGCCTCCAATACCTGCCGAACCGGGGTTGGGCGGGCGGCGATATACTCAGCAATGGTCGGGGGTGCTTTTGGCATGGGTCGGACCATAACACGGGACCCTATCGCGCGGCGATGCACACGCGTCTGTGCCTTGGGTTGCCCGCGCCCGCGACTTATGATGTGGCCCAAGAGTCGTTTGCCGCGTGGCAATGAAAGGGACCAAGCGCGATGTCAGATACCTATACGCCCCCTGCCGTTTGGACATGGGAGCAGCCTTCGGGCGGCCAGTTCGCCTCGATCAACCGCCCCATCGCCGGGCCGACCCATGACAAGGACCGGCCCGTTGGCAAGCACCCTCTGCAGCTTTATTCGCTGGCCACACCCAATGGGGTGAAGGTGACGGTTCTTCTGGAAGAACTCCTCGCCGCCGGGCATTCGCAAGCCGAATACGACGCCTGGCTGATCGATATCGGCGAAGGCGATCAGTTTGGGTCCGGTTTTGTCGAGGTGAACCCAAACTCGAAAATCCCCGCGCTGATGGATCACGCCACCACGCCGCCAACGCGGGTCTTCGAATCCGGCGCAATCCTGCTTTATCTAGCGGAGAAACATGGGGCCTTCCTGACCGAGGCGAAGGATCGGCCCGAGATGCTGTCTTGGCTGTTCTGGCAAATGGGCTCCGCCCCTTATCTGGGCGGCGGCTTCGGCCATTTCTACGCTTATGCGCCGGAGAAATGGCGATATCCGATTGACCGCTTCGCCATGGAAACCAAGCGCCAGCTTGATGTCTTGAACCGGCATCTGGCGGATCATGACTGGATGGCGGGCGGGACCTATACCATTGCCGATATGGCGATTTGGGCCTGGTATGGGCAATTGGTTCTGGGCCGCCTTTATAGAGCGGCGGAGTTTCTGGATGTGGCGAGCTATGAAAATGTCGTGGCCTGGGCTGAACGGATCGACGCGCGGCCTGCCGTGCAGCGCGGCCGGATGGTGAACCGCAGCTTTGGGGAGCCCGAGATGCAGCTTCACGAACGCCACGATGCCAGCGATTTCGATACCAAGACTCAAGACAAGATTGGGGAGGCGTCAGAGTGATGAGCCAAGCCAGTGTCGAGACGCCCGTTGGCTGGCTGACCCTGACCGAGGAGGCGGGCGCGATCACTGCGGTCCGGTGGGGGAAGACGGCGGAGGCGGCGGAGATACCGGTTCTGCGCCAAGCGGTGGTGGAGGTGGAGGCCTATTTTGCAGGCGAGTTGACAGACTTCACCGTGCCGCTTGCCCCGAAGGGCTCAGACTTTCAGATCGCGGTGTGTAACGCGATCTCGGCCATCCCGTTTGGCTACACCCGCACCTATGGCGAGATCGCCGTCGATCTGGGCGAAACCGCGCAGGCTGTCGGCCAGGCCTGTGGCGGCAATCCGATCCCCATCCTGATCCCCTGTCATCGGGTGATGGGGGCGAAAGGCCTGACGGGGTTCTCCGGCGCGGGCGGGGTGGAGACCAAGGTTGCGCTTTTGAAGCATGAAGGAGCGGCTTCCCTGTTGATCTGACGCGGGATGCCAAGACGCATCGACCTTCGCCAAGGCAGCCAAAACCAGGGCTCCGCCCGCGCGGCCCTTGAAACCTCCACTGGGGGTTTCCCAACACGGCCCTCGCCCTTCATCTTTCCCATAAATACGCCCGCCGGAGGCGTCCCGACCCCTGCCGCAGGAAATGTCCCGGACGATCCGCGCCCCGCCGACCGGGGGGACCCGGAATTTTGCAAAATTCCGTCCCGTTTTCTTCGAAGAAAACGGCCCCCCTTGTCAGGCCGCGGCCCCGGGCCAGATCACCCGTGCCCCGCCTGCGGTCATCTCTCCACCGGCTCGGTCAAAGCGCAAATAAGCCAGCGCTTGTCCACCATTTTGAGTGAACAGCGTCCCCGCCGCCCGATCGCCGGCCAGGATCTCCGTCCCGACCGGAGCCTCGCCCTCAATATCAACCACGGCCAGACCTTTCCGAAGTTCGGTCTTGTGCTTCATCCGCGCCGTCACCTCTTGGCCCACATAACAGCCTTTCTTGTGATCGACGCCATGGAGCCGGTCGAACCCCATTTCCAGAATGAAACTCTCATTTGGAATCAGCTCGATACCGGTTTCTGGAATGCCATGGGTGACGCGGAGCGCATCCCAATCAACCGCATCGTCGCCTGCGGCCTCAATCCCATATCCGCGCCAGCCAAGCGCCTCATGCCGCGGATCGGGCCAGGCACCTTCGGGCGGCTCACCCAGGCCTCGGGTCACCGCCAAGCCGCTGTCTTCGATCACAACATCAGCGCGGAGCTTGTACATGGTCAAACGCTGCGCGAGCGCAGGCGCGATCTCGGACTTCACATCCAGAAGGACCTCCTCGCCGCGATTGAGCAGGAAGAAATCGGCAAGGTATTTGCCTTGGGGCGTCAGGAGCGCGGCATAGGTCAGCCCCGCGCCCTCGGGTTTTAGGTCATTGGTGACAAGCCCATGCAGGAAATGCTCCCGATCCGCGCCACCGATCCTCAGCACCGTTCGATCCGCTGCCATATCACACCTCCTGATATCTCGCTTCACAGCTAATCATGACCAGGCCCTTGCCAAGGGTATGCGCCGCAATTGACCCTGCGCCAGACGCAATCTACCCCTACCGCATCCGCGAAAGGAGTCCCGATCATGAGCCTTGCGCACGGCCGCCATTACCTTGCCATTCCCGGCCCCTCTGTCATGCCCGACCGGGTGCTGCAAGCCATGCACCGCGCGGCGCCGAATATCTATACCGGTGAATTGGTCGAGATGGTCCATGGCCTGGTGCCCGATCTGAAGGCCGTCGCGCGGACATCCCATGACGTGGCGATGTATATCTCCAATGGCCATGGCGCGTGGGAGGCGGCGCTGACCAACACGCTCAGCCGCGGCGACAAGATCCTGGTTCTGGGAACAGGCCGCTTCTGCATTGGCTGGGGCGATATGGCGACCGCTTTGGGTGTTGAGACGCAAGTGATCGATTTTGGCCTGACCTCGGATATCGAGATGGCGCAGGTGGCCGAGGCCCTGGCCGCCGATACCGAGCATCGGATCAAGGCGGTTCTGGCGGTGCAGGTCGATACCTCCACCTCGGTCAAGAATGACATCCTGGCCTTGCGCCAGACGCTTGATGCGGCGGGGCATCCGGCGCTGCTTTGCTCCGACAATATCGCCTGCCTCGGTTGCGACGCGTTCTTCATGGACGAGTGGGGTGTCGATCTGATGGTGACCGGCAGCCAGAAAGGCCTGATGACGCCGCCCGGCATGAGTTTTGTCTATTTCTCCGACAAAGCGGATCGGGCGCGGGATCAGGCCGATCTGGTGACGCCTTATTGGGATTGGCGCCCGCGGGTGGAGCCGGAGATCTTCTATCGCTATTTCTGCGGCACTGCACCGACCCATCACCTTTATGGCCTGCGCGTGGCGCTGGACATGATCCTGAAGGAAGAGGGGTTGGAGAATGTTTGGTCGCGCCACGCGACACTTGCCCGCGCGATTTGGGCGGCGTTTGACACCTGGGGGCAGGGCGGTGAGTTGAAGCTCAACATCGCCGAGCGCGAGACGCGCAGCCATTCGGTGACGACAGTCGATATGGGTGGCGGCAATGGCGCGCGGCTGAGGGATTGGATGATCGCCGAGGCGGGCATCACCTTGGGCGTCCCTTTGGGCATGGATGACCGGCCCGAGGATTTCTTCCGCATCGGGCATATGGGCCATGTGAATGCGCAGATGGTTCTGGGGGTGTTGGGCAGTATCGAGGCGGGGATGAAGGCCTTGCAAATCCCCCATGACCCGGGCGGTTTGGGCGCGGCGGTGGAGGTGATTTCGGGGAGCGGGGGCTTGACGGCCTGAAACTCGGCACGGGCGGGGTCTAGGTCCGGCAGCGCCAGATTGTAAGCAGCCCGCTAAGAGGTCCGCCTTATCGCCGAACCACCGCAGTTCTACATCCCCCACCCGGAATCAAGCCGAAGGCGCCGGGCATCGACAGGCCGCGCGGGCGGTCTGGCCATTGGGCTGAGTCTGGGTGCTAAGGCCAGAACGAGGATGTACTTGGCTCGGATAAAGCGCTGCCATTCAACCGTTGGATCGCCAGCCCACGGCCTGTCGCTGCTCGGCTTGCGCCCCTCTATCCGTCCTGACGCCCCTGACTGATCTGCGCGAGCACTTCCGGCAAGACCTCCGCCAAAAGGTCCAAATCCGCCTCAGTTCCACAAGATATCCGAATGCAGCGGTCCTGCGGCGGCGTAAACGGCATGCGCACAAAGATACCTTTTGCCACCAGCCCGGCCAGAACCGCGCGGGCATAATCGCCGTCTTTGCCGCAATCAACCGTGACGAAATTGGTGGCCGATGGCAGAGGCGTCAGGCCGTTGGCGCGCGCGATGGCGCCGATCCGGTCGCGGGACGCGGCGATTTTTGCGATGGTGTCCATCAGATAGCGCTGATCCCCCAACGCGGCCAAGGCGGCGGCCTGGGCCACACGCCCCAGGCCAAAATGGTTGCGGATCTTGT
>JANQNZ010000113.1 GCA_028279315.1 Rhodophyticola sp. | reverse complement strand
AGGCCGATCTGAGCGCGGAGGAACAGGCGCGTTTGGCCGAAGCAGCGGCGGCCGAAGCGCTCCGCCTACGCCTCGCCGAGGCGGCGACGGCGATTTCGCAAGAAGAGGCTGCGCGTTTGGCTGAGGCGGCTGCGGCTGAGGCGCTGCGCCAACGCCTGGAAGATGCGGATGCAGAACTCACCGCGATGTCACTGGCGCTGGAGGCGCGGCGGCAAGAGGCGGAGGATACGCTGACGCTCCTGGCCGCTGCGAATGTCGCGCGGGAGGATTTGGCCGAACGGCTGGCTGCCGCCTTGGCAGAGGCCGACATCCAAGCCGGATCGGCGGAGGAGTTGGAAGAGGCCTTGGCAGCGGCCTTGGCCGCGCAACGTTTGGCCGAAGCCAATCTCGACAGCCAATTGACCGAGGCAGAACAGCGCGCGGCTTTGCTCGCCCAAGCCAATCTGGAATTGCAAAGTGCCGAGGCCGCCTCTGCCGAAAGCCAACGCCAGATCGCCGCGTTGAACGAGCAGATCGCGGCGCTTCGGGCGCAGCTTGGCGGGCTTCAGAATCTGCTTGATGCCTCTGCCGCAAGGGATGCGGAGGCCGAGGTGCAAATCGCGACCTTGGGCGCGCAGCTCAACACCGCTTTGGCGCAGCTAGCGGCGGAGGAAAGCGCCCGCGCTGCGCTCGAAGCGGCAGAGGCGGAGCGCCTGGCCGAGGAAGCCGCGCGGTTGGCCACAGAGGCCGAGCGGTTGGAGCGCTATCAATCGGAGTTCTTCGGGCGGCTCCGCGATCTTCTGGAAGGCCGCGATGGGGTCCGCATCGAAGGCGACCGGTTTGTGTTTTCCTCCGAGGTGCTGTTTGCCCCGGCCTCTGCCGATCTGTCGCCCGAAGGCCGCGCGCAGATCGCCAATGTGGCGGCGCTTCTCTCTGAGGTTGCTGATGAGATCCCCGACAGCATCGATTGGATCATCCGCGTCGATGGCCATACGGATGATCAGCCGCTGTCGGGTTTTGGTCAGTTTGCCAATAACTGGGAGTTGAGCCAGGCGCGCGCCCTGTCGGTTGTGCTCTATATGTCTGAAAACCTTGGCATTCCCCCGCGCCGTTTGGCGGCCACGGGGTTTGGCGAGTACCGCCCGATCAACCCTGCTGATACGCCCGAGGCCAGGGCCCAGAACCGCCGGATCGAGTTGAAGCTGACGGAGCGTTGACGCCTGATCCCCTTGGGTAGATGCGCCGCTGCCTGTGAGCGGGAACCTCACCGAACAACCACCATTCTAGACTCCTGCCCGAATAGCGCCGAAGGCGCCGGGCATCGACACGTTGCTGACAGGCGATTTTCGTAGAAAATCTGCCGAGAGGGGCCGCCCGGGCGGTCTGGCGATTGGGTTGATCCTGGAGCTGAGATCGGAGCGAGGAGGAGCTTGGCTGCCATAAAGCACCGCAGTTCAGATGTTGGATCGCCAGCCCTCGGCCTGTCGACGCCCGGCTTGTGTTGTGCTTGGGACCGATCTGAGCCGGTCGACGCCTGCCTTGGCCCGATCTCATCTCCGCCTAGTTCAGCGTCACCTCTGCTGCGATCCGGTCCACCACCTCGCCATCCCGCGACAGCGTGGCCTCGCCCGTATACACCCCGCGCGGCCAGCCCTGGTTGGGCGTCCGACGGCCCGAGGCGCGGAAAAGCTCAGCTTGGGTCCGCTCCAACGCAACGGTATGTTCGTGAAAGACGCTGCCATCCGGCCCCACGATCCGAAGCTGCACCTCATCGCCTGCGCGCCCGCTGAAAAGATTGGCCCAAAACACCAAGGCCGGCGCGCTGTTCATCAGCATCGGCGCGTCAGCCACGCCCGCTTTGATTGCGTCGAAATCGGGGATCCCGTCGCTGAACCCGGCAGCCAGGAACCCGCCTGGTTGCAAAGGAACAGCCTCGGCCCAGAGCGCGTTAGCGCCCGCGCCGCAAGTCGCGGCATCGGATGGATCGAACGGGTCAACCTCCTCCCCATCCCGGCGGAGGGTGATGTGAAGATGCGGAAACTCGGTCCGACCCGAAAACCCGATCTCGCCCAGGGGCGCTCCGGCCTCAACGATATCGCCCTCGGCCACGCGGACGCTGCCCTGGCGGAGGTGGCAATACTGCGTCTCCCACCCGCCGTCATGGGTGATCGCGACGCCATTCCCGCAATCTTGTCCTTCCGGCATCGCGGCTAACCCAAAATCGGGCACGCCGTCGCGGGTGCCCCGCACCCGGCCGGGCGCAGCGGCGACGACGGTCCAGCCCTCTTCCATCGCGGCGCGGTCGGGCAGGCGGATATCGGTGCCGCTATGGCCATCGTAACTCATTGGCCCGCAGGTGAAATCCCGGGCGCCGGGGCCAGCGTCACGGTCCATGGTTTGCTGGATGAAGCAGGTGTCTCCCAACTCGCAGAGGACCGGGAATTGGAGGGACGGCGCATCTTCTGCCGCAGCGCCCAATGCAAAAACGGCGGCCCCGATCAGGGCCGCCGTAGATGCTATAAAGCCTCGGCTCATTCCGCCGTCAGAAGCGGTGGCTTTTTCTTCGAGGAGAGCCGCGGGCTACCCGGCTCTTCAATGCGCAGGTCGATCTCGCCTTCCTTGACGCCAACCTTCACATTGCCGCCTTTGGCAAGCTTGCCGAAGAGCAGTTCTTCGGCGAGCGGCTTCTTGATATGCTCTTGGATCACGCGGCCAAGGGGCCGGGCGCCCATCTTGTCGTCATAGCCTTTGTCCGCCAGCCATTCCGCCGCGGGGCGGGTCAGCTCAATCGTGACATTCCGGTCCAGAAGCTGGGCTTCCAGTTGCAGCACGAATTTCTCCACCACTTGCAGGATGATCTCTTTGCCAAGAGGCGCAAAGCTGATCACCGCATCCAATCGGTTGCGGAATTCGGGCGTGAAGGTGCGTTCGATCGCGGCGGTATCTTCGCCTTCCCGACGCTCCCGGCCAAAGCCGATGGCGGCTTTCGCCTGCTCGGTCGCGCCCGCATTGGAGGTCATGATCAGAACCACATTGCGGAAATCGACCGAACGGCCATTGTGGTCGGTCAGCGTGCCGTGATCCATGATCTGCAACAGGATGTTGAACACATCCGGATGCGCCTTCTCGATCTCATCGAGCAGCAGCACACAATGCGGATGCTGATCCACGCCATCGGTCAGAAGCCCGCCCTGGTCAAAGCCCACATAACCCGGAGGCGCGCCGATCAACCGGCTGACCGCGTGTTTCTCCATATATTCCGACATGTCGAAGCGCAGAAGTTCCACCCCGAGCGTATCGGCCAATTGCTTCGCCACCTCCGTCTTGCCGACGCCTGTGGGGCCCGCGAAGAGGTAGTTGCCAATCGGCTTCTCCGGCTCCCGCAGGCCCGCGCGGGCCAGCTTGATCGCCGATGACAGTGCCTCAATCGCTTTATCCTGCCCGAAGACCACGCGCTTCAGCGTCACCTCCAGATCTTTCAGCACCTCGGCATCGTCTTTGGAGACATTCTTCGGCGGGATGCGGGCGATCTTGGCTACCACAGCCTCGATCTCCTTCGCGCCAATGGTCTTCCGGCGTTTCGATTCCACAACCAAATGCTGCGCCGCGCCCGCTTCATCGATCACATCGATGGCCTTGTCCGGCAGTTTCCGGTCGTTGATATAGCGCGCGGACAGCTCCACCGCGGTTTTGATCGCATCATTGGTGTATTTGATGTCGTGGTGATCCTCGAAATAGGGTTTCAGCCCTTTCAGGATCTTCACGGCATCTTCCACCGACGGTTCGGTCACGTCGATCTTCTGGAACCGACGGCTGAGCGCGCGGTCCTTCTCGAAGTGCTGACGGAACTCCTTATAGGTGGTCGAGCCCATGCAGCGCAGCTTGCCACCTTGCAGCGCGGGTTTTAGAAGGTTCGAGGCATCCATCGCCCCGCCCGAGGTTGCGCCGGCACCGATCACCGTATGGATCTCATCAATGAAGAGCACCGCGTCGGGGTGATCCTCTAACTCCGTCACAACGGCCTTCAACCGCTCCTCAAAATCGCCGCGATAGCGCGTGCCAGCCAGAAGCGCACCCATGTCGAGCGAATAGATCGTGGCGCCTTGCAGCACCTCGGGCGTTTCACCTTGCACGATCTTCCGCGCCAGCCCCTCGGCGATGGCGGTTTTGCCCACGCCGGGGTCCCCGACCAAAAGCGGGTTGTTCTTGCGGCGGCGGCAGAGCACTTGGATACAGCGTTCGACCTCATGATCGCGGCCGATCAGCGGGTCGACATCGCCGCTTTCGGCCTTGGCGTTCAGATCGACGCAGTATTTGGCCAGAGCGGATTCTTTCTGCTCCCCTTCACCGTCGGGGCCGCCTCCACCCACCTGGTTCTGCTCTTCCTCCATATCGGTGGCGCCGCTCACGGGTCGCGCTTCGCCATAAGAGGGGTCTTTGGCAACCCCATGGGCGATGAAATTCACCGCGTCATAGCGCGTCATGTCCTGTTCTTGCAGGAAATAGGCGGCGTTCGACTCGCGTTCGGCAAAGATCGCGACCAGCACATTGGCGCCGGTCACCTCGGTCCGGCCCGAGGATTGCACATGGATCGCGGCGCGCTGGATCACGCGCTGGAAGGCGGCCGTGGGCACCGCTTCGGAGCCTTCGACATCGGTCTCCAACGTCGAGAGATCGTCATCGATAAAGGTCACAAGGGTTTCGCGCAGCGCTTCGATATCGACGCTGCATGCTTTCATCACCTTCAATGCGTCCGGTTCGTCCAGAAGCGCCAGAAGAAGATGTTCCAATGTCGCCAATTCGTGGCGGCGCGCATTGGCCTGCGCCAGCGCTGCGTGAATGGCCTGCTCAAGGGTGTTCGAAAACGACGGCACGTGGGGTGCTCCTTTTCATGTGCAGCAGAAGGGGACAGCCGCCTGCTGACTATGGCCTCATGTTATTAAGCTTCGGTTTTTGCGGGACGGTTTCAAGGCATTTTTCAACAAATATTCCGTGACCGGGCTGTAATGCTTGCCCGCGCGCCCCTTTTTTCCTGGCCAGACGGCCTCTGCCCGGAATTCGGGCAAGGGCGGGATCAGAACCGATCTTTTCGCGCCCGGACCTCCGCGAAGCTTTCGACATCGCTCGCTCCGGGGAGGCCGACCGCGATTTTGACCGCGTCGAGATTGGCGCGCAGGAAGGGGTTGGTGGCCAGCTCTTCTGCCAGCGTACTCGGGACGGTTGGGATGTTGGTGGCACGGGCTGCGTCGATCCGGGCCATGCGAGAGATAAGGGCTTCATGGCCCGGTTCAATACTGAGCGCGAATTTGGCGTTGGCGGCGGTGTATTCATGGCCGGAACAGACCAGGGTTTCGGGCGGCAGCGCGGCCAGTTTCTGCAAACTCTCCCACATCTGCGCCGCGGTGCCCTCGAAAAGCCGTCCGCAGCCAAGGGCCATCAGACTGTCGGCGGTGAAAACGGCGGAGGCATCGGGGAAGTGGAACGCGATATGCCCGACCGTATGGCCGGGCACGTCGATGACAGCCCCGGTAAGCCCGCCGATCTGAACGGGGTCGCCTTCGGCCAGGGCATGATCAAGCTGCGGCAGCCGGTGCGCATCCGCCGCCGCACCCCAGACCTTGGCACCGGTTGCGGCCCGAAGGGGCTCCACCCCCTCGATATGATCGAAATGGTGATGGGTGATCAGGACATCGCTCAAGGCCCAGCCCCGGTCCTTCAGCGCGGCCTCAATTGGCGCCACTTCGGGCACATCCACAACTGCCGTTGCACCGGTCTCTGGGTCGTGCAGCAGGAAGGCGTAGTTATCCGCCAGGCAGGGGATGGTGACAATCTCGGCGCGTGTCTCTGGCATGGGGGGTCTCGCAAGGCTAGATATGGACAGGGCTGGCGAAAGCCTCGCCCAGGAACCGAGGGTTTGCAATGCATCTGGATGTGCTGGACTTGCGCCAGTTCTATTATCGCACGCGGCTTGGCCGGATCGCTCAGAAGGCGGTGCGCGATCAGATGCTGGCGCTCTGGCCCGAGGCGAAAGGCCAGACGGTGCTGGGTTTCGGCTTCGCGGTGCCGCTTTTGCGCCCCTATCTGGCCGATGCGCGCCGGGTGATTGGGCTGATGCCGGCAGAGCAGGGGGTGATGCCCTGGCCCTCAGGGCTCGATAATGTCTCAGTTCTGTGTCGGGAGGGGTTGTGGCCGATCCAAACCGGGTTCGCCGACAAGCTCGTCTGTTTGCACGGATTGGAGACTTCTGAGCATCCATCGGCAGTGTTGGAGGAATGCGCGCGGGTTCTGGGCCCCGGCGGTCGGGCGCTTTTCATCGTGCCGAACCGCTCCGGCATGTGGGCCAGGCGGGATGCCACGCCCTTTGGCTTTGGCCGCCCCTATACGCTTAGCCAGTTGGAGGCACAGTTGAAGCGCCATGATTTTGTGCCGGAACGCCACAGCGCCGCGCTGTTTGCGCCGCCAAGCCACCGTCGCGCGATCCTGAAATCGGCGGAGATGGTGGAGAAGCTGGGACGCAAACTCTCGTCCTATTACGCAGGCGGGGTGATCCTGGTTGAGGCGTCCAAGCAGGTCTATGCGCCGACAAGGCCTGGTTTGGCCGAACGGGTGCGCCGACCGTTGCGGGTCTTGGAGGGGGTTCCGAAGCCCGCGGGGATTTCGGGTCGGGTCGGAGGCGCCGAGTAATTGGCGGCAGGGCCGGTCCGACTTTGCCAATGAAAGCAACGGGAAGCCGGGCAGCGCCAGACCGGGGGATGGCGATCGAAGCTTTGTTCGGCGCGCTTTATGGCAACCAAACACATCCTCAATCCAATCTGAGAACCTGGCTTAGCCCAATCGCCAGCCCGCGGGACGGTCTGGCGATGCCCGGCGCCTTCGGCGCTATTCGGGCAGGGGGCGTAGACGGACGGTGGTTCGACGAGGCGGCGCTCAAGCCGCGTAGGGCGGGACTTGTCCCGCCGCCGCCCGGCATTGGATCGTTTTCGCGCGGCGGGACAAGTCCCGCCCTACGGGTGGTGAAAGATGCACGCGACCGTCCAGAATCGCCGAATTTCCGATAGAAATGCCCTATCTCTGCGAGCTTCAAAGCGTCGCACTGAATGACGCCGCGGGCAACGCCTTGAAAACAAAGACATAGCGCGGCTTCAACGCCCATGCCAGGGCGGTTGCAGCACGTCACCCCCTCTGCTAGATGAAGCGCGATTTTGGGGAATGGCTTTGGGACACGCGCCCGGCCAAGACGCGAACAGCCCGGACGCGACCCTCGCGCGGCGCCGGGCCGAAATACTGAAAGGGTGGACGTGTCCGAACCTGCTTCGATCTCGACCGGCATTGCCGCGCGCTACGCGACCGCATTGTTTGAACTGGCCACCGAAGCAAAGGCGCTCGACGCTCTGGAAGGCGATGTCGCGGCCCTGGAAGGCGCCATTCAGGGCAGCGCCGATCTGCAAGACATGATCAGCTCCCCCATCTATGGCCGCGAGGAATCTGCAGCGGCGATTGGGGCGGTGGCCACCGCCATGAACCTCGGCCCGATGACCGCGAATACGCTGAAGCTGATGGCCGCCAAGCGCCGCCTCTTTGTGCTGCCTGCGCTTCTGCGCGCGCTCCGCGAGAAAATCGCAGACCATAAGGGCGAAGTGACGGTGGATGTGACATCGGCCAAGCCGCTCACCCAAGCCCAATCCGACAAGCTTGCCCAAGCGCTGAAAGCCTCTGTCGGCAAGCAAGTGAACCTGAATGCGACCGTCGATGAAAGCCTCATCGGCGGTCTTGTTGTCAAAGTTGGCTCGAAAATGATCGACAGCTCGGTCCGCTCGAAGCTCAACGCCCTGCAAAATTCCATGAAAGAGGTCGGATAAATGGCGATCGAAGCTGCAGAGATTTCCGCGATCCTGAAAGAGCAGATCAAGAATTTTGGTCAGGATGCCGAAGTGGCCGAAGTAGGCCGCGTGCTCAGCGTCGGCGACGGGATTGCCCGGGTCTATGGCCTCGACAATATCCAGGCCGGCGAGATGGTGGAATTCCCCGGCGGCATCCGCGGCATGGCGCTGAACCTGGAAACCGACAATGTCGGCGTGGTGATTTTCGGCACCGACCGGGACATCAAGGAAGGCGACACCGTTAAGCGCACAAACGCAATTGTGGACGTGCCGGCGGGGGAGGGGCTTCTGGGCCGCGTCGTCGATGCGCTTGGCAACCCGCTCGACGGCAAAGGCGCCATTCAAGCCTCTGAACGCCGGGTTGCGGATGTGAAAGCGCCCGGCATCATCCCACGGAAATCGGTGCATGAGCCGATGGCGACGGGCCTGAAAGCTGTCGACGCGATGATCCCGATTGGCCGGGGCCAGCGCGAATTGATCATCGGCGACCGTCAGACCGGCAAAACCGCCGTGGCGCTCGACACGATCCTGAACCAGAAAAGCTATAACGACGCCGCGGGCGATGATGAGGCGAAGAAGCTCTACTGCGTCTATGTCGCTGTGGGCCAAAAGCGCTCCACCGTTGCGCAGCTTGTGAAGAAGCTCGAAGAATCCGGTGCGATCGAGTATTCGGTGATTGTGGCCGCCACCGCGTCGGACCCCGCGCCGATGCAGTTCCTGGCGCCTTATGCCGCGACCGCCATGGCCGAGTATTTCCGCGACAACGGAAAACACGCGCTGATCATCTATGACGATCTGTCGAAACAGGCGGTGGCCTATCGTCAGATGTCCCTGCTGCTGCGCCGCCCGCCGGGGCGGGAAGCGTATCCGGGTGACGTCTTCTATCTGCACTCCCGCCTGTTGGAGCGCTCTGCGAAGCTGAATGAGGATCACGGCGCCGGGTCGCTGACCGCGCTGCCGATCATTGAAACCCAAGGCGGCGACGTCTCGGCCTTTATCCCGACCAATGTGATCTCGATCACCGATGGCCAGATCTTCCTGGAAACCGAGCTGTTCTTCCAAGGCATCCGCCCGGCGGTGAACACCGGTCTCAGCGTGAGCCGCGTGGGCTCCTCCGCCCAAACCGACGCGATGAAATCGGTCGCGGGCCCGGTGAAGCTGGAACTGGCGCAATACCGTGAAATGGCGGCCTTCGCGCAATTCGGCTCCGACCTCGACGCGGCGACGCAGCGGCTTTTGAACCGGGGCGCACGCCTGACGGAGGTGATGAAACAGCCGCAATATTCGCCGCTGACCAATGCTGAGATCGTCTGTGTGATCTTCGCGGGCGTGCAGGGCTATCTGGACAATATCCCGGTGGGCGATGTGGGCCGGTTTGAGCAGGGGCTTCTGACCCATCTGCGCGGCAAACACACCGATCTTCTGGACTACATCACCAATGAAGACCCGAAGGTGAAAGGCGAGGCCGAGGATAAGATCCGCGCCGCGCTGGACGAATACGCCAAAGACTTTGCATGAGGCCCTCTGTGCTGTTTGCCATACTCATCGGGGTTCTAGGAAGCGCTTCGCTTCTCATGGCGGCCTTCTGGGGGGTCATTAGGGCGCCCTATGTCCAAGCCAACTACGTCTCGTATGTCGGCGACCCCTGCGCCGGACAACTGGAAGAAAGCGCGTATTGCGCCTGCATGACGGACGGGGTCGCAGATCAGTTCGCGGCTATCCAATCCCGATTTGCGATGCTCGGGGCCGTTCTCCAAGCGCGCAGCGTCGATCTCCATGATGCGGTCGCGCAAGGCTACAACGACGCTCACGCGTCCTGCAGGGGGTCATAGACATGCCAAGTCTCAAGGACCTGAAAAACCGGATCGAGTCGGTCAAATCGACCCGCAAGATCACCAAGGCGATGCAGATGGTCGCCGCCGCCAAACTGCGCCGCGCGCAGGAAGCGGCGGAGATGGCGCGCCCTTATGCCGAGAAGATGAATGACGTGATGGGCGGGCTGGCGGCGTCGGTCGGCGATGCCGAAGGCGCGCCGAAGCTTCTGTCGGGCACCGGCTCGGACCAGATCCATCTGCTGGTGGTCATGACCTCCGAACGCGGGCTGTGCGGCGGCTTCAACTCGTCGATTGTGCGCTTGGCGCGGACTAAAGCCCAAACCCTTCTGGCCGAAGGCAAGAGCTTGAAGATCTTGACCGTCGGTAAGAAGGGGCGGGAGCAGTTGAAGCGCGATTATGAAGACCAAATGATCGCCCATATCGACCTGAGCGATGTGAAGCGCATCGGCTATGCCAACGCGGCGGACATCGCATCGGATGTCTTGGGCCGCTTCGACGGCGAAGAGTTCGACGTTGCCACGATCTTCTACAACCGCTTCGAGTCCGTTATCGCCCAAGTTCCGACCGAACAGCAGGTGATCCCGGCGGTGTTCGAGGCGTCCGAAGACGAGGGCGGCACGCTTTACGACTATGAGCCCTCGGAAGAGGCGGTGCTGGAAGATCTGCTGCCGCGGGGCGTGGCGACACAAATCTTCACCGCGCTTCTGGAAAATGCGGCGTCTGAGCAAGGCGCACGGATGACCGCGATGGACAACGCCACGCGCAACGCGGGTGAGATGATCGACAAGCTGACCATCGAGTTCAACCGCTCCCGTCAGGCCGTCATCACCAATGAGCTGATTGAGATTATTTCGGGCGCCGAGGCGCTCTAACGACAACGCTGGAGACAATCCTATGGCAAATGCAAAAGGCAAAGTGACCCAAGTCATCGGCGCCGTCGTGGACGTGCAGTTCGAAGATCACCTGCCGGAGATTCTGAACGCGCTGACAACCGACAATAACGGCAAGACCCTGGTCTTGGAGGTCGCGCAGCACTTGGGTGAAAACACCGTGCGGACCATCGCGATGGACGCCTCCGAAGGTCTGGTGCGCGGCCAAGAGGTGACGGATACCGACGGCCCGATCACCGTGCCCGTGGGGCCTGCCACCCTGGGTCGCATCCTGAACGTGGTTGGCGAACCTGTTGACGAAAAAGGCCCGGTTGTGGCCGAGGAAAGCCGCGGCATCCACCAGCCCGCCCCGGAATTTGCCGATCAGGCGACCGAGGCGGAAATCCTGGAAACCGGCATCAAGGTTGTGGACCTTCTGGCGCCCTATTCGAAAGGCGGGAAGATCGGCCTCTTTGGCGGCGCGGGTGTTGGTAAAACCGTTCTTATTCAGGAGCTTATCAACAATATCGCCAAAGTGCACTCGGGCTTCTCGGTCTTCGCGGGCGTGGGTGAGCGGACCCGGGAAGGCAATGACCTCTTCTATGAGATGATCGAAGGCGGGGTGATCAACCCTGACAATCTCGAAGAGTCCAAAGTGGCGCTGGTTTATGGTCAGATGAACGAACCTCCGGGGGCCCGGATGCGTGTGGCGCTGACTGGTCTGACGCTCGCTGAGCAGTTCCGGGACAGCTCCGGCACGGACGTTCTGTTCTTCGTCGACAACATCTTCCGCTTCAGCCAAGCGGGCTCTGAGGTCTCGGCGCTTCTGGGCCGGATCCCGTCCGCTGTGGGGTATCAGCCGACGCTCGCCACCGATATGGGCGCGATGCAGGAACGCATCACCTCGACCAAAGCAGGCTCGATCACCTCGGTGCAGGCGATCTACGTGCCTGCGGATGACCTGACCGACCCGGCGCCGGCGACGTCCTTTGCGCACTTGGACGCAACGACCGTTCTCAGCCGCGCAATCTCCGAGCTTGGGATTTATCCCGCGGTGGACCCGCTCGACTCGACGTCTCGGATTCTCGATCCGCAGGTCGTGGGGGAAGAGCACTACAATGTCGCGCGTGACGTCCAGGGCATCCTGCAACGTTATAAATCTCTGCAAGACATCATCGCCATTCTCGGCATGGATGAACTCAGCGAGGAAGACAAGCTGACCGTGGCCCGCGCCCGGAAAATCCAGCGTTTCCTCAGCCAGCCCTTTGACGTCGCCAAGGTCTTCACCGGCACCGACGGCGTTCAGGTCCCGCTGGAGAAAACCATCGCGTCTTTCAAGGCGGTTGTGGCCGGCGAATACGATCATCTGCCCGAGGCCGCCTTCTACATGGTCGGTGATATCGACGATGTAGTCGCCAAGGCCGAACGTATGGCCGCAGAAGCGGCCTAAGGGAGGGCCAAGATGGCCGATATGATGCAATTCGATCTGGTCTCGCCCGAACGCCGTTTGGCCTCGGTCGAGGCAAGCGCGGTGCAAATCCCCGGTGCCGATGGTGATATGACCGCCATGGCTGATCACGCGCCGACGATCACGACGCTGCGCCCAGGCGTGGTCACTGCGGACGCCGCGAGCGGCCCGATGCAATTTGCGGTCACCGGTGGCTTTGCCGATGTCTCAGGCCCCGCGACGACGATCCTGGCCGAACGCGCCGTGCCTTTGGATGAGGTGACCGCCGATTGGATTGGTGAGCTGATCGCCGAGGCTGAGGCCAAGCGTGACGCAGCTGAGGGTCCCGCCGCCGATCTCGCCACCAAACAGGTCGCCGATCTGATGGCGCTTCGCGATCAAGCCTCCGTCTGAGCCCCGCGCTAGGCTGTCTTCTATTCCGACAACCCCCGCTAGGGGGCCAACGCTGGACTTTTCCGGCGGTGTTTCTCTTGAAATGCGCCCATTTTCACCATTTTTTATCCATCTTGGTCTGGATAAGATGCGGGATGCCGATGGGACAGCGGTGAGAGTGGGGACGTGAAGAAGCTGAAAAACCATCTGATCGGGATTGACCAAGGCACCCGTGTGTTTGCCGATTTCGAAGAGGGCGGTCAGATGTGGACCGGCGACGGCCCGCGCGAAGCTCGGTTTCCCGTAACGTTCTCTGAGGAATTCAAGACCTTGCCAATGGTGCAGGTTGGTCTGACCATGTGGGATACCGATGGCAAGACAAATCAGCGCGCGGATTTGAGGGCTGAAGATATCAAACTGAAAGGCTTCGATTTGGTCTTTCGCACCTGGGGCGACAGCCGGATCGCCCGGGTCCGCGCGGATTGGATGGCGATTGGAGAAATCCGCGATTCCGATGAGTGGGAGCTATATTAGAACCGGGTGACCGAGGTCCAAACCTCCGCTGCCCATCCTTCACCGGCCCCACATGCCTTTCGGGTAGAGCCCCTCATAAATCTGCACCAGCGACGCCGCCTCAAACAGCGATGACACGCTGGTCCCGTTCCAGATATTTAGGATCGCCTGGGCAAACATCGGCGCGGTCGGGATGATGCGGATGTTCTTGCAGCCTTCCATATCCTCGGTCGGTGCAATTGTGTCGGTAATCACCAGGCTCTTCATCACCGATTTCGACACCCGGTTCACGGCGGGCCCCGACATGACCCCATGGGTGATGTAGGAATGGACCTCCGTCGCGCCATGCTCCATCAAAACCTCAGCGGCTTTGCAGAGCGTGCCGGCCGTGTCACAGATATCGTCCACGATCAGGCATTTCTTGCCTTTGACATCACCAATCACGGTCATCTCAGCCACTTCACCCGCCTTCTCCCGCCGTTTATCGACAATCGAGAGCGGCGCGCCGATCCGCTGCGCCAGCTCCCGCGCCCGGCCGACGCCGCCCACATCGGGGGAGACCACCATCACATCATCCACCTTGCCCTTGAATTGGTGCAAGATATCGAGCGCGAAGATCGGCGAGGCATAGAGGTTGTCCACGGGGATATCGAAGAAGCCTTGGATCTGTGCGGCGTGCAGATCCATGGTCAACACCCGCTCGATCCCGCCTTTGGCGATCATGTTTGAGACCAGCTTGGCCGAGATCGGTGTCCGCGCCTTGGTGCGCCGGTCTTGGCGGGCATAGCCGAAATAGGGGATCACGGCGGTGATCCGGCTGGCCGAGGATCGGCGCAGCGCATCGGCCATGATCAGAAGCTCCATCAGATTGTCATTGGCCGGTTTTGAGGTCGACTGGATGATGAACATATCCTCGCCGCGCACGTTCTCGAACACTTCGACGAAGATCTCTTGATCGTTGAACCGCTCCACCCGCGCATCGACCAGCCCGATCTGCATCCCCCGGTGCATGGACATCCGCCGGGCGATGGCGTCCGCCAGCGGTCGGTTTGCATTCCCGGAAATCAGTTTCGGGTCGGTGGCAGACATGGCAGCTTTGTCCCTCTTATCGCGGCCCGTCCCCGCGGGCGTTGACACCCCCTAACATCGGTCTAGGCTCCGCGCAAAGCTTAAACCAGCGGGGGAGGCACATGGCCCATATCGACTTCTATTTCGCGACAATCTCGCCCTTCACCTACCTCACTGGCCTCCGGTTTGAGGAGATCGCGAAACGCCATGGCGCGGCCGTGACCTATAAGCCGCTCGACATCATGGCGCTGTTCGCGCGGACCGGGGGCACACCGCCGAAAGACCGCCACCCCTCGCGCCAGGCTTATCGGCTGCAAGACCTCGCGCGGACGTCGAAGAAGCTAGGGATGCCGTTGAACGTGCAGCCCGCCTTTTGGCCCACCAATCCGGCGCCCGCGTCCTACGCGATTATCGCCGCGCAGAAGGCTGGTGGAGATATGGGTGGGTTGATCCATGCGATCACGCGCCGGGTCTGGGCGGATGAGAAGAACATCGCCGAAGACGATGTGATCCGGGAGGCGCTGGAAGAAGCCGGGTTCGACCCGGGCCTGGCCGATAGCGGGCTTTTGGCGGGGGCGGAGGAATATGCTCGCAACCTGGAAGATGCGGTCAATGCCGGGGCCTTCGGCGCACCGTTCTTCATCGTCGATAGGGACGCGCATTTCTGGGGCCAGGACCGGCTGGAAGACCTCGACCTTTACCTCGCCGGGAAGCTTTGAGGGATTGGGTTCGGCAGTGGGGGCAGGGGTCTGAGACCGCGCTCCTCCTCCATTGCTCCTTGGGCCGGTCAAGCGCATGGGCTGGCGTGGCCGAGGCGTTGTCGGATCATCTGACACTGATCGCGCCTGACATGATTGGCCATGGCCGCGCGCCCGATTGGGATGTTCGCCAGGATTACCATGATCAGGCGACGGACGCTGTGGAGCGGATCCTGCCAGACGCGCCCTTCCACCTGATCGGCCACAGCTTCGGGGCCACCGTGGCACTGCGGCTTGCACAGACCCATCTGGATCGGGTCAAAACTCTTACGCTGATCGAGCCCGTCCTTTTCGCCGCCGCCAAAGGGCGCCCGGGGGAAGTGGCGGCGCGCGCGGCGCTGACTGAGATGGGACCGGCGCTTGATCGGGGCGCGTGGCCGGAGGCCGCAGCACATTTCCTCGACCTCTGGGGCGGCGGCACGGCGTTTGCCGATATGCCCGCCGCGCAGCAGCGCTATATGGCCGAGCGCATCCGGCTGATCCGCGCCAGCGACCCGGCGCTGCATGAGGACCGGGCGCGGCTCCTGACCCGGTTAGAGGCCGTTACAATGCCAACCTTGCTTCTGTCTGGCGGCGCCTCGCCCTCGGTGATTTCGGAGATTCTAGATCGGTTGGAAGACGGTATCCGGGACACCCGCCGCGCGGTGGTCCCGGGGGCTGGACATATGGTGCCGATCACCCATGCCGAACCGGTGGCGGCTGAGATCGCCGAACTGATCCGGGGGGTGTGAAGCCTTTTAGATCGTGATGAGATCAGCTTGAAACTGGGCGCCAGCAATACGGTTTGCCTCCGGGCCGAAACGCAAGCCGGGCATCGACAGGCCGTGGGCTGGCGATCCAACGATTGAGCGGGTGCGCTTTATCCCAGCCAAACCCCTCCTCGCTCAGACCTCAGCCCAAGATCAACCAAATCGCCAGACCGCCCGGGCGGCCTGTCGATGCCCGGCGCCTTCGGCGCGCTATTCGGGCAGGGGAAGGAGAAGAACGGCTGCTCTGCGCCGCTTTGCTCAAGAGTGGTGTGGTTCAACCCAAGCGCATCCCGATTTGGGGACGTTTGCTTTCACCCTGCCCATGCCGCCAAAATCGCCGCGATCTTCTCGTCGCTGCAAGACCAATCGCACACCAACCGACACCGGATCGGCGTGTCGCCCGGCCCCTCCAGCGACGTATCGGGCCCGTAGAGGTAGTACTCCGCCCCCGCCGCAAAGGCGCGCGCATGGGCCGCGCGAGGCAGGTCAGCATAGATGATATTGGCTTCGGGCGTATGGGCGAACCGCGCGCCTTGGATGTGCGCCAGCCCTTCGGCCAACCGAGCGCAGGCCGCATTGGCCTGCTCCGCCAAATGCAGCCACAGCCCATCGGTCACATAAGCCTCCATCTGTGCGGAGAGATATTTGTGCTTTGAAAACAAATGCCCGCCGCGTTTGCGGCGCAGCTCAAACTCCCACGCCTGGCCTGGATCAAAGGAAATTACCGCCTCCACCCCCAAGCACCCATTCTTGGTGCCCCCGAAGCTCACCATGTCGATCCCGGCTTTCCAGGTCATCTCCGCCGGGCTGCACCCAAGCGCGGCGCAAGCATTGGCAAACCGCGCGCCGTCGAGATGGACGGGCAGGTCAAATCCCTTGGCAACCTCAGACAACGCTTCTAACTCACCCAAGGTGTAGACCGTTCCCGCCTCAGTCACTTGGGTCAAGCTGACCGGCCCACGCTGCACGGAATGCACGTCCTTTTGCCCTGTTTTCTCGATCGCCGCCGAGAGCGCCTCGGGCGTGAGTTTCCCGTCATCACCGGCAATCAGGGACAGCTTTGCCCCGCCCGAAAAGAACTCCGGCGCGCCGCATTCATCGACCGCAATATGGGCGTGCTCGTGACAGAAAACCGTTTGCCAAGGTGCGGCCATCACCGAGAGCGCCAGCGCATTGGCCGCCGTCCCGGTCCCGACCAAATGCACCGAGGCCTCCGGCGCCTCAAACAACGCCCGCAGCTTCTCGGTCGCCCGCTCCATAAAGACATCTGCGCCGTAAGGCATGGCATAGCCATCATTGGCCGCCGCCACCGCCGCCATAATCTCTGGTGCGGCAGGCCCGGCATTGTCAGAGGCGAAGTTCATACGCCGGGCTCCTCAATCACGTAATCTTCCCACTCCTCCTCGGGCACCTCGAATTCCGGCACCGTGATCCCGCGCGCCGAGATGCCGGCCTCATGCACCGTCTCCGGGTCACCGGAGACCAGATGATGCCACCAATAAAGCGGCTTACCTTCATGGATCAGGCGATAAGCGCAGGTCTCGGGCATGAAATAGGCGACGTCCTTCATCGTCCCCGGCGTCAGTTGGATGCAATCGGGCACAAGTGTCTTGCGCAGGGGGTAATTCCCGCATTGGCAGGTCGCATCGTCCAGAAGGCGGCAGGCGACGCGGGTCAGGGCAACCTCGCCCGTCTCGTCATCCTCCAGCTTGTTTAGACAGCATTTGCCGCAGCCGTCGCAGAGCGCCTCCCACTCCTCTGCGGTCATCCTGTGCATCGGCACGCGGGTCCAGAACCGGTCCCTCACAAGGCGGCCAGGATCGCGCGGGCCTCGGCGCTGTCGGCATCCATCTGGGTCACCAGCGCATCGATCCCGTCAAACTTCGCCTCGGGTCTCAGAAAATCGATCAGCGCCACCGAGAGATCGGCGCCATAGAGATCGCCCGTGAAATCAAAGAGATAGGTTTCGAGATTGGGCTCTTCCCCGCCGAACATCGGCCGCACGCCAAGCGAGGCAACCCCGCGGTAGCTGCCCTGATGGCTGCCATCCAGCACGTCCACCAACACCGCATAAACACCAAGCTTCGGCACATGCAGCCCGGCCAGCGACATATTCGCCGTCGGATAGCCCAATTGCCGCCCGCGTTTCTCCCCATGCAGCACCGGCCCATCGATCCGGTGCCAATGACCCAGCATCGCGGCGGCGTCGCGGGGGCGGCCCTCGCTCAGGGCATTGCGGATATTGGTAGAGGAGACAGCACCAAGCGGGCCTTCCATGATCTCGGCAATCGTCACTCCAAAGCCGAACCGCGCGCCAAACTCTTGCAAAGATTTGGTATTTCCCTTGCGCCCCTTGCCGAAACAGAAATCCGCGCCGACGACCACATGGGCGACGCCCAAGCCGTCGGCCAAAACCTCTCGCGCGAAATCCTCCGCCTCCAGCCCGGCGAGCGCCCGATTGAAGGCCAGCTCATAGAGAAGGTCCACGCCAAGCTTCTCCAACCGGTGCGCGCGCGCCTCGGCATTCATCAGACGGAAGGGTGGGGCGTCGGGGGCGAAGAACTCACGGGGGTGCGGCTCGAAGGTCAGAATGCCAAGCGGCGCGTCCGATTTCCCCGCGATGTCCATCACATGTTGATGGCCCAGATGCACGCCGTCGAAATTCCCGATGGCGACAGAGGCACCCCGGTCGTCCGCCATAGCATATTGATAGTCCCGCACGATCCGCATGAGACCCGATTAGCCGGGTGGGCGGGGGAGGGCAAGGTGGGCGCGGGCGCCCTTCGTCAGTCGAATTTCCGCGAGGGGGCCAGAACCACGGCTTCGCCCTTCAGCACAACCTGGCCATCAACGGCGCAATGAGTGTCCATGGTGACGCGGCGGCGGGAGAAATCGATCTCTGTCACTTCCACCTCAGCGCGGACCAGGTCGCCGGGGCGCACGGGCGCCATGAATTTCAGGGACTGGCCCAGATAGACCGTGCCATGGCCCGGCAGTTGCTCTCCAATCACGGCAGAGATCAGCCCGGCGGTCAGCATGCCATGGGCGATCCGGCCCTCAAAGATCGTGTCTTGAGCATAGTCATCGTCCAGATGCACCGGGTTCCGATCGGTGGAGACCTCAGCAAACAGCTCAATGTCCCGATCCGTCACCTCTTTCATTAGGTGCCGGGTCATCCCGATCTCGATATCTTCTATACAAATCGTTCCGCGGGGCATGTTGTCGAGCATCTGATTGATCCTTGCCGTGCTGTGCGACGGTCATAGAGCAATCGAGGCGATGCTGCAATGCAGAAGTAACAAAATGCCAAATTATTGCGTATAATCGGTAACTATATTGCGCACTCGTTACCGAAAGGCGCCCATCGAATAGGTCGGTTCAACTTGCGCGCCCGCAAGAAAAGCCCTGAGTTTTTCGGGGTTTGGCTGGCGCTTCGTCTCAGTTTCCGCGCGCGCCAACCCACCCGTGATGAACACTGTGTCGATCCCTTCGCCCATCCCGCCTTGGATATCCGTATGGATGCCGTCGCCAATGGCCAGAATCCGGTCATCGGCTGCCAGTTTCCCGATCTGCGCCAACCGTCGCCGCGCCAGATCGTAGATCGGCGGGTGGGGTTTGCCGAAATAAAGGCTCTCGCCCCCCATCTCGGTGTAAAGCTGCGCCAAGGCGCCCGCGCACCATTCCCGCGTCTCGCCCCGATCCACAACGATATCGGGATTGGCGCAAAGGAGTTTCAGCCCCTTGGTCTTGGCATAAAGGAAATCCGGGCGATTCACGGCGGGGTCGGCATGGGGGTCAAAGGGGCCGGTGCAGACAATCCCCTCCGCCTCGGTCAGAGGCACACGCTCAATCTCAATGGCGTCTTCGATCAACTCCATCGGCGCAAAGAAGGTATGATCCCGATCCTCGCCAATGAAATAGACACGGGCGCCCACCGCGCCTTGCAACATCGCCGCCCGGGCGCTGTCGCCAGAGGTTGCGATGATGTCCCAGGCGTCCTCGGGCACGCCCAGCTTCGCGATCTGGCGCGCCACATCGGCGCGGGGCCGGGGCGCATTGGTCAGAAGGAGGACGGTGCCCCCACCCGCCCGGAAGGCTTGCAAGGCCGCAATCGCCTCAGGGAAGGCCCGGATGCCGTCATGCACACAGCCCCAAAGATCGCAGAGAAGCGCGTCATAACGCTCAGAGATCTCGGACAGGGTTTCGATGATCTCCGTCATGGGTCGCGGCTCCTAAACTGGGGTCTCAGCCCTCCTTAACGCAAGGGGCGAGCCGCTTGAACCCGGCCCGTCGCGAAGCTCGCGATAACCACCTCGAAGTCCACCCCCCAAGGTCTTTGCTTCCCAAATACTCCCGCCGGAGGCATCCGACGCCAGCCTAATGCGCTCCCTTCGCGAGTATCCGTGCTCAGATCGGCAAACCGCTCCCCCAAGGTCGCACAGATGTCATCTCTCTTTGGCAGGATCGCCGCGTAAACTGCGCGGTGTGGAGACGTACTCACATGTGGATCATTGAAGTCGGCGCCTTGGGTGTCGCGATGTTGGCGGGTGGGGTGCTTCTGGGGCTCCTTCTACGCAATCTCCTTCGGCCCGAAACCGGGTTCTGGCCCGCTGCCAATCCGCGCCAGAAGACCATCGCGCTGATCCTTTTCCGCACCTATTGCGCCGCGATGGTGGTGGAGGCGGTGTTGATGCTGTGGCTCTATGGCTCGGGCAGTTGGCCGCAATATGTGATTGGCCTGCCGATCATGGGCGGGGCTTATGCGATGTCGCTTTGGGCCTATAAGCGGCTTGGCAAGGAGAACACCTATTTCGCCGCCGGCGGGCTGGTGACGGGCGGCGTCTATGCCTATTCGCGGAATCCCGGCTATGTTGCCTCTCTAGCCGCCGCGTTCGGGCTTGCGGTTGTGGCGGGGTCTTGGACCGTCCTGACCCTGGCGGCTGGTCTTTTCGGGATCTATTTCCTCTTCGCGCTGAATGAGGAGCGCTGGCTCAAACGCGGCTATGGGCGCGATTTTGTGCGGTATATGCGCCGGACGCCGCGATTTCTGGATCACCGGAGCCTGGCGCGCGCCCGAGAGGACCTGGCGGCGCTGCTCTAGGCTGTGATCGAAGGGCGTAGGGCGGGACTTGTCCCGCCACAAGCCCGGTCGTGGATCGCCTTGGACGGCGGGACAAGTCCCGCCCTACGAGTGACGACTTAAAGGCCGGATCGCCAACCTCCGGCCTGCCGACGCCCGGCTTGCCGGTCCGCTTACGCCCTCAAACCGCCAGGTTCGGAATGATCTGCTTCTTCCGGCTGACCACGCCGGGCAAAACCACCGTGTCCCCGTCCCCGCAGACCGTGGAGAAGCTTTTCTCCGCCACCTGCTTGGTCAGTTCATTCGGGATCAGCATGGTCGATTCCTCGTTCAGGATATCGACGATGAAAAGGAGCACCTGATCAACGCCATCTTCCACGGCCACCGTGGGCATCGTCTCCATCAGGCTGGCTTTGCGGGCCAGAACCGTTTCGGGCGAAGTTGTCTCCAGCACCGACACCCGGAAGCTTTTGCCGCCCACCTCATATTCCTTGGAATCCATCCGCAGAAGCTCGGAATCCGAAAACGCCGAGACATCGGATTTCGCCGCGAACATCTCCGCCGCGTAAGACGGGATATCGACGCCCAAATCCGCCGCCAACTCCTCGGCCACCGCCTTGTCTTCCTCGGTGGTGGTCGGCGACCGGAACTCCAGGGTATCGCTCAGGATACAGGACAGCATCGCGCCTTTCACCGCCTCGGGCGCCTTGGCCAAATCCGCGCCGATCATCTTGCGCATGATCGTGGCGGTGCAGGCGAGCGGTTCGATCCGGATATCAATTGGGCCTTTGGTCTCCAGCCCGCCGACCAGCTTGTGATGGTCGATGATGGCCTGGATATCCGCGTCATTGATCCCATCCGGCAGCTCGGCGGGGTTGTTGGTGTCGACAATGACCACGGGCTGATCCGCTGCCACGCCCTCGATGATGCGCGGTTTGTCGAGGTCCCATTTCTCCAGCATAAACGCGGCCTCGGTATTGGGCTCACCCAACAACACCGCCTCAGCCTCGGTGCCTTTGATCTCACTTAAGTACCAGGCCCAGATCAGCGGCGAGCCGGTCGAGTCGGTGTCAGGCGATTTATGGCCGAAAACGAGGGTTGTCATGGGGGCGTCCATCATTGCTGTCCAGAGGTCGCGGGCCTTATAGGGCTGGTGTTTCCCCCTGTCACCCCCGCGGGCCTGAGGCGTTTTGACTTGGGGCGGGGGCCTGGGTAGAGTGCGCGCACCTTTAGAGGAGTGCGCTGACCATGGACAACCAAATCTGATCCCCGACAGCCCCTAACCGCCACGGAATGGCGGACCCTCTGACAAGGAGTGCCCTGAACATGGACAACCCTCTCTGACACCCGAGTGATCGGGTGGCCCGAGGCCCCGTGCGGATTTGCGTGCGGGCCAAACCTCCATTCAGATCAAAGAGGCGCTCATGCCCAAATCATCGAAACCCCGGCGCCCGAAGGCGCCCGGCCAAACACGCACGTCCCGCGGCGTGCCCCGGAAAGTCAACGCCCGCCAGGCGCGGCCGCCAAACGCGCTGCCCCATGGCCCCTCCCGCCCAAGCGGCGGACGGCCGCCGCGCTTTCCCGGACGAACCGGCGGGCGGTGAAGCAAACCCCGCCCCGGCGGCCCCAGATTTCAGGGTCTGCCGGGGCGCATGTCGAATGGTCGGGGTTTTCCGGGTTTCGTCGGTTGACTTAAGGCCCCGCCTTCCCTATCTCACCGCCGTTAGCACTCAAGAGAGACGAGTGCTAACACTTGGGAGAAACACAAACCGAAGGAGAGGTCGCAACATGGCTTTCACACCGTTGCATGACCGTGTCTTGGTCGAACGCGTCGAGAGCGACGAGAAAACCGCAGGCGGGCTGATCATCCCCGACAGCGCCAAGGAAAAGCCGGCCGAGGGCCTGGTTGTCGCCGTTGGCGCAGGCGCCAAAGATGACGATGGCGACCGGATCGCCATGGATGTCAAAGCCGGTGATAAGATCCTGTTCGGCAAATGGTCGGGCACCGAGGTCACCGTGGATGGCAAAGAGCTGCTGATCATGAAGGAAAGCGACATTCTCGGCATTATTGCCTGAGACCGCCCCTTCAAAATCCAAGACAGAATTCGAATAGGAGCACATCATGGCTGCTAAGGACGTGAAGTTCGAAACCGACGCCCGCAACCGTATGCTGGCTGGCGTCAATACCCTGGCCGATGCGGTCAAGGTCACGCTTGGCCCCAAAGGCCGCAACGTGGTGATTGAGAAATCCTTCGGCGCACCACGCATCACCAAAGACGGTGTCACCGTCGCCAAAGAGATCGAGCTTGAGGACAAGTTCGAAAACATGGGCGCGCAGATGGTGAAAGAAGTCGCCAGCCGCACCAATGACGAAGCCGGCGACGGCACCACCACCGCCACCGTTCTGGCCCAGGCCATCATCAAGGAAGGCCTGAAATCGGTTGCCGCGGGCATGAACCCCATGGATCTGAAGCGCGGCATCGACATGGCCGTCAGCAAAGTGATCGAGAATATCCAATCCTCCTCTCGTGAGGTGAAGGACAGCGATGAGGTGGCCCAGGTTGGCACCATCTCCGCCAATGGTGAGGCCGAGATTGGCCGCCAGATCGCCGATGCGATGCAGAAGGTCGGCAATGACGGCGTGATCACCGTGGAAGAGAACAAAGGCCTCGACACCGAAACCGACGTGGTTGAAGGCATGCAGTTCGACCGTGGGTACTTGAGCCCCTATTTCGTCACCAACCCCGATAAGATGGTGGCGGAACTGGAAGACTGCCTGGTGCTGCTGCATGAGAAGAAACTCTCCTCGCTCCAGCCGATGGTCCCGCTTCTGGAAACCGTCATTCAGTCTGGCAAGCCGCTTCTGATCATCGCCGAAGATGTGGAAGGTGAGGCACTGGCGACCCTGGTGGTCAACAAGCTGCGCGGTGGCCTGAAGATTGCCGCCGTCAAAGCGCCGGGCTTCGGCGATCGCCGCAAGGCCATGCTGCAAGACATCGCGATCCTGACCGGCGGTCAGGTGATCTCGGAAGACCTGGGCATGAAGCTTGAGAATGTCACCATGGACATGCTCGGCACCGCCAAGCGCATCTCGATCACCAAGGACGAAACCACCATCGTGGACGGCCATGGCGAGAAGGGTGAGATCGAGGCGCGGGTGGCTCAGATCCGCCAGCAGATCGAAGAAACCACCTCGGACTACGACCGCGAGAAGCTGCAAGAGCGTGTGGCGAAACTTGCCGGCGGTGTGGCGGTGATCCGCGTGGGCGGCATGACCGAAGTGGAAGTGAAAGAGCGGAAAGACCGTGTCGATGATGCGCTGAACGCCACCCGCGCCGCGGTGCAGGAAGGCATCGTTGTGGGCGGCGGTGTTGCGCTGGTCCAAGGGGCGAACGCTCTGGAAGGTCTGGCGGGCGAGAACTCCGACCAGAATGCCGGGATCGCAATTGTGCGCCGCGCGCTGGAATCGCCTTTGCGTCAGATCGCCGAGAACTCCGGCGTGGACGGCTCGGTTGTGGCCGGCAAAATCCGCGAGTCGAGCGATGCGGCCTTCGGCTTCAACGCCCAGACCGAGGAATATGGCGACATGTACGCCTTCGGTGTGATCGACCCGGCGAAAGTGGTCCGGACCGCGCTGGAAGATGCGGCCTCGGTTGCCTCGCTGCTGATCACCACGGAAGCGATGGTTGCCGACAAGCCCGCCAAAGAGGGTGCCGCCGCCGGTGGTGGTATGCCCGACATGGGCGGCATGGGCGGCATGATGTAAGCGACGAATTCGCGAGAGCGAATTCGCGCGTCACTCTGGCAGGCTCTTTTCGTAAGAAAAGATGCCGAGAGGAGTTGGCCCGAATCTGACAATGCAAAGGCCCGCAATCGCGGGCCTTTGTTTTTGATAGGGCAGGGCGTTCGGAGGGTAACGCAAGGACGACAAAAGCCGGGCATCGACAGGCCGGGGACTGGCGATCCAACGTCTGAGCCGACGCGCTTTATCCCGGCCAAACCCCTCCTCACTCCAATCTCAGCACCCAGACTCAGCCAAATCGCCAGACCGCCCGGGCGGCCTGTCGATGCCCGGCGCCTTCGGCGCTATTCGGGCAGGGGGCGTAGAACGATGGTGGTTCGGCGCGATACTTAGATATTGGCGTAGGGCGGGACTTGTCCCGCCGCTCAAGCAAGGGTTCGGTCCGGCGCGGCGGGACAAGTCCCGCCCTACGACGCGCTCACCGCCCCCTAATCCGCGGATCAAGCGCGTCGCGCAGCCCGTCGCCGATATAGTTCACGCTCAAGACGGTCAGTGAGATCGCCAATCCCGGCCAAATCACCCGCTCCGGGTTCTGCTGCAACCAGTCCGTGGCGTCGAACAAGAGCCGCCCCCAGGTCGGGAAATCCGATGGGAAGCCGAGGCCCAGGAAGCTCAGCGCGCTTTCGGTGATGATGGCATTTGCAATCCCCAACGTGGCCGAGACCATGATCGGCGACATCACATTGGGCAGAATATGGCGGAGGATCATCAGACGCGACGGCGTCCCGATGGAGCGTGCGGCCATCACAAACTCGCGTTCTTTCAAAGCCAAGACGTCGCCCCGCACCACCCGCGCGGTCTGCATCCAAGAGGTGATCCCGATCACAAAGACGATCAGGATGAAGATCCCGCCCTCTGGCCCGAAAGCCGCGCGAAGCTGATCCCGGAACAGCATGATGATGACCAGAAGAAGCGGCAGAAGCGGCATCGCTAGGAACAGGTCGGTCATCCGCATCAGGATGCCGTCCATCCGCCGGAAATATCCCGCCACCACCCCGATCAACGTGCCAAGCACCAGGGACAGCGCCATCGCCGTCAGCCCAACCGCAATCGAGGTCTGACCACCCGCCATCATGCGCGCCAGCGTGTCGCGGCCCAATTGGTCGGTGCCAAGCGGGTGCGCCAGGCTGGGGCCTGAATTCCGTGCGCGAATGTCGATGAATTGCGGGTCAATCGTCCAGATGAACGGGCCGATATAGACAAAAAGCAGCGCGAAGACGAAGAAGCCCAGGCCAAGCACCGCGCCTTTATGGGTCTTGAACTGGTCCCACACATCCCACCATTGGTTGCGATGGGGGGTGTTGATCTCAGGCTCCAGGATCGGCGCGGCGCCCGCAGGGGTCGCACCGCTGGTCGCCAGCGGCTGTTTCGGTTCCGGCGCGTCAGTCATAGCGAATCCTCGGGTCGAGAATGCCGTAGAGCACATCGGCAATAAGATTGAAGAGCACGATCAAGACCGCGAAGATGAAGCTGACAGTTTGCACCGTCGGGATATCGCCCGATTGGATCGCGATGATCAGAAGCTGGCCGATGCCGTTCACGCGGAACACCTGTTCGGTGATGATCGCGCCGCCAAAGACCGCGGGCACATTCAGCGCGATCACGGTGACCACGGGGATCAGCGAGTTCCTGAGGACGTGGACCAGCACCACAACCTTCTCACTCAACCCCTTGGCCCGCGCCGTGCGCACGTAATCCTGATTGAGATTATCCAGCATCGAGGCGCGCATGAACCGGCTGATCTGGCTGGCGTTAAACAGGCCCAACACCATCACCGGCATGATGATCTGCTTTAACTGCACCACGAAACTGTCCCAATCCGTGACCTCATGCGTGGTGTCGTAGACACTTGGGAACCAGCCTAGATTGACCGAGAAGATGACGATGAACAGAACCCCGGTGAAGAAAGTCGGGACCGAAAAGCCCAGCATCGAGATGAAGGTGCCGATCTGGTCGAACCAGGAATACTGCCGATAGGCCGAGATGATGCCGATCGGCAGCGCGATGATCACGCCGACGATATAGCTGACGCCAACCACCCAAAGGGTCTGCGGCATCCGCTGGACGATCAACTCCATAACGGGGGAGCGGGTTTGGTAGGAGATGATGCGCGCCCCGCCCTCAGGGGCAATATCCCACCCGGTCCAGGCTTCGATCAGGTGCAATGGCTCATCCCAGACCATAAGGCGGAGCCATTTGACATATTGCACCATCACCGGATCGTTCACGCCCAGGCTTTCGCGGATCTGCTCCCGCACCTCTGGCGGGATAGTCAGCGGCAGGCCCGCGGTTGGGTCAGAGGGTGAGAGCTTCACGATCAGGAAGATGATGAAGCTGATGAAGATCAGCGTCGGGATGGCCAGCAGCAATCGTCGGATTGTGTAGGTCAGCATAAGGCGGTCATCCGTTCGAGGTCAGGGGCGCGCGCACGTCACGCAAAGCGAGAAGCCCGGCGGCGGCAATCATCGCGCTGCCTGACAGGCGGTTCAGAAGCCGACCGCGGGAGGCGAGGCGGGCGAGAAGGCGGTTGGCGCTGGCGCCGTAGACAAAAAGCAGAATCCCATCGATCAGCAGATAAGTCGTGCCCAGGATCAGAAGCTGCGGCCAGATGGCGGCCCCGGCGGTGATGAATTGCGGGAAAAGGGCGGCGAAGAAGAACACCGCCTTGGGATTCGAGGCGGAGGTGAAGAAGCCTTGGAAATAGAGTTGCCGGGCCGAGACCAGCGCTGCGGCCTCTCCCGGTGCTTTGGGGGCGGCACGGAAGGTGCGAATGCCCATCCAGACCAGATAGGCAACCCCGGCCCATTTGATCGCGCCAAGCGCCCAATCGGCGGTTGCGATGAGCGCAGCCAGGCCAAAGCCCGCGGCAAGCATTTGCAAAGCGTTTGCGGAAAGATCGCCCGCCACCGTCCAGCCGCTTCTGCGGGGGCCATGGCGGATCGAGTTTGAAATCATCAGAAGCTGGCTCGGCCCCGGGGGCGATGCGAAGAAGACCGCCACGGTTGCCAGATAGGCCAGATAAAGCTCAAGCGTCATATGAGGGTCAGGTCCTGGGTTGCGCCGCCCCGGGCAAGAAGGCCCGGGACGGCGCAAGATCTAGGGGTGCCGCTTACTCAGCGCGGCGCCAATCCATGATGTTCCACAGCTCGGTGTCCCAGTCGGACATGCGGATGCCTTCCAGGCTGTTCGCATGGGCCGAGACGCCACCACGGTGGATCAGCGGGATGATCGAGTAGCTTTGGACCAGCATGTCGTTCATCTCGCGCGCCAGGCGGCCGCGCTCATTCAGATCGGCGGTGACGGCCATCTCATCGACCAGGGCCTCATAGGCCGGGTCGCAATAGCGCTGGATGTTAGAGCCCTGCCACTGGGTGTCGGGGCCCGGGATTTCCGAGCAGATCCAGTTCGCCATATAGGCCTGCGGGTCCACACCGGCGAAGTTGTTGGTGTACATCTCGATATCGGCATAGAACTTCTGGAACGTGTCCGGGGATGCCGGATCGCCGCCGAAGAAGACCGAAGCGTCGATGTTCCGCAGTTCCGCATCAACGCCGATCTCGGACCACCACTGCTTCACCAGCGCCTGGGTGTCCTGACGGACGGCGTTGGTCGAGGTCTGGTAGAGAACCCGAAGCGGCGTGCCTTCGTATTCACGAATGCCATCGCCATCGGTGTCGAGGATACCGGCCTCATCAAGCAGCGCATTGGCGCCCGCGATGTCCTGCACCAGGCAGCCATCATTGGCGGTGGAGGCATAAAGCTCCGGTGCCGGCAGCACGTTACAGGTCGGCTGACCGCCTGCGCCATAACCCACTTCCACCAGAAGCGCGCGGTCAATTGCCATCGACATGGCCTGACCGATAACCGGGTTGGTGAGGAACGGGTGTGGACCTGCATCCGCGGTCGAGCGCGCGTCGCCGAGCGCCGGATCGGGATTGAACTGGTTCATGTGCAGACGCTCAACCGAGGTGCCGAACGCAGTCACAACCGTGCCGTTCCCTTGGGCTTCCATCTGCGCCAGGATCGTCGGGTCGATCTGCAGGTTCCAGGCATAGTCGAACTCACCCGTTTCCAGAACAGACCGCGCCGCCGCTGCCGCATCACCGCCGCCTTTGAAGGTCACGGTGGCGAAATAGGGCCGGTCGGGGAAGCGGAAGTTCGGGTTGGCCGAGAACTCGATCACGTCATTTGGGCGGAATTCATCCACCACAAAGGGGCCGGTGCCGATTGGGCCAAAGTTGGCCTCGGTGCATTCCGGCGCGCGCGCGCCCAGGCAATCGGCGAATTGCGCGGCCTGGATGATCGGCGATTCAGACCCGACAAAGGCGGTGTAGGGGAAGGGTGTCGGGGCGTCGAAATTGACCCGGACTTGGTCTTCGCTCAGGGCCTCAACACTTGTCACCCCGTCAAAGAAGCTGGCCTGCGCGCAGCCGCCTTCGGGATGGGTGCAGTATTCCCAGGTGAAGATCAGGTCGGCTGGCGTCAGATCGGTGCCATCGGACCAGGTCACATCATCGCGCAAGGTCCAGGTGATCGAGGTCAGATCCTCGGCCACGCCGCCGTTTTCCACGGTTGGAATCTCGGTGGCGAGCCAGGGCGTGATCGTCCCGGTATCGTCAAACCGCGCGAGGCTTTCCAAAACCAGCGAGGCCGATTCCACTTCCTTCGTGCCACCCGACAGATACGGGTTCAGCGTCGAGGGCGCTTGCCAATAGATGATGTTGAGATGTCCGGACGAGCCGCGCTCGGCCAGCGCGGCGACGGGTGCCAAAAGCACGGCGACCGCTGTCCCCAACAATAGCGTTCTGGATGTCATGGCAGTAACTCTCTTTCTCCTTGTTGAACTCACTGGTTCCAGTGAAATGCGCGGGGCATTCTGGGCCCCGCCCTTATTTCGCCAGGGTCGCAGTTTGGGAGAGTGTTCCCCAACCCATTGACCCTCAACCCGCGTATCGAACGCGGATATCTGGGAAAATGCAAGCCCGATGCCGTCAGGGAATGCATCCCGGTTGTCTCAAAAGGGGCATTTGACACTTCCCTGCACATGCCCTTAGCGTCACGGGGTCATTCTTGGGCGATAGGGGAACTGCATGCTCGACCAGCCGATTGCTCAGGTGCGCCAACTGCGCGTCGAATTTCAGACAAAAGGCGGCACGGTTGTTGGTGTCGAAGACGTCTCGTTCGAGGTGGCCGCCGGTGAAACGGTCTGCATCGTGGGCGAGTCGGGGTCGGGCAAATCGGTCTCCTCTCTGTCGTTGATGCGGCTTGTCGAATTTGGCGGCGGCACCATCGCGAGTGGCGAATTGCTGTTCGACCGGAAAGATGGCGGCGTGGTCGATCTGTCCAAGGCCAGCGGCGACTCCATGCGCGAGATTCGCGGCAATGAGATCGGCATGATCTTCCAAGAGCCGATGACCGCCCTGAACCCGGTTTTCACAATTGAGCGGCAACTGACCGAGGGCCTGCGCCGCCACAAACACATGAGCAAGGCCGAGGCGCGGGAGCGGGCGTTGGAGCTGCTGCGCCAAGTGCGCATCCCTGAGCCAGAGCGGCGTCTGCTGCAATATCCCCATGAGCTTTCAGGCGGGATGCGGCAGCGCGTTGTGATCGCCATTGCGCTGGCCTGCGAGCCGCAGATTCTGATCGCTGATGAGCCCACAACCGCGCTTGACGTGACGATCCAGGCGGAGATTCTGGCGCTTATTGACCGGCTGAAGCGGGAAACCGGTACGTCGGTGATGTTCATCACCCATGACATGGCTGTGGTGGCCCAGATGGCTGACCGGGTTGTTGTGATGTATCGCGGCAAAAAGGTTGAGGAAGGCCCGGTCGAACAGATCTTCGCCAATCCGCAGCACGATTACACCAAGGCTCTGCTCGCTGCGGTCCCGAAACTGGGGGAGATGCGCGGCAAAGCCCTGCCTGAACCAATGAAGCTTGTCGGCCGGGAAGGTGAGGCGCGGGAGCCGATCCAGGGCAGCGATGATCTGCTTCTGAAGGTCGAAAACCTCGTCACCCGGTTTCCGGTCAAAGGTGGCCTTTTGCGCCGGACCATCGCCAATGTTCATGCGGTCGAAGATGTCTCGCTGTCGCTGAACCGTGGCCGCACCTTGAGCCTTGTCGGCGAATCAGGCTGCGGGAAATCCACCGCCGGGCGCTCGATCCTGCGTTTGGTGGAGCCGCAATCGGGCCGGATTGAGCTCGACGGCACCGACATCATGTCCCTTGGGTCAAGCGACCTGCGCAAGGCGCGCCAGGATATGCAGATGGTGTTCCAGGACCCGTTTGCCTCGCTCAATCCGCAGATGCAGCTGGTCGCGCAAGTGGCTGAGCCCATGCAGAACTACCACACCGCGAACCGGAGTGAGATCGCCGACCGTGTCGCGATGTTGTTCGACCGGGTGCGCCTGCCGCGGGATTTCATGTCGCGCTATCCGCACGAACTGTCGGGCGGCCAACGCCAACGGGTCGCGATTGCCCGCGCCTTGGCGCTGAACCCCAAGCTGATCATCGCCGATGAGGCCGTCTCGGCCCTCGACGTCTCGGTTCAGGCCGAGGTTCTGAACCTGATGATGGAATTGCAGGCGGAACTGGGTCTCTCTTACCTCTTCATCTCTCACGACATGGCGGTGGTGGAGCGGGTTAGCCATGATGTGGGCGTGATGTTCCTGGGCCGGATTGTGGAGATCGGGCCACGGGCGCGGGTCTTTGAGAACCCGCAGCACCCCTATACGCAGGCCTTGCTTAGCGCCGTGCCCATCGCCGATCCGACGCAGCGAAAAAGCGAAACCGACCTCAACTTCAAACCCATCCCGTCGCCGGTTCATGATCTCGACTATGTGCCGGAGCCGTCGGAATACCGGGAGGTTGAGACCGGTCATTTCATCCTGACCACCGACAGCGGGTATTAAGGGAGCAACCCCCATGTCTACGGCCCTCAGCGCCCGCGATCTGTTGGAAAAGCTTGTGTCTTTCCCAACGGTCAGCCGGGATTCGAACCTGGAACTGGTGGATTGGGTTGAGGAGTATCTCTCCGGCCTGGGCGTGACCTGCCACCGGGATTACAATGACGAGGGCAACAAAGCCTCCCTCTATGCTCATATCGGGCCCGAGGTGGATGGCGGTGTGATCCTGTCAGGACACACCGATGTGGTCCCGGTGGACGGTCAAGCCTGGGATACCAACCCGTTTGAGGTCGTGGAGAAAGACGGCAAGCTTTTCGGGCGCGGCACCTGCGACATGAAAGGGTTTGATGCGCTGGCCTTGTCGCTTGTGGCACCCGCCTTGAAGCGGGAGTTGAAGCGCCCGCTGCAGATTTGCCTCTCGCGCGATGAGGAAACCGGCTGTGTCGGCGCCCCGCCGATGATTGCCGCAATGCAAGGTGTGGTGCCCAAAGCCGCGGTTGCCCTGATTGGGGAGCCGACCCAGATGCAGACCGTCACCGGCCACAAAGGCGGTGTGGGCTTCGACATGCATCTGCGCGGGTATGAGGTGCATTCCTCCCTGCAAGACCGGGGTGTCTCCGCGATCATGGAAGGCGCCAAACTGATCAACTGGGCCAATCGGATGAACGCCGAAAGCAAGGCCAATGCGGCGCCGGACAACCCGTTCGATCCGCCTTACACCACCATCCATGTGGGCAAGATCGAAGGCGGGACGGCGCACAATATCACCGCCAAGGATTGCCGCTTTGTCCTCTCCTTCCGCTGTGTGCCAACGGATGACCCGCAAGCCTGGAAAGAGCGTTACCTGGCCGAAGTTCATGCACTGGAAAAAGAGATGCAGGCCGTGCATCCCTCTTGCTTCATCGAGGCCGATCCGCTTTGGGATGTCCCGGGCCTCGCGCCCGAAACCGATGGGGAGGCAGAGGCGCTGGTCAGGCGTCTGACCGGGGACAATGCCACCCATGTGGTCAGCTTCGGCACTGAGGCCGGGCAGTTCCAGGAAGGCGGCTATTCCGCCGTTGTTTGCGGGCCGGGCAATATCGCGCAGGCCCATCAGCCAAACGAGTTTATCTCCATCGATCAATTCCAGCAGGGGGAACGCTTCATGGCTCGCCTGCTGGATGTCTTATGTGAGGATTAAGTGGCCAAAGATGCCGATCAAGAATCGTCTTGCTGAACTGCTGCCCGAAATCGCCGAATGGCGTCGTGACATCCATTCCAAGCCCGAGCTTGGGTATGATCTGCCCAACACAACCGCCCTGGTCGAGGCCAAGCTCAGGGAGTTTGGCGTTGATGAGATTGTCACCGGCATTGGCCGCTCCGGCATTGTCGGGTTGATCCGGGGCAAATCGGACGGCTCGGGCCGGACCATCGGCCTCCCCGCCGATATGGACGCGCTGCCGATGCGGGAGGAGACCGGGCTGCCTTATGCCTCTCAGACCGAGGGGCAGATGCATGCTTGCGGCCATGACGGCCATACCGCGATGCTGCTTGGCGCCGCGAAATATCTGGCCGAGACGCGGAATTTTGACGGCACGGTCGCGGTGATCTTCCAGCCCGCCGAAGAAGGCGGGGCAGGGGGCAAAGCCATGGTCGATGACGGGATGATGGAGCGGTTCGGCATCGACGAGGTTTACGGGATGCATAATGAGCCGGGTCTGCCCGTGGGCGAGTTTGGCGTGGCCCCCGGGCCCATCATGGCCGCCTGCGATGAATTCGAAGTCCAGGTTGTGGGCAAAGGCGGCCACGCGGCGCAACCTCACAACACCATCGACCCGATGCCGGCGGCGGCCAATATCGTTATGGCGCTGCAAACCGTGGCGAGCCGCAATGTGGACCCGTTGAAACAGGTTGTGGTCTCGGTCTGCACGATCAAATCCAGCTCGGAAGCGTCCAACATCATCCCGTCCGCCATCCTGCTGCGTGGCACCATCCGCACGCTTGATGAAGACATCCGCACCATGGCCGAGGCGCGGGCGAAAGACCTGATCCACTCCACCGCCGCCGCCTATGGCTGCGAGGCGCATATCGATTTCGACCGGGGCTATCCGGTGACCGTGAACCACGACGCCAATGCCGAGATCGCGGCAGAGGTCGCCCGCGCCGTCGCGGGCACCGAGAAGGTTCATTACGGGCGTCCCCCTCGCATGGGCGCCGAGGATTTCTCTTACATGCTCTTGGCCCGCCCGGGCGCCTTCATTAATGTCGGCAATGGCGACAGCGCCAAGGTCCATCACCCGGAATACAACTTCAACGATGAGGCGATCCCCTATGGGTGCAGCTTCTTCGCTGAACTGGTCGAACGACGATTACCTGCCGCTTAAACAAGGGAGCCCCGTCCATGCCAA
>JANQNZ010000111.1 GCA_028279315.1 Rhodophyticola sp. | reverse complement strand
GGTCTACCTCCATATGCAAGGCGCCTGCGCGGGCTGCCCGTCCTCAACCTTGACGCTCAAAATGGGGATTGAGAACCTGCTCCGCCATTACATCCCGGAAGTGGTTGAGGTGCGCCCGGTTGCCGTCTGAGGGCACCGCACCGATTACGGGGCGCTGTTATTGCGGCCATATCACCCTTCGTGCTGAAACCGCGCCTGAGACGGTCACCTATTGCCATTGTGAAGATTGCCGGCGGCTGACAGGCGCGCCGGTGGCGGCTTTCGCGGCGTTTCCCATCGGAACCGTACATCTCACCCCCGATCCAGGCCCAAAAACGCCGCGCGGCCCGGCGGTCCAGCGGTGGTTCTGCCCGAAATGCGGCTCCCCCATGGCGGCGGTCTTCGACTATCTGCCGGGGCAGATCTATGTGCCGCTCGGCGTTCTTGACCAAGCGGCGGAACTTCCCCCGCAAAGCCACAGCCATTACAAGGCGCATTTGCCCTGGCTGGAGATTATGGACGAGATCCCGCGCCAAACGGGCAGCAATCGGGCCGCTTTGAGAGCCGCCGCACCCGGTGCGGAGGAAGGCTGAGCCCATGGCCGGCCCGCTGATCCTTTCCTTTGACACGTCTGGCCCCCATTGCGCGGCGGCCCTTCTGTCGAACGAGCGGGTCTTGGCATCCCGCTATGAGCCCATGGCCAAAGGTCAGGCGGAGCGTCTGATGCCAATGGTGCAGGACGTACTCGCCGATGACGGGATCACGCTTGATCTGATCGACGCGATTGCCGTCGGTGTGGGCCCGGGCAATTTCACCGGCATTAGGATCGCGGTCTCTGCCGCCCGGGGGCTGGCTTTGGCGCTTGGGGTTCCGGCGGTGGGCGTCACCTCCTTCGAGGCCATGCGCGGGGCCAACTCCCCTGCCGCGATGGCGCCGCAACTGGTGAGCCTCCCCGGACCACGCGGGGGCCTTTATCTGCAGCGCTTCGAGGGCGGTGTTGAGAGTCGACCGCCGCAGTATCTGGCTGATCCGCACCAGGTGGATTGGGCCGCGCTTGGGGTTGACCCGCAAACCGAAATCCTGGGCGAGGCGTCCGATGTCCTAAACGCGCTTCGCCCCCCCGATCAGGCGAAAGCGCCGCCAGCCGTCCCGGCGACCCTATCCCAAAGCGATCTTGCCGCCACAATTGGCCGGATCGCCGTGCAGAAACTGGCCCGGGGCACCGATCTCCCCCGCCCGGCCCCGCTTTATGTGCGCCCGCCCGATGCGGCACCTGCGCGGGACACAGGCCCCGTGCTCCTGCCATGAGCCCCGAGGAGATGGCGCGTATCCACGCCGCCGCTTTTATGTCGCAACGCCCCTGGTCAGCGGAGGAGTTCCACCGCCTGCGGGATGACCCGATGGTGACACTTGTCACACGGCCTGAAGGCTTCGCCCTTTTTCGGTCCGTGCCCCCTGAAGCCGAGCTTCTGACGCTCGCCGTCTTGCCCGCACATCGCCGCCAGGGCATCGCCACCGCGCTTCTGGCTGAGGCGGACCCGCTGCTCGCGGGCGCCGGGATCACGTCTGTCTTCCTGGAGGTCGCCGCCGGAAACACGGCTGCAATAGCGCTCTATGACAAGCTTGGCTTTCAGCAGACCGGCCACCGGGCCAATTACTATCGCCACCCTGACGGCACCCGGGACGATGCCGTCTTGATGGCCCGTCAGATTCCGGCCCAAAGCCCGAACGGCCTGCGCAAAAGCTGACGTTAGGTCGGCCGTCCAAGCCCTGTCTCGGCTCAAGAAATCCCCAGAATCCGGTTGACCGCCCCGCCCGGCTTTGCCCTTATTCCTGCCAGGGATCACATAAGATCTTTGTTTGCGGGCAAAACCCTGCCGAAACCGGCTCAGGGTGCGCCCTGCCACCAACTGGGAGACACTTATAATGAGCTTGATGAAATCTCTGCTGGGCGCGGCTGCGACAACGGCGCTTTGCGCGACGGCAGTCCTGGCCGATGGTCCGGCGATTATTTTCGACCTCGGCGGCAAATTCGACCGCTCGTTCAACGAAGCGGCCTTTAATGGTGCCGAGCGTTGGGCCGAGGAAACCGGCGAAAGCTATCGCGAGATCGAGCTGAGCTCGGACGCGCAGCGCGAACAAGCGATGCGCCGTCTGGCTGAGGCCGGATCGAACCCGATTGTCATGGCGGGCTTCAGCCAAGCCTCCGCGCTGGCCGTGGTCGCACCGGATTATCCCGACACAACCTTTGTGATCATCGACGGTGTGGTGGATGAGCCCAATGTCCGCTCCGTCATCTTCTCGGAGCATGAAGGCTCTTACCTCACCGGTATGCTGGCCGCGATGGCGTCTGAATCCGGCACGGTTGGCTTTGTCGGCGGCATGGATATCCCGCTGATCTCGGCCTTTGGCTGCGGCTATGCGCAAGGCGTTGTGGCGGTGAACCCTGACGCGACGGTCATTGCCAACATGACCGGCACGACACCTGCGGCCTGGAATGACCCGGTGCGCGGCGGCGAACTGACCCGGGGCCAAATCAGCCAAGGCGCTGATGTGGTCTATGCCGCGGCAGGCGGGACTGGCCTTGGCGTCCTGCAAACCGCCGCCGATGAGGGCATTCTGTCGATCGGCGTGGACAGCAACCAAAACTATCTGCACCCCGGCTCGGTCCTGACCTCGATGGTCAAGCGCGTCGACGTGGCGGTCTATGACGCCTTCTCGACCGGCGCGTCGGTTGAAACCGGCCTCTTTGTCTTTGGCCTGGCCGAGGAAGGCGTCGGCTATGCCATGGATGAGAACAACGCAGAATTGGTCAGCGAAGAGATGCTGGCCGCCGTGGAAGAGGCGCGCGCGGCGATCATCGCGGGCGACTTGGCCGTCCATGACTACCGCACGGACGGCGCCTGCCCGGTGCAGATGCAGTAATCAGGGAACGGGCGGGCCGGCCTTCGGCTGACCCGCCCGGCTCCAAAGACCGGGGCCGCGCCAAAGACGGGATCGCGGCCCTTTCCGAAAAGAAAGGCGCGGGGTCAGATCGGGCTCCGCCCCCCGGTGACAGGACCGCAGAATGACCACCCCCCCTCCGGCGATTGAGCTTACAGGCATCTCCAAAGCGTTTGGGCCGGTGCAGGCGAACAAAGACATTTCGATCTCGGTCCAGCCCGGCACGGTTCATGGGATTGTGGGCGAAAACGGGGCCGGGAAATCGACGCTGATGTCGATCCTTTACGGCTTCTACAAAGCCGATGCGGGGGAGATTTTCATCAACGGTGAGAAAACCCCGATCCCCGACAGCCAAGCCGCGATCAAGGCGGGCATCGGCATGGTGCACCAGCATTTCAAGCTGGTCGAGAATTTCACCGTGGTCGAAAACGTGATCCTGGGCGCCGAGGATGGGGCGATGCTGCAACCCTCCATCGCCAAGGCGCGGGAGCTTCTGACGGAGCTTGCCACCGAATACGGGTTGGAGGTGAACCCCGACGCGATCATCGAAGAGCTGAGCGTCGGCCACCAGCAGCGCGTGGAGATCCTGAAACAGCTTTATCGCAAGGCCGATATCCTGATCCTGGATGAGCCGACGGGCGTTCTGACCCCAGCCGAAGCCGCGCAGCTGTTCCGCATCCTCGGGCGGCTGAAGGAAGAGGGCAAAACGATCATCCTGATCACCCATAAGTTGCGCGAGATCATGGAGATCACCGATACGGTCAGCGTGATGCGGCGGGGGGAGATGACGGCGACGGTAAAGACTGCCGAGACCTCTCCCGCGGAACTGGCGGAGCTTATGGTGGGCCGGAAAGTGCTTCTGCGTGTGGATAAGGAGGAGGCGAAGCCGGGCGCCACGGTGCTCCGCGTCGAGGATTTGCGCGTGACCGATGGCAAGGGCGTGCAGAAACTGAAAGGCATCTCTTTCGATATCCGCGCGGGCGAGATTCTGGGTATCGCGGGCGTTGCGGGCAACGGCCAGACCGAGCTTCTGGAGGTTCTGGGCGGCATGATCCCGGCCCAGGGCGGCACGGTGGTCCTCAATAATGACGAAATCGATATCAGCGGCAAACACTCCGACGGCCAATCCCGGCGGCGCCGCGGCATCGCCCATGTGCCGGAGGACCGCCAGCAAGAGGGGCTGATCATGCCCTTTGAGGCGTGGGAAAACGTCGCATTCGGCTATCACCATGACGACGCCTATCAGCGCAACCGGCTCTTGATGAACAACGCCGCGATCCGGGCCGACACCGTGGAGAAGATGGATCAATACGATGTCCGCCCGCCCAATCCCCGGCTTCCGGCGCGGAATTTCTCAGGGGGAAACCAGCAGAAAATCGTGGTCGCGCGAGAGATGGAGCGGGGGCCGGAGCTTCTTCTGGTCGGCCAACCCACCCGCGGTGTCGATATCGGCGCGATTGAGTTTATCCACCGCCAGATCATCGCACTGCGCGACCAGGGCAAGGCGATTTTGCTGGTCAGTGTGGAGTTGGACGAAATCCTCGGCCTCTCGGACCGGATCGCGGTGATGTTCGACGGGCAGATCATGGGCGAACGCCTGCCGTCGGAAACCGATGAGGGCGAATTGGGCCTGATGATGGCCGGGATCACGAAGGGGGCCGCATAATGGAAAAGATGCCGAAATGGGCCGATGTCATCCTGATCCCGCTGATCAGCGTGATCCTTGCGCTTTTTGTCTCAGGGCTTGTGGTGCTCTATATCGGCGAGAACCCGTTTGAGGCCATGGCGATCATGATCAGGGGCGCGCTCGGCTCGGCTTATGGCTGGGGCTATACGCTATTCTACGCCACCAACTTCATCTTCACCGGGCTGGCCGTGGCGGTCGCCTTCCACGCGCGGATGTTCAATATCGGCGGCGAGGGGCAAGCGGCCTTGGGCGGCCTCGGCGTCGCGGTGATCTGCCTGACGATCCCTTGGCCGCATTGGTCGCTCGCCCTTGTTGCGGCCTGCGCGGGTGCGGCGCTGTTCGGCGCGGCTTGGGCGGCGATCCCGGCGTATCTGCAAGCCAAACGCGGCAGCCATATCGTGATCACCACGATCATGTTCAACTTCATCGCCTCGGCGCTTCTGGTCTATCTGCTTGTGAATGTGTTCCGTGTGCCCGGGTCCATGGCGCCCGAGACCGCGCGGTTCCCGGAAATGACCCATCTGCCCAATGCAGGCGATATCGCACCTTGGCTTGGGTTTAGGTCCTCGACACCCCTCAACATCTCTTTCCTTCTGGCGCTTCTGGCCTGTCTCGGGGTCTGGCTGCTGATCTGGCGGACGCGGTTGGGCTATGAGATCCGCGCCTTTGGGCATTCGGAAACGGCCGCCGTTTATGCCGGGATCAACCCGGTCAAGATCATCATGGTCGCAATGCTGATCTCAGGCGGATTGGCGGGGCTGATGGCGATCAACGCGGTGATGGGCGAGGCTGAGCGTCTCGTGATCGACAGCGTGCAAGGCGCGGGCTTTGTGGGCATTGCCGTGGCGCTGATGGGCCGATCACATCCGGTGGGGGTGTTCCTGGCGGCGCTGCTTTTCGGCGTGCTCTACCAGGGTGGGGCCGAGTTGGAATTTGAGATGCCCGCCGTCAGCCGAGAAATGGTGGTGGTGATCCAGGCCCTCGTCATCCTTTTCACCGGCGCGCTCGACAATATGGTGCGAATGCCGATGGAGCGGCTGTTCCTCAGCCTCCGCCGCCGCGAGAGCGGCCAGGAAACCCCGGCGGAGTGAATGTGATGCAAGACCTCCTCTTCTTCCTCCCCGGATTTGCCGTCGCCTATGGCATCCTTTTTGTTGGCGCCTCGTCACCCGGACCCGCCGTGGCGATGTTAATGGGCCTCAGCCTCGGCCAAGGGCGAAACGCGGCGCTGGTCGCCTGTGCCGGGATTGCGCTTGGCTCGGCCACGATCAACATTTTGACGCTTCTGGGGGTTGGGCTGCTCCTCTCCCAAGCGGCCTGGGCGATGGTGGCGCTGAAACTGATCGGCTCGGCCTATCTGGCTTATCTCGCCTGGGGCGCGTTCAAAAAGGCGGTGCATCCGCCCACCATCGCGGCCCAGACCGTGGCGCGGCAAGCGGCGCGGCTGCTGTTCCTGAAAGGCTATCTGTTGCAGGTGACCAATCCGAAGGCGATAGCGTTCTGGCTGGCCATCGCGGCGCTTGGGGCGACCAATGGCGCGCCTCTGGGTGTCATTGTCTTCTTCGTCCTCTCCATGGCCGTGATCAGCTTTGTCTGCCACGCGGCCTGGGCGCTGGCGCTCTCGGCCAATCCGGTCCGCGCCGCTTATCAGCGCGCCCGCCGTTATGTGGAGGGCGCGCTTGGCGCTTTCTTCGCCTTCGCCGCCGTCACGCTTGCCACAAGCCGGAGCTGAGATCATGGATTTCCTGACCGTCCTGCAAATCCTCGACTCCTCGGTTCGGCTGGCCACGCCCCTGCTTCTTGCCTGCCTTGCCGGGCTTTATTCCGAACGGGCCGGGATTTTCGACATCGGGCTCGAAGGCAAGATGCTGGCCGCCGCGTTTTTCTCGGCCGCCATCGCCTATACCTCGGGCAATGTCTGGGTTGGGCTGGTGGCGGGCATTTCTACGTCGCTAGTGCTGGCGGGCATCCACGGCATGGCCTCGATCACTTTCCGGGGCAACCAGCTGATCTCGGGCGTGGCGATCAATTTCCTGGCGGCAGGCATGACCGTCGTCATCGCGCAAACCTGGTTCCAGCAAGGCGGCCGAACACCTGCGCTGATGGGCGATGCGCGGTTTCAGGAGATCACGCTGCCGGGGGCAGAATCCACCATTCGCGGCATTCAAAGCCAGGGGCCGCTTGGCCAGATCTATTCCGAGCTGATCTCGGGCCATTCGATCCTGGTCTATGTTGCGCTGGCCATTGTGCCCTTGACCTGGTGGGTGCTGTTCCGGACACGGTTTGGCTTGAGGCTGCGGGCCGTAGGGGAGAACCCGGCGGCGGTGGATACCGCCGGGGTGTCCGTGGTGCGCGCGCGGTATGTGGCGGTGATGCTCTGCGGGGTGCTTTGCGGGATCGCAGGCGCCTATCTCGCCACGGCGCTGAGCGCGGGGTTCGTGAAGGATATGAGCGCGGGCCGAGGGTTCATCGCCCTTGCGGCACTCATCTTCGCGAAATGGCGGCCTTGGTATGCGCTGATGGCCTGTTTGCTGTTTGGGTTGTTCGATGCAGTGGGCAACCGGTTCCAGAACATCCAAGTGGGTGAGTTTGTGGTGCCGGTGCAGTTCATGCAGGCGCTGCCGTATATTCTGGTGGTCGTGGTGCTGGCCGGGCTGGTGGGCAAAGCCATTCCGCCGCGGGCGGGTGGTGAGCCTTATGTGAAAGAGCGGTGAGGGTGTTCATTCTGACCGCTCCAGAGTAAGGCCCGCTTCGAACACCCGTCTTTCTACATCCCCTGCCCGAATAGCGCCGAAGGCGCCGGGCATCGCCAGGCCGCCCGGGCGGTCTGGCGATTGGGTTGGTCTTGGTGCTGAGATCGGAGCGAGGAGGGGCTTGGTTGCCATAAAGCGCACCCGCTCAGACGTAGGATCGCCAGCCCTCGGCCTATCGATGCCCGGCTTATGCTGCGCCACGGGGGCATGTAGCGCCCAGGCCTCTTCCACCCCACACCCACCTGTTCCGATCTGTCGCAGCCTGCCGTCCCCGCGCCACCCTGGCCTTGACGTCAGCGCCGCGTTATAGGGCGGCACAGTCACCCCAAAGGCGCCGCCAAGCAGATGCAAATTTACCTGCCAATCGCTGAGGTTAGCGTGAATGCCTTCCTCCTCCTTGGCTTGGGCGGGATTGTAGGCATTCTCTCGGGCATGTTCGGGGTCGGCGGCGGGTTTTTGATGACGCCGCTTCTGTTTTTCATCGGCATCCCGCCCGCTGTCGCGGTGGCGACTGAGGCAAACCAGATCGTCGCCTCCAGCTTCTCGGGCGTGTTGGCGCATCTCAGGCGCAAAACGGTCGATCTGAAGATGGGCACAGTGCTTCTAATCGGCGGGCTTGTCGGGGCCGCGGCGGGTGTTCAGGTCTTCGCGCTTTTAACCGCGCTTGGCCAGGTCGATCTCTTGGTCCGGCTCTGTTACGTGGTCTTCCTCGGCATCATCGGCACCCTGATGTTCTTTGAGAGCTTGCGCGCCATCCGCCGGGCGCGGAGCGCGGGCGACGCGACGCCCCCCCGCCGCCGCCAGCGCGGCTGGATCGACGCGCTGC
>JANQNZ010000095.1 GCA_028279315.1 Rhodophyticola sp. | reverse complement strand
CCCGGAATCAAGCCGAAGGCGCCGGGCATCGACAGGCCGCCCGGGCGGTCTGGCGATTTGGTTGAGTCTGGGTGTTGAAATCGGAGCGAGGCCGGACTTGGCTGGGATAAAGCACACCCGCTCAAAGGTTAGATCGCCAGCCCACGGCCTGTCGATGCCCGGCTACCGTTATGCTCGCCTACGCCATCACCGCGCCCGACTGAATCGGATCCCGCTTCCGCCGCAGCCGATATTGATGCGGGGTAGAGCCATAGATCTCTCGGAACAGCCGATGGAAATGGCTGAGGTTCTCGATCCCGCAATCCTGGGCGACCTCCTGCATCGTCAGCCGGGTTGTGGCGAGCAGCATCGCCGCGTGCTGCATTCGCACGCGGTTGACATATTCCGTAGGCGAGACACCCAGAAACCGCCGCGCCTGGCGGCAGACATGTTCATGCCCGCGACCGGCGGAGGCCACAAACCCCGCGGCCCCTCGGCGGAAGATTTCAGGCCGCCGCGCCTCTTGGCAGGCGGTGATCAGCCAGGTCGGCGCGCGCTCATGGATCGTCGCGGCTTCGTCCAGCACATGGGTCATGACCGTCAGAAGGAAATGCTCAACCCGCGCAAGGCTCCGGCGCGTGTTGCGCATGGTCTGCATCGTGTTGATCGCGCGCTCCCGCTGTGCGCCGTTCATTTGGACGGTGACCGGCAGATCATCCTCGGACCAGAACAAGCGCCCCTCAAAATCCTCGGCATAGCGGGCCACCAGATGTGCGGCCACCTCACGCCGGAACATCACATTCATGATCCGGCAACCGGCCTCGGCATCGGCCTGAAACGCGTGGATATCCGTGGGCCGGATGAAGACCATCGCGCCGGTCTCGAGCGTCTCCTCCACCCCGTTGATCGAATGCCGCGTGCGCCCCTGCTCCACCAGGAAGAGCTCGTAGTAATCATGGGTATGCACGATCTCAGGCGGGGCCGGGTCGAGGTCTTTCCGCGCATAGTGGAACGCCTCTTCCGGCCGCAGATACGTGTCAATTTCGAACACCCGTTTGCGCATCTAACGTCGAAAATCCCTTTTGCAGGCGCAGAAACTCCTCCAAGAAAATCAAACAAGCACATGTTTTTGTCAAGCTGGGGTCTGCCGCAACGTCAGGTTGCATGCGTATTCTGTTCGCTACCGGGAGGAACATGAAATGTTGAGCGAGACGCTTGATCTGGGCTTTCGGCCCGCAGCACCAAGTGCGGCCAACCGCCTGACAGCCGATCAGATCGCTGAGTATAACCGTGACGGGTTTGTGCAGCCGTTCGACATTTTCGATGCTTCTGAGATCGACGAAATCCGCGCCTATTTCGACCGGCTGATGGGTGATTTGGGGGAGGCCGGGGCCTATGGCATCAACTGCTATCAGGCGCGGATGGCGGGGATTTGGGATATCGCGACGGACCCCCGCATCCTCGATCATGTGCAAGACATCATCGGGCCCGACATCATTTGTTGGGCCACGGCGATCCTGTCGAAAAAACCCCATGACCCGAAGCAAGTGCCTTGGCATCAGGATGCGAGTTTCTGGAGCCTCAGCCCCGCGCGCACTGTCACGGTTTGGCTGGCGATTGACGACGCGGATGAGGAGAACTCCGCCATGCGCTTTATCCCCGGCACCCATGACAAAGGCGCGCTAGAGACTGCGGGGACGGATGAGAGCGCTGTCTTCCACAAAGGCACGGCAAATGCCGAGGCGATGGGCACCCCCTTCACCAACAGCCTCAAAGCCGGTCAAATCTCGCTTCACGCGGATATGCTGGTGCATGGGTCACGCGCCAACACCTCCGACCGGCGACGCTGCGGCCTGACGCTGCGCTATTGCCCGCCCGAGGTGCGGATCACCGATGCGGATTGGGCGAAAGGCGTGGAGGCGATCCTCTGCCGAGGCAGCGATCCCTCCGGGCATTGGCGGCACCATCCGCGGCCTGAGAATGACGATATCACCGCAACGGCAAGCCCCCATGTGGTGGGCAATAACTGAAGGCTGGATATGGAGATCGCCTGGTACGGACATGCAGCCTTCAAACTGACCCCGGAGACGGGGCCAAGCGTGATCTGTGACCCCTATACGCCGGAAGGTGTCGGGTATCAGCCGATTGAGGAAACAGCCGACCTAGTGGTGATCTCCTCAGACGACGACGACGCCCATTGCCGGGCCGACTTGATCCCCGGTGCGCCCGAGGTCGTGAATGCGCTAACCGTCGCTCAAAACGGAGGCGTCACGCAGGCGGCAGGGTTGGAGGTCCACGCCATTGAGGCCGCCGAATGGGACCATCACCCAGAACATGAAGTGCCGGGGCAAAACGGCATGTATCGATTTGAACTCGACGGGATCAAAATCGCCCATATGGGCGATGTCGGGAACCCGCTGACCCCGGCGCAGATCGCATTTTTTGAGGATGTGGATGTCCTGCTTGCGCTGGCAGGCGGCTATCTGACCATCGAATTGCCCGATCTGATGAAGATGGTCCATGCGGCCAAGCCCAAGCTGATCATCCCGATGCATTTCCGGACCCTGACTTACAAACCCAGAAACACGAAATGGATCGAGAGTTTCTTGGCCTATTTCAAAGAGGAGGACGTGGATTTCGCCTGTGCCAGCCAGGTATCGCTGAGTGCAGGCGACATCCCGAAGGAGACGCGCGTTTTGGTGATGACCCACGCGCGATAACAGACCGCGCCGGGCGTGACCCTCGCGCCCGGGGCATAATCAACCCCCTTGCTGCCAGTGCACGGGCCGCGACGGGGCAATAGGGAGAGAAGTGTATGACAAAGACCACAAAACTGCTTTTGTCATCCGCGGCGGTTGCGCTTGCGGTGACGGGCATGGCCCCGGCGCAAGAGGTCGCGCGCGAGGACACGGTGATTTTCGACCTCGACCGGACGATCCGCGACCCGGAGAACTTCAACTGGTTCACCCCCGGCACCAAACGGATGCACGGCGCCCATCAGACGATGTGGGAGCCGCTTTTCATCCTGAATTACAACACGGGCGAGGTGGACCCGTGGCTGGCCACCGGGTTTGAGGCCAATGCGGACTCGACCGAATTCACCGTCACGCTGCGGGATGGCGTAACCTGGTCGGATGGGGAGGCGTTCAACGCCGATGACGTGGTCTTCACCGTCGACATGGCGCTCACCAATGAAGAGATCTCCAGCCGGGAGGCCGCAACGATCCGCGCCCAGGTGGCCAGTGTCGAGAAGGTGGATGACCTGACCGTTCGCTTCACGCTCAACGCCGCAAACCCGCGCTTCATTGTGGAGAATTTCGGGGTCCGCATCTTCGGCTCGTTCCTCATCATGCCCGAGCACATTTGGGCCGATGAGAACCCCGCGACCTTCGCCTTCTACCCGCCGATTGGCACCGGGCCTTACACGCTGACCTCGGTCGCCACGAACCGAGCCATCTGGGACCGGAATGATGACTGGTGGGGCGCTGAGACGGGGTTCATGGACCTGCCGGAGCCGCAGCGTGTTGTGTTCCTGGAATCGGGTGGTGAGGAAAGCCGCGCGCAGTTGATTGCCACCAACCAGATGGACGCCGCCCAAAACGTCTCGGTCGGCACGTTTGAGGCAATCCAAGCGCAGAATTCCGACGTGATCGCGTGGTTCCCCGATTATCCTTATGCCGCCGCAGACCCCTGCGCCCGGCAGTTGGAGATCAACACCACAATTGCCCCCTGGGACAGCGCCAATATGCGCCGCGCCGTGGCCCATATCATCGACCGGAACCAGATCGTGAATGTGGCGATTGACGGGGCAACCACGCCGTCGCGGACCATGTTCACCGAGTACGGCTCCATGTCGCCCTTCATCGATGCGGTGATTGAGGCGGGGTATGAGCTGCCCGCTCGTGCCGATGCCGAGGCCGGTCAAGCGCTGATCGAGGCCGAAGGGTGGGTCCGGAATGGCGATTATTACGAGAAGGATGGCGAAACGCTATCGGTCGCGATCCATGTGAACTCTGCCTCAACCGAATACACCCGCACCATCGACGTAATTGTCGAGCAGTTGCAACGCGCCGGGATCGATGCCCGCGCGGTGCCGGTGGAAAACGGGGTCTTCTGGGGCGAGGTTCTGCCCTTCGGGACCTATGAGATGAGCTATAGCTGGCTCGCTTGCGGGTCGGTGAATGAACCTTGGGCCTCCATGGGCCGCTATACGGTGGCCGATGTTGTCCCGGTGGGCGAGCGTTCGCCTGGGTTCAACAACACCTCGCGCTGGAACGATGAAAACGCAGTGGCCTATTCCGAGATCGTCGCCTCGATGGCCGATATGGCGTTGGGCGATCCGGCGATCCCGGGCATGGTGGCCGAGGCTTATGGGCATCTCGATGCCGGTATGCCCTTCATCCCGCTTGTGCAATCGGCCAAGCTGCTGCCCTTCAACACCACCTATTGGGAAGGCTGGCCGACATCGGAGAACTACTACAACCACCCGTTCTTCTGGTGGAATTCCGGGCATCAGATCATCCACAATCTGACGCGCGCGGAGTAACGGGCTCTCCCCCCTGGCGCGGGCGGTGTCACCCCAATGGGTGTCGCCGCCCGGCCCTCAGACGGGGCGTACTCTCTCGCCCCGCCTCACCCAAAATGGAAGGTCGGACAGATGTCTGACATCAAGGATTTCTTTGAGGAACACGGCTACTACCACGCAAAAGGCCTGTTCCGCCCCGATGAGATTGCCACGCTAGAGCGGGATTTTGACGGGATTGTTCGGCAATTGACCGCCTCCGGCGAGGTGATCGATGCCACCTGGGATGGGGGCGAAGCGGCGAAGCTCGCGGCCAAGGATGACGTGATCCTGCATACCCATAACGTGCAGAAATATTCGCGGAGCTGGTTAAACGCCTTTCTGAACGAACGTTTCTTAGATGTGGCCGAGGCGATCATCGGCCCCGACATCATCCTGCACCATTCCAAGCTGTTTCAGAAACCGTCTGAGAACGGCTCCCCTTTTCCGATGCATCAGGATTGGCCCTATTTCCCGACCGAGAAGGACAGCATGATTGCGGGCATCATCCATGTGAGCGATGCGACGGACGAGATGGGCTGCCTCAGGGTTGTGCCCGGCAGCCACCGGTTGGGCCGGATCGAAGGCGCCGATGGGCGGCGGCAGAATGATGTGATCGACCGCTATCCGATCGAAGACGCCTTGCCGGTGGAGGCGCGTGCGGGCGATGTCGTCTTCTTCCACTATTTCACGCTGCACGGGTCCATGCCGAACCGCTCCACGCAGACCCGGAAGACGGTTCTTTGCCAGCTCTATGATGGCACGGACCGGATCGAACCCGGCAATCACCACCCCGATGAGCGCATGGTGCTGCGGGGTTGGAACCACAATATCTCACGCGCCGCCGCAGGGGAGGCCGCGTAGACCTGTACGACACCCCAAGGAGGCCCCGGGCATAAGGGCCCCCCTGGGACATTTGACCAAGGGAGGTGACGGCCCATGCCACGCATACCGGCGTCTTATCTGATCAACCGGGTGATCACGCTGTTTCTGACGGTGTTCATCGCGGCCACGCTGATTTGGATCATCCCGCGGCTCTCGCCCATCGACCCCGCCGATATCATGCTGGGGCGGATGGCGGCCGGCGCGGGCTCGGTTGAAGGCTCGGAAGACATCCTGGCGCAGCTCAGGGAAAACTTCGGCCTCGATCAGCCGCTGATCATCCAGTATTTCAAATACTTAGGCAATATCATCACCTTCGATTTCGGCCTATCGACAGCGTCTTTCCCGACCCCTGTCTCGGCGCTGGTGGCCGAGGCGCTGCCCTGGACCATCGGGCTGATGCTGATCTCCATCATCATCACCTTCATCATCGGCAATCTCTTAGGTGCGCTCATGGTCTGGGATCACTCCCCGAACCTGGTCAAGGTCGCGATCCCCGCGGCGATGGTCTTCACCTCGATCCCGCCGATCCTGTCGGGCCTGCTGCTCATGTGGATCTTCGCGGCCAAGCTTCAGTGGTTTCCGCTGACCGGCTCATACGGATTGAATGTGGAGCCTGGGTGGGATTGGGATTTCATGATCTCGGTCCTGCATCACGGGTTCCTACCGGCGCTCTCCATCGTGGTCGTGACCTTCGGGTTCTGGGCCTTGGGGATGCGCGGGTTGATGATCACCGTGCAGGGGGAGGATTACACCAAGCTCGCTGAGGCCAAGGGCCTCCGCCCCCGCTACATCCTCTACCGCTACATGATCCGCAACGCGATCTTGCCGCAGATCACGGCATTCGCGCTGAAGATCGGGATGCTGGTGGCAGGCCAGGTGCTGGTGGAGCGCATCTTTGCCTATAACGGGGTTGGCAAACTCCTTTACGACGCGATCCTCGATCAGGATTTCCCGGTCATCCAAGGGGTCAGTTTCGTCATTATCCTGATGACGGCGCTGGCGGTGTTCCTCGTCGATCTGGTTTATCCGCTGATCGACCCGCGCATTCGGCATGAGGGGGCCTGAGCCATGGCGGATCAAACAGTTACCCAAAGCGAAGAAGTCACCGCCAAGCAGATCCGCCGGATGAAGCGGTTCGACAATCCGTGGCGGAACCCGAAACTGATCTGGGGCGCAGGCATCCTTCTGGGCATCGTCGCAATCGGCATCCTGGGCCGGATCTTTTGGGACCCGGATTTGGTCTTCACCGGATCGGGCATGACAAGGCAGGCGCCTGTGGGGTTTGAGAACCTGCGCGGGCAAGCAGGGACCTGGGCGCATCCTTTGGGCACCGATGGCGCCGGGCGCGATGTGCTGGCGCTTCTCATCATCGGGGCGCCGAATTCGCTGTTTGTCGGCGTCCTGGCCTCCCTCATCGGGATGAGCATTGGGATTTTCCTGGGCTTCTCTGCCGGGTTCATCCGGGGGCGCACGGATGACGTGATCCGCGTCCTTTCGGACGTGATGATCACCATCCCGCCACTCTTGATCCTGGTGGTGTTCCAGGCGGCTTATGGCGACATCAACCTGACCATGATGGCGATCTTGATCGCGGCCTTTGTCTGGCAATCGCCCACGCGATTGATCCGGGCGCAGGTCCTGTCGATGCGCGAGTCCGGTTATGTGCAGATGGCGCGCCTTTCGGGCGCCTCGACCATGCACATCATGTTCCGAGAGATGCTGCCGAACCTGGTGCCCTATCTCTTCGGCTCCTTCATCGCCAATGTCACCACCTCGATTGTAACCGCCGTGGGGTTGGAGGTTCTGGGCCTCGGCCCCCAACGCATCCCGACCTTGGGCCGCACGATCTATGAGGCGATCAATTCCGGCGCGCTGATCCAGAACCTTTGGTGGTGGTGGGGCATCCCCACGATCCTTCTGGCGCTCATGTTCATCGGGCTGCTTCTGATCAACCTGGGCCTCGATGAGGTCTCCAACCCCCGATTGAGGAAACTGTGATGATGGAAGTCAACCTCGCTCTTGATCTAAAGAAGCCCGTTAGGCCGATTCGAAGTCGTTTTTGGGATGTGATGGATGGATCCAGTAGTCGGAACGGTGCTTGGGCTCGTCGCAACGGTGTTCTCATGCATCGTAACCGGTGTCGCCTACGCGTTGAAGAAAGCAGACCCCGAAAAGGACGGGTACTTGAGACTACGCCAAGACCTCGGGGACGTCTTCGGGTTTGGCGAGTGGATAGCGATGACACAGTCAAAGAAAGCACGAAATGCTGCCTTCCTATTATCGTTCGTCCTGACCGTAGCTGCGGCAGCTTTCACGCTGTGGCAAGTCGGGCGTTTGCTTTCTTAGCCTCCAACGAAGACACCGCTTTCGTCCCCGCGACCGGCACAAGCGACGCCAGCGCGCTCGAAGGGGGGAGAGCATGTCGCGAATTGCAAGCTTCGCCGATATCTGAATCGAGCGAAAGCACATCAAACCGCTTCGAATTGGCAGAAGGGTACGTCGGCCCAAGGCCAGGTGCCGCCCTTCGCCCTCTGACTGGGGGACGCATATGAACGTTCTCGACATCACTGATCTCTCCATCGACTTCCCGACCTCGAAAGGGGTTGTTCACGCGGTCTCGCATTTCTCGCTGTCGATCCCCCATGGTCGTAGGGTCGGCTTCATTGGCGAAAGCGGGTCGGGCAAGACCACAACCGCGCTTGCGGCGATGCGGATGCTCGCCTCCCCCGGCTTTGTGGCAGGTGGTGACATCAAGCTGAACGGGGTCGGCGGCACCGACATCCTGTCGCTGAATGAAGAGGAGATGCGTCGCGTCCGCCTGCGGAAGATCAGCTATATCCCGCAAGGCGCGATGAACTCCCTGAACCCCGTGATGCGGATCGAAAATCAGATCTGGGACGGGATCATCGCCCATGAAGGCCATGTGGAACCTTCGGAACTGCAACGCCGCTCCCGCGAGGTGTTGGCAGGTGTCGGGCTGGAGCCTCATGTCGGCCAGCTTTACCCCCATGAATTGTCCGGCGGCATGAAGCAGCGGGTCTGTATCGCCATCGGCGTCTGTTTGCAGCCCGATCTGATCATCGCCGATGAGCCGACCAGTGCGCTTGACGTGATCACGCAACGCCATGTGATGCAGACCTTGCGAGAGGTGCAGGACAAGATCGGCGCAGGCCTGATCCTGATCGGGCACGATATGGGGTTGATGGCGCAATCCGTCGACGATCTGGCGGTGATGAAACTGGGTGAGTTGGTGGAGTTTGGCACCGTCAAACAGATCATCGAAGACCCACAGCATCCTTATACGAAGGAGCTAATCTCCAGCGTGCCGCTGGTCGGCGGGGAGAGTTTTCTCGACTCAACGGGTAGCCCGCCGATCCAAGAAGACGCAGGCGATGTGCCGCTTCTGGAGTTTCAGAACGTCTCTCGCGTTTATGGCTCGGTCACCGCACTGCATCCGATGTCGTTCAAGCTCGACGGCAAAGTGCCGAAGATCATATCAATCGTCGGGCAATCGGGGTCCGGCAAATCCACCATGGGCGGGCTGATGTTGGGCTTCAACGCGCCCTCCACCGGTCAAGTGCTGTTCAAAGGCCAGGATATCAACGCGCTGTCGGGCGACGCGGCGCTGACCTTCCGCAAAGAAGTCCAGGCCGTCTTCCAGGACCCCTATGCCTGTTTCAACCCGTTCTACCGGGTCGATCACGCGCTGAAATTCCCGTTCAAACGCTTCGGCCTGGCCCGCGATGAGGCGCATGTTGAACAGGCGATGGAAGAGGCCTGCGTGGCCGTGGGGCTTGACCCCTCCCTGGTCCTCCGCCGCTATCCGCACCAACTGTCGGGTGGGCAGCGGCAGCGCCTGATTGTGGCGCGTGCGCTGATGCTGAGCCCCAAACTTCTGATCGCGGATGAACCGGTTTCGATGGTTGATGCGTCCCTCCGGGCGACGATCCTGAAGAACATCCATGACCTGAAGGATAAGCACGGGATTTCAATCCTTTACATCACCCATGATCTCGCCACCGCTTATCACGTGAGCGACTACGTCATGGTGCTTTATCATGGTCATGTGGTCGAAGCCGGGCCCCCGAAAGAGGTGATTGGCAACCCACAACACGCCTATACCCGACTTCTAATCGACTCGATTCCCTGGCCAGATCTGGCGCGGGATTGGGGATCGGCCGAGGATGCCAAACGCGACCTTCAGAAGCTTGGAGAAATCGCCGACCGGCCCGAAACCGTGTTCCGCGGCGATGTCTCGGGCTTCGCGCTGCAAACCGCGTAGCGCTGATGATGCACAGCCTGCGCCTGACAGCTGACAAAATCGCGCAGCGCTTGCGGTTGATCCGCGCGAAAGAGGCGCGGGCGCGGGTTCCGATTGATCGGTTCATCCTGGAAACCTTGCCCGATGCGGCGGCGAAGCCAGATCTGTCGGTCATGGCCTGCACCGCCACGGGGCCGGTGTTGGAGTGGAACGAATATTGGGGCAAGCAGGACCTGCATTTTGTCCTCCGCTCCCGGTTCACGGTGCCCGAGGGATGGCAGACCCCGGCGCTTTACCTGCCTTTGGGCGAGGCCGGAGACATCTTCACCCATCCCGAAGCGCTGCTTTATGTCGACCAGACGCCGCTCGCCTCCTCCGACCGCTATCACCACACCATCGACCTTGACCCCGCGCTTGCCGATGGGCGGAGCCACGATCTGCTGCTGCATGGCTGGACCGGGCTGACCGGCTGGCCACCCGACCCAGAAGACCACTCGCGGCTCTTCCTGAAACCCTGCTATGTGGTTGATCTCGATACGGATTTGCAGGAGTTCATCGCGCTGGCCGAAACCGCGCTGGAAGTGGCGCGGGAGTTTCATGAAGATCGCCCCGAGAAACACGGTCTTCTCAGCACGTTAGACGGCGCGTTCCTGGAGCTTGACACCCGCGACCCGATGGAGGGCGCTTTCCGCGCCTCGGTCAAACCGGCGCTGGCGCGGCTGAAAGAGGGGATTGCCCGCGCCGGGGTGCCCTTGGATGTCCGTCTGCATGGGATCGGCCATGCCCATATGGATGTGGCTTACCTTTGGCCCATCGACCAGATCCGGCAGAAAAACGCGCGGACCTACTCCAATGTGCTGCGGCTGATGGAGAAGTACCCGGAGTTCATCTTCTCCCACTCGCAACCGCAGCTTTATGCTTGGACCGAAACCGACTTCCCCGAGCTCTTCGCTGCAATCAAATCCCGCGTGGCTGAGGGCCGGTGGGAGGTTCTGGGCGGCATGTGGGTGGAGCCGGATGCGAATATGCCGGGTTCCGAAGCCCTGGTGCGCCAGATCATGCTGGCGCGGAATTGGGTCCGGGACCATCTGGGGCCAGAGGCCGAAACCCGGGTTCTGTGGCTGCCGGACACGTTTGGATTTCCCGCCTGCCTGCCGCAACTGATGGTCCAGGCGGGCCTGAAATGGTTCGTGACCAATAAGGTGAATTGGAACCAGTACAATCAGATGCCGTCGTCGACCACCTGGTGGGAGGGCATCGACGGCTCCCGCGTTTTGGCGCAATTCCTGACGACGCCGCGGGAGGTGCAGCATCTGCCCTTCCCGACCAACTACAAATCCGATCTGAGCGCCGAAGAGGTGATTGGGACCTGGCGCCGCTCCACCTCCAAAGACCAGATCCACGATCTGATGATCTGTTACGGCTATGGTGATGGCGGCGGCGGCCCAACCGATGAGCTGATCCGCAAGGCCCGCGCTTATGGGGCCCTGCCCGGCGCGCCGCAACTGACGCCTGGCACCGTGCGCGGGTATTTCGAAACCATCGAGGCCCTGCCCGGACGATTGCCGGTCTGGCAGGGCGAGTTCTATCTGGAGGGGCATCGCGGGGTCCTGACCTCTCAAGGTTGGATCAAACGCGCGAACCGGATGGCTGAGGCGCGGTTGCATGATGCGGAGTTTCTCGGCGCCTTGGCGGTTCTGACGGGCGGTGAGGCGCCGGATTTAGCGGAAGCTTGGCGACTTCACCTTCTGAACCAGTTCCACGACATTCTGACCGGCACCTCGATTTCGGCGGTGTTCGACGATGCGGAGAAGGACCACGCGCGGATTGTGGAGCTGACGGAGGCGGCACTGGCGGAGGCCGCGGGCACAGTCGCCAAAGGATTGCCGAAAGGTACCACCCATCTACTCCTCAATGGCGCCCCTCTGCCAGTCCCGCGCCAGGTGGTGCTGGATGGGGTTGTGACGGGAGTCGTGGAGGCCGAAACCCAAACGCCCCTGCCCTCGCAACCGGTCGACGGCGGCCTACTTGTGTCGCTTCCGGCGCAATCGGGTTATGCCCTGACGGCCATTCAGCCAGGGCCAGCGACCACGCCACCCGACACCGGATTGAGCATTCAGGAAGACGGCGGCTGGTTCACCATGGAGAACCAATTCCTGCGTCTCCGCGTCGGCCCCGACGGGATGCTCCACAGCATCTGGGACAAGGCGGAAGCGCGCGAAGTCCTGCGCGAGGGCGCGCGGGGAAACCAACTCCAAGCCTTTGAAGACAGGCCGATTTCCTGGGATGCTTGGGATATCGACATCTTCTTTGAGGAACGTGGCGAGGTGGTGGGTGACCTCACCCGGCTGGAAATCACCGAAACCGGCCCCCTCCGCGCGGCGCTTTCCCTAGAACGCCGGTGGCGCGCAAGTGTGATCCGCCAGACCATCCGCCTCCGCCACGACAGCCGCCGGATCGATTTCGAGACCGAGGTGGACTGGGCTGAGACCCATTTCCTGTTGAAGGCCGCCTTCCCCGTCGCGATCCGCGCGGCGCAGGCGACTTATGACATCCAGTGGGGCCAGATCGAACGGCCCACCCATCGCAACACCTCTTGGGACGCGGCGCGGTTTGAGGTGCCGGCGCAGAAATGGGCGGATTTGAGTGAGACCGGCTATGGCGTGGCGCTCTTGAACGATGGGAAGTACGGCTATGACGTGCAGGACGACGTCCTGCGCTTGTCGCTGATCAAATCCGCCACCATGCCCGATGCCGGGTCGGATCAGGGTCTGCACCGCTTCACCTATGCGCTTCTGCCCCATCCGGGCGATTGGCGCGAGGTGGTCCCGGCAGAGGCTTATGCGCTGAACCATCCGATCCGGGTTTTGCCGGTGACCGGTCGTGGCGGGACGGGAATTGAGATGCCGGTCCGCTGCGCGGCGTCCAATGTGGTGTTGGAGACGTTAAAACCAGCAGAGGATGGGCGGGGTGTGATCCTGCGGCTTTATGAGGGCCACGGGCGGCGCGGGCCGGTGCGGTTGGAGATGGCGGCGGGGATTGGCGCGGTGGAGCGTTGTGGGTTGTTGGAGGATGACGGCATGGCGGTGGAGATGATCGATAGGGTCGTGACGCTGAGCTTGCGGCCATATGAGATTGTGACGTTGAGGTTGGTGCCCAAGTGATGGGATGCCTGGCCTACTGAACCACCCTCATTCTGCTTCCCCTGCCCGAATAATGCGCCGAAGGCGCCGGGCATCGACAGGCCGCCCGGGCGGTCTTGCGATTGGGTAAGGCTTGGTGCGGCGATCGGAGCGGAGAGGGGTTTGGCTTGGATAAAGCGCTTCAGCTCAGATGTAGGATCGCCAGCCCTCGGCCTGTCGATGCCCGGCTTGGGTGGTGCTTTTGGCTGGTCTTTTGGGCTCCGCCCGTTCGCGCCTTGATCGCTCCACTGGAGCGATCACCGGGCCATAGGCCCGGACCGGCGCTCACCCCAAAACAGAAAAACTACTGTCCTGGTTGATCTCGCGTTTGCGCGAATAGAACCCCACATCGATCTCGCGCCCGATATAAGGCAGCGTGAACCGCAAAGGCGCGCTGTCGTGATCCGCCCCACCTTCGCAATAGGCCACCAGCGCCGCCATCATCTTCCCGGCAATCGGGGCGTTCTTGTATTGGTTCCCGCTGGTCCCGCAGGCCATGTAGAAGCCCGGTAGGCTCGACTTGTCATAGATCGGAATCCAATCGGTGGAGGCATCGTACAAATCCACCACCCCGCGGGTTTTCGACGGGATACCAAGCGACGGCACCCGCTGCGCATAGCGCATCGCCTGGGTGGTCCATTGATCGGTGAAGTCACGGCTGTAACCGGTGTCATTATCCGCCCAATCATGGGGATCGCATTCCGGGTCTTCCGAGCCGATCAGGATGTGATTGCCATGTTCGGGCCGGACATAGCAGGCGATGTCACTGTCCGAGACAATCATCCCGTCCGCTTCGAAATCGAACCCCTCAGGCGCGGGCACATGCACCACCTCTTGCCGGAGCGGGCGGGTTTCGATTGTCATATCGTCCAACACCCCCGCCAAGCCATTGATATGGGCCGAGCCCGGCCCCGCCACATTGATCACCACAGGACTATGGATTTCCGATCCATCCACAAGCTTTACGCCTGAAACGCGCCCATTATCTTGCAGGATTTCAACAACCTCGGCATTGGTGCGTGTCTCCGCCCCATGCGCCTCTGCCGCCGCCATCAGGTTCTGGGCCGAGAGCGCCGGATCGGTTACATAACCGCCATTTGGCCACAAAACCGCGCCGCGCATCTGTTGCCCGTTTGGTTCTCCAAAGCCCGGGTCATCCATGCGTTTGGCGGGCGCGAAACTGTCCATGGAATAGATCGGCAGACGCGTGGTCACCTCGTCGGCGCTCAATTCTTCAAACGGACAGCCGAGTTCGGCTGAGAACCTCATGTGTTTCTCAAGCTGGCCATTGGCGTCGGTCTTCATCACCAGACAGCCGGTCTCGCGGAACTGCGCCAGATCAGCGCCCTCAGGCAGGCCCAGATAGTCCGCCCAATCGCGCCAGTAGTGATACCCCTCCCAAGCGAAGGCTGTGCCATCGAAGGTAGAGTAGTGCATCCGGATGATCGCGCAGGATCCGGCGGTGGAGCCATGGCCGACCTGGGCATTCCGATCGAGTGAGAGCGTCTTCCACCCCGCTTTGGCCAGCTCAAACGCGATGGCCGCGCCGATCACGCCGGTGCCGATGATGATGGCGTCAGGTTGGGTCATTCCCTTTCTCCCTTGTCGATCTGACGGGCATAGGCGGCGAAATCCTCCACCTCGCCCGCTTGCGGCTCCTGCCCGGTGAAGACGTAAAGATACATCGGCACCAGCTTCAGCCGCTCTTCAATGGGTTCGCGTAAATCGGCGTCGTTATAGCCGATCTGCATGTAATAAAGCGTCCGCGCCCGGGTAAGCGCCTCAAGCGGCGCGAACCCATACCGCGCAAACATGGCGGTCAGGGCATCAAGGCGTGTCGCCTCGGACCGGTCGAGCGCCCTGCGCGCCGCGCCCGACCGCCGCGCCCAATCGCGCACCGCGAAATCAAAGGCGATATCAAAAAGCGCGGGGTTCACCACCGAGCGGAAGATGTTGCAGACCGCCTCGGTCACGGTCTCCGCAGGCGTTTCGGCGAGGGAGACAAGAGCGGCGGTATTGGTCTCTTCCCAATGGGTCAGAAGCGCATCGAGGAGGTCTTGGCGCGACTGGAAATACCAATAAAAACTGGACCGCGAGACCCCAAGCCGATCCCCCAAGGCCAAGACCTTCACCTGATCAACGCCATCAGAAACCAGCACATCAAGGGCAACATTCAGCCAATCTTCCCGCGTGACCTTGGCATTGCCGCTGAGCCGGGTCTTGTCCGGATCATCCGGGTGAAGTTTGCGCGTCTGGGGCATCTCAACTCTCCGGCGGGGCGCCGCCTTCGGCCTCGCGGCGGG
>JANQNZ010000094.1 GCA_028279315.1 Rhodophyticola sp. | reverse complement strand
TTGGTGCGGTCATGCCGGGAGTGTCAGTTGCTGCGCTACAACGTCGGATCACAACCGAAAGCGGCATCGACTTGGATTGCTGACGCCTGATCACGCGGCATCTCGCTCAACAGCTTGCGGTTCGGACTCTGCCACACCGCGCCCATCAAACAGCCAGTCTTCTTGCCACATTCAAATATCGCCGTTGCAGATCACGCGTCACTGGCCCGGGTCCGCCCACGCCCAAACGATTGCCATCGATCGATAAGACGGGACAGACGTAAGTCGACGCACCGGTTAAGAAAGCCTCGTCAGCTGCGATCGCCTCTTTCAGCGTGAATTCTCGTTCCTCCATGCGTAGATCGCCTTGGTCCAACATCTCCATCAACGCGGCGCGGGTGCATCCGTGCAAGATGGCGTTGGACAAGGGGCGGGTTATCAAGACATCGTTCTTGATCATGAAGAAACTGGTCGCGGCGCCCTCTGTGACGATGCCGTCTTCATGCAGCAGCGCCTCCTGCCCGCCCCGGGATTGCGCCGTCATCTTGGCGAAAACGCTGGCCAGAAGGCCCACGGTCTTGATGTCCCGGCGCTTCCAGCGTTCGTCGGGGGCCGAGATCATGTGAATCCCATGTTCTATCTCCGCCCGGAAGGCGTCCGATTTAGGTTGCGCGAAACCGAAGATTGTGGGGGATGTGCCGGGTGTCGGCAGGAAATCGCGGTCGCCGCTGCTGCCCCGCGTGAATTGCATGTAGACAAGCCCCTCCTCGACAGCGTCGCGGGCAACAAGCTCACGCATCACCTGAAGGATTTGATCGTGGGATAAGGGGCAAGTCATCTGCATTTCACACATCGACCGATCCAGCCGGCGCATATGCCCGTCGAAATCAATCAGCTTGCCGTCAATCACACCGCAGACTTCATAAATCGCGTCCGCAAAGAGAAGCCCACGGTCGAAGACCGACACCTGCGCTTCATCGGCGGGCAGGTAAGCCCCGTTTAGATACACCGTCTTAGGCATCGGGCAGCCCCATCTGGGCGCGTGTCGGTTGCACGGGGTCGCCTGCCCCCTGCCGCTCCGTTATCAGCGCGTAAGCCTCTGGCCGCCGGTGCCGCACGAAGTTGAAGATCTCGGTTCTGGCATAGCGCGCCATCGACAGATCACAGCGCGCGGTGATCAGTTCGTCTTCCAGCGTCGCGGCTTGGGTCACGACCTCCCCCAAGGGCGACACGATCATGCTTCCTCCGATCATCGGGAACCCTTCCTCAACCCCGCATTTGGCGGCGGCGGCGACCCAACAGGCGTTTTGATAGGCCCCGGCCCGAAGCGACAGGGCGTTATGCGCGGCAGCGAGAGTTGCGGCCTGATAAGGCTCCCCCAAACCGGTGGGGGTGTTGTAGCCGAGGGCGATCAGTTCAACCCCCTGAAGCCCCATCACCCGATAGGTTTCGGGCCAGCGGCGATCATTGCAGATGCACATGCCAATCCGGGCCCCCATCGTCTCCCAGACCGGAAAGTCCAGATCGCCGACGTCGAAATAGCGTTTCTCGAGATGTTCGCCGAGCCGAGATGGATCAGGCGTCTGGTGGCCCGGCAGATGAACCTTGCGGTACTTGCCGATAATGCGGCCCGTGCGATCCACGAGGATCGAAGAGTTGAAGCGCTTCTCGCCCGCAATCTCGGCGTAGCCTAAATAGAAGCCAACGCTCAGATCCGTTGCCGCCTGGAACAGGGCGTGTGTGTCCGGGCCAGGCATCTCTGCCTCAAAAAACGCCTCCAATTCCGCATCGCCCCGGTCATAGACCCAACGCGGAAAGAAACTCGTCAGTGCAAGCTCAGGGAAGACCACGAAGCTGCACCCGCGTCCCGCGGCTTCCCGCAGCAGCGCAACCATGCGTCCGACAACCTCAGCCCGGGTATCGGATTTCTGCACCGGACCCAACTGCGCCACACCAACCACAATCGCGTCCATACTTCAGCCCCCACTCAAGCGCGGATCGGGATGGTGCGCGGCCCAGTGACGGGCGATGTCGTCGCGCCGGGCGATCCAAACGGCGTCGTGGCCGGTCATATAGTCGAGGATGCGGTGCAGCGCGCCGATCCGGCCCGGCCGTCCGATCAGCCGGGCGTGAAGCCCAATTGTCATCATCTTGGGCGCGGTTGCGCCTTCGGCATAAAGCTGATCGAACGTGTCTTTCAGATAGGTCACAAACTGATCCGCCACGACATAACCGCCACCGTCCCGGCCAAACCGGCTGTCGTTGGTATCAAGGGAGTAGGGCACCATCAGAAGGCCCGGATGATCCGGCGACCAATGGGGCAGGTCGTCATCGTAACTGTCGGAGGAATAGAGAAAGCAGCCCGCCTCAGCCACTAGCGCGAGCGTATGCACCGACGGCAGACCGGCATAATAGCCCAAGGGTTTGCGCCCCGTCAGAGCCTCGATCTGATCGATGTTCTTGGCAATCATCTCCGCTTCGGCTGCACGGTCGAGCTTGGCGAAATCCAGCCAGCGCCAGCCATGGGGATGCAGGTCGAACCCGGCCTCGATCATTGCCGCAAGGGCGACGGGATTCAGCTCGCCCGCTCGGCCGACCAGATTGACGGTCGCGGGCAGGCCGCGCTCCGTAAAGGCACGAAGGAGCCGCCAATATCCAACCCGCGCGCCATACTCATAGGACTGTTCGATATTTAGATCGCGCCCGCCCAAAACTGGCGGAACAACCACATCCGAGATCCGGGTTTCAGAGCGGTCATCCCCTTCGTCGACCGACCGTTCGCCGCCTTCTTCGTAATTGATGCAGAAATTCACCGCCACCCGCGCCCCGTCGGGCCAGTCGGCCTGTGGCGGGGTGTCGGCATAGCCGATGAAATCGCGCGTGGGGCCGGTGGTCATGGGGTGCCTCCACGTCTTTGGCGGATTTGGCGAACGCGGCAGATCAGGTCGTGAACCATTGCAAAAGCGCCTCCATGTCATCGTCTGTGCCAACTGTGATCCGCAAATGATCCCCCAGTCCATAGCCGCCCATGGATCGGACAAAGACCCCCTCGGCCCGCAAGGCGGCCTCCTGCTGGCGGGCGTCCTCGGCGTCTTGGCACCGCAACAGGACAAAATTGGTCAGGCTGTCCGGAACGTGGCGCCCCGCCTTGCGCATCTTTGCGATGAAGCCGTCGCGTCGGGCGGCGATACGGGAAACTGAGTCACGTAAGTGATCGCCATCGCGCATCGCCGCCGCCGCCGCGGCTTGGGACGGCAGAGACAGGTTGTTGGGGTTGAGGAGTTTTCGTGTCTCATCGGCGATATGTGCCGGAAACCAGCCCCATCCGACGCGCAACCCAGCCAGTGCATAGGCTTTTGAAAACGTGCGTAAAACCGCAACATTTGGCCGATCCAGATGGCCTAAGCAGGACGCCGCGCCATCGGGCAGGAACTCGCCATAAGCCTCATCCACGATCAGTAGCGTGGTCGCGGGAAGCGCATCGGCCAGGCGCGTGATGTGCGCCAAAGACAGGGCCGTGCCGGTTGGGTTTCCCGGATTGGCAATGGCGACCAGGCGTGTCTCGGGCCGAACACGGGCCAGGATGGCCTCTGGGTCGACTGTCAGATCAACCTCAGGTGCCAACTGCACGTCGGCCCCCATCAACGCGGCGACGGTGCGGTAGAACAGATAGCCGTGTTCCGGCAGCACGACATGATCGCCCGGGCGGAGATAAGCGCCAGCGATACAGCCGATCAGTTCGAGCGAGCCCGCGCCGCAGAGAATGCGGGTGGGGTCGAGGTTGTGGGTCTCCGCAATGGCGGTCCGCAGGTCGGTCCAATCCGGGTCAGGGTAGAGCCGAGCTTGATCAAGCGCGTCGCGCGCCGCGGCGAGCGCGCGGGGCGAGGGGGGCTCTGGGCTTTCGTTTTGGGATAGCAGGCGCTGGGTCTCAGCGGCGGAGGAAAGATCGGCCAGCGCATAAGCCGCGGCCCGCGCAACATCGGGCCGGGCCGCCGGTCTTTGTAGCTTCTGTCTGTTGTCAGCCATTTGAACCACTCAGATATGACGCTAGGATCGCAACGCCGGCCATGAAATCGGCGATTTCCATATGCTCGTCGGGTGTGTGACTGCCGCCCTCGTTACGAATGAAGATCATGGCGGTTGGAATTCCCGCTTCGGCAAAGACCGCCGCATCATGGCCAGCCCCGCTTGGCAGCCGGGGCAGGGGGCCTTGCCCGGCGCTTTCGGCGGCGCGATCCAGGTGGTCGAGAAGCGCGGGGTCGCACTGGGCCGCGGGCCAGCTTTGGGTTAGGCCGGGCTCGATGCGGACGCCATGTTTCGCGGCGCAGGCGGTGACGTTTGCGTGGAGCTTGGCG
>JANQNZ010000083.1 GCA_028279315.1 Rhodophyticola sp. | reverse complement strand
ACGCCTCGCGGCAGCACCCGCCAAAGGACCAGCCCCATCACCGCCGCCAAGCCGCCATGGGCGCCATAGACAACGCCTGCACTCTCGCCCACCAGGACGGAGGCCAGCGCAAAGCCGACCCCGAAGAAGGTGGCCCACAGCCCCATCACCACGCCCCGATCCCTCGGCGCGGCCAGACCCGCCATCAAGGTTGGGATCGCGACAACCAGAAGCAGATGACCAACGCCCTCAACCACCCGGAGTGTCATGAGCAGCGGAAAGGCGGGCAAGATCGCTTGGGCCAACCCGGCAGCGGCGGAGACCCCAAGCGCAATCAAGATCGCCCGGCGTGAGCCGAGGCTCGCCGTCACACCGCCCGCCATAACCCCGAAGAGAATACCGATGACCGCCACACCCGACACGGCAAACGCAACCGGCGCGCCAGGATAGGTTTCGGCCAGTATATCAAGCGTCAGAGAGACCTTCGCGAACTGCGCCGCGGCGATCAGCCCGGTCAGATACAAGGCCCCGATCAGCCCCCATGGCGTCGCCGTCCGCTCCATGCCTCCGCCATGGCAGGCGCGGGTTCCGGGGTCAAGCCGCCTGGCCTCCACGCTTCACAAATGAACCCATCGGCCCTAGCATTCGACCCATATATTCAGCCGCGCGTATTTGTGGCACCGGACGATTTGATCATTTGATGGAGATATCCATGTTGCGCACTCTGCTTGCCACGGCCCTTTTGTCGTTGGCCGCCGCCCTGCCCCTTCAGGCCCAAACCGATGAGACACCCGCCGCGATCCTGGTGCTCGATGGCTCCGGCTCCATGTGGGGGCAGATCGATGGGGTCAATAAGATCGTCATCGCGCGCGAGGTGATCAGCGACATGCTGGACAATCTGCCGTCGACCCAAGCCTTGGGGTTGACGCTTTACGGGCACCGGACGCGGGGGGATTGTTCGGATATCGAGACGGTGATTGCGCCCGGCCTGGAGACACGCGATGCGATCCGCACAGCGGTGAATGAGGTCAACCCGCGGGGCCGGACGCCCATGACCGATGCGGTGGTCGAAGCCGCCCACGCGCTGCGCCACACGGAGAATGCGGCGACCGTCATCCTGGTCTCGGACGGGATCGAAACCTGTGAGGCGGACCCCTGTGCCATCGCGGCGGAATTGGAGGAGGCCGGGATCAGCTTCACCGCCCATGTGATTGGCTTCGATGTGGCCAGCGAACCCGAAGCCCGCGCGCAGATGCAATGCATCGCCGACAATACCGGGGGGCAGTTTCTGACCGCCGACAATGCGGAGGAGCTGGCCGCCGCTCTGGAACAGGTCGCGGTTGCGCCCGCGCCGCTGCCCACCGAAATCACGTTCCGTGCAGCGGTGGAGCCGGACATGACCGCGCCCGTTTCGCCCCTCACCTGGGAAGTGCTCAACACCGCCGGGACTCAGGTTGTCGCTCCGACCCAAGCCCCAACCATCACCGCCGATCTCTTGCCTGGCGGCTACCAAGTCCAAGTCTTGCGCATGTCTGAAGGGACGTTACACGCAACGACTTTCATGGTCGAAGACGGTGTCGAGCAGACGGTGACGGTCACCCTGCCCTTCATCCCGCCGCCGCTCTCCGAGGTCACCTTCACCGCGCGGATCGGCAGCGAAACCGGCCCGCTTGTCCCCGACCCGGTGTTTTGGGAGATCACGCCTGCGCCCGAGGGCCAGGCCGCCTTAGGCGATGGCAACATCGTGGAGGCGACGCTGCCTGACGGGTCATATGAGATCTCGGCCACCTGGTCCGTGCAGGAGGTCAGTCAGACTGAGCAATTCGTGGTTGTGGGCCAAGACCGTAGTGTTCTGGTGCTCTTTGAAGAGCCGCCGGTGCAGGCTGCCCTCGTCGCGCCCGCTGAAACCCCCGCTGGCTCCACCATTGAGATTGGCTGGACCGGGCCAGGCGCGCAGGGCGACTTTATCGCTTTGGCTCAAGAGAATGGCTTGGTCCTCGGGCGCTCCGCTTTCACGCGCGACGGGAACCCGGTGGAGCTTCGTGTTTTGGGGCGGCCTGGCGATTACACGCTCTGGTATTTCTCCACCCAAACCGGCCGCCGGGAGATGCTGGCGCCGACACCGATCACGATCACACCTGTGACCGCGACCTTGGACGCCCCCGACACGGCAATTGCCGGATCGACAATCGAGGTTGGTTGGACCGGGCCGGATTATGATCTCGACTTCATCGCGGTGACGGAGCCGGGCGCGACAAGCCATGGGAACTACACGCTCACCCGCGAAGGCAACCCTTTGGATTTGCAGATGCCAGCGGAGCCGGGGACCTATGAACTCCGCTACACGATGCAGACCGACCGAGAGATCGTCACAACCCGGATGATCGAGGTGACGGATGTTGTCGCCACATTGACCGCGCCCGAGACAGCCGTCGCGGGATCGACCATTGAGGTTGGGTGGACGGGCCCCGATTACCAGAATGATTTCATCGGGATCGGGGCGGTCGGTGAAGATGGCTCCGCCCAATGGGAAAACTACACGTTGACGCGGGAGGGCAGTCCGCTGGATCTCCTGATCCCGACCGAGCCTGGCGATTACGTGATCCGCTATTTTGTCTCACAAGACCGCCGCGCCATTGCCGAGGTGCCGATCTCGGTGACAGAGGTGCAAGCGGAAATCGTGGCACCAGAGGCGGCCGTCGCCGGGTCCACCATTGAGGTCGGCTGGACCGGCCCCGACAACGCCAATGATTTCATCGGAATTGGCCGTGTCGATGCCGACGGGTCTGGACAGTGGGAAAACTATACTCTCACTCGCGAAGGCGCGCCGCTGGACCTGCTGATGCCGGTAGAGCCTGGTGAGTATGTGATCCGCTATTTCCTGCGTCAGGACAATGTGCCGATTGCGGAGCGGGCGATCACGATCACCGAAGTTACCGCCAACCTGACGGCACCTGCCAGCGCGGTTGCGGGAAGCTCGGTTGAGGTGGGTTGGACCGGGCCAGGCGAGGACAACGATTTCATCGGGGTGGGCCGAGTGGATGCGGATGGGTCCGCGCGGTGGGAGAACTACACGTTGATCCGCGAAGGCAATCCGCTGGATGTGGTGATGCCGGTGGAGCCTGGGGAGTATGTGATCCAGTACTTCTTGCGGCAGGACAATACCCCGATCGCCTCGACCGCGATCACGCTGTCGCCGGTGACGGCAGACCTCACCGCACCGCAAACCGCTGCTGTCGGCGCCTCGGTGGAAGTGGGCTGGGTTGGCCCGGGCTATGACAACGACTTCATTGGCGTGGGCCGTGTGGGCGCGGATGGCTCCGCACGGTATGACAACTACACTTTGATCCGCGAAGGCAATCCGCTGGAGGTGGTGATGCCCGTCGAGCCGGGGGAATATGTGATCCAATACTTCCTTCGCCAGGATAACACGCCCGTCGGGGAGGCGATGATTACACTAACCGGTGTGACGGCTGAATTGGCGGCACCCGCCAGCGGACCGGCAGGGGGCGAGGTCGAGGTGACCTGGACTGGCCCCGGGTATGACAATGACTTCATCGGGATTGGCCGTGTCGGCGAGGACGGCAGCGGCCGGTATGAACGCTACACGCTGATCCGGGAAGGCTCTCCCCTCACGCTCCGGCTTCCGGACGCCCCCGGCGACTATGAGATCCAGTATTTCCTGCGCCAGGACAATACGGCCATCGCCTCGCGTCCCTTCCGAGTCGAATAGACCTCAACGCATTCGAAGCCATAAGACAAAAAGCGCCGCGATCACCCCGATCGCGGCGCTTACCGTGAGGGTGATTGGATGATCGCACCAGCCAAAAAACCCGCCGCAGCCGCCGCCCATCCGCTCGAGGGTGGCCGCAAATGCGAAGGCAACAAGCAGTGTCAGAAGGCCGACGCCAAGCGCCAGCAGGATCGTGACGAACCCCCGCATGACCCGTCAGATATGGATCACCCGGTCATAAGCGTCGAGCACGCTTTCATGCATCATCTCGGACAGGGTCGGGTGCGGGAAGACCGTGTGCATCAGGTCTTCCTCGGTGGTCTCCAATTGGCGGCTGACCACATAGCCTTGGATCAGCTCGGTCACCTCTGCGCCGACCATATGGGCCCCCAGTAACTCGCCTGTCTTGGCGTCGAAAACGGTTTTGACCATGCCCTCGGCTTCCCCAAGCGCAATCGCCTTGCCATTCCCGATGAAAGGGAAGCGGCCAACCTTCACGTCATAGCCAAGCTCTTTTGCTTTCGCCTCGGAATAGCCGACGCTGGCCACCTGCGGGTGGCAATAGGTGCAGCCGGCGATGCTTTCCGGCTTCACCGGATGGACCTTGTTCTTACCCGCGATCAGCTCCGCGACCATGACCCCTTCATGGGAGGCTTTGTGGGCCAACCACGGCGCGCCTGCGATATCGCCGATGGCATAAAGCCCCTCAACACCCGTGCGGCAGAACTCATCCGTCACCACATGGGTCCGATCGATCTTCACGCCCAAGGCTTCCAGGCCTAGGCCCTCGGTATTGCCGACGATGCCCACGGCAGAGATCACCGTGTCGAAGTCCTGCTTCTCGACCTTGCCGCCGATCTCGATATGGGCCGTCACCTTGTCCTTGGCCCGATCAAGCTGCTTGACCACGGCCTTTTGCAAGATCTTCATGCCTTGCTTCTCAAAGCTCTTCTTGGCGAAGGCGCTGATCTCGGCATCTTCCACAGGCAGGATACGATCCATGACCTCAACCACGGTCGTCTCCGCCCCTAACGTGTTGTAGAAGCTGGCAAACTCGATCCCAATTGCACCCGAGCCGATGACCAGAAGCTTCTTCGGCATATGCGGCGGCATCAGCGCGGCCTTATAGGTCCAGACGCGGTCGCCATCGGCCTCCAACCCCGGCAACTCGCGGGCACGGGCGCCGGTGGCGAGGATGATGTTCTTGGCCGTCAGCTCTTCGGTGCCTTTGTCGGTTCTGACGCTGACTTTGCCTTTTGCGGGCAGCGTCGCCTCTCCCATCACCACCTCGACCTTGTTCTTCTTCATCAGATGGCCGACGCCGGAATTGAGCTGTTTGGCCACCGTGCGGGAGCGTTTGACCACCGCGTCGAGGTCATAACCGACATTGTCCGCCTTCAGCCCAAACTCCTTGGCCCGGTGCATCAGATGGAAGACCTCGGACGACCGCAGCATCGCCTTCGTCGGAATGCAGCCCCAGTTGAGGCAGATGCCGCCCATATGCTCGCGTTCCACAATCGCGACCTTCAGGCCCAATTGGCTGGCCCGGATCGCGGCGACATAGCCGCCGGGGCCGGCGCCGATTACAACTACGTCAAAATTCTTCGCGGCCATGGGTCATCCTCCTGGCGAAATTTTGTTGAGCGTTAAACTATCCATGGGCTCGCTGCAATCAATCGCGGCAGCGCGGCATTGCCGCAGGGTCAAAGCCCGGCCAGCCAGTCGCGGGTTGTGGCGATCACCTCATCCAGCATCTCTGGCCCGGTGAAGACGTTGAAGACATGGTCCATCTCCATCGCGACCAACTGATCACTCTGGCCTGTCCGGGCATCGAGCACCCGCTGCCCCATCTCAGGCTGCGGCGCGACCAGATCGTCATTCAGACCGACAATCACCATAACCGGCCCGGGATAACCCGCGATGGCCCCAACCGGGTCGCTGTCGGGGATTTCCTGGAAGAAGGCACCGTTTAGCTCCATCTCAACGCCCCAAGGCAAGGTGAAGCCGACCGGTGCTGTGGAGGCTGCGGCGAGGCCCGCCGCCATCACCTCCGCCCCGAAGAGCGCGCCGAATGTGTCCGCGGGCGCCGTCACGGGATTGAGCAGAACAACGCCGGCCAGATCGGGCCGCTCGGCGGCAAGGTATGATGCGACTAGTCCGCCTTGGCTCCACCCGATCACCGCAATCTCGCGGCCTTCCAGATCGGGATGGGCGGCCATCCAGTCAACAGCGGCAACAGCGTCGATGACCTGCCCGGAAAAGGTTGTCTCTTCCCACGGCGTCTCCAGGCTTTCCCCCGAGCCCCGGAAATCGATGCGGAGGCTTGGCATTCCCGCCGCCGCCAATTCCCGCGCAAAGCGGATATAGACGGTGTCGTCAGTCCCTTCGACGGGCAATTCATCCCGCGTGCCGGTGAACCCATGCAGAAGCAGGACCGCAGGCCCCTGCCCCTCCGCCGCCTGATAGGTGCTGACAACGGAATCGCCCAGAACCTCAAGGCGGACGGTTTCCGCCATGGCGGCGCCTGCCAGCCCCACACTCAAGACCCCAACCAGTAGTCCAAATCGCATTGCCGCACCCTCCCAGGTCTCAGGTCGGGCCGCGGCAGGTCAGACGACGTCAGGCAGCGGCCTCAAGATCTTTCAGAATCTTGCCATAGCCGCCGTCTTCCATAAAGCGCTCTTCAGCCGGCTTCGTCTTTCGGCCCAAAGCCGCGTTGCGATAGGGGAACCGGCCAAACTCTCGAATGATCTCCCGATGGACGCGGGCGTGTAGGATGTTGCCCGCGCCGGTCTCTGGCATCCGCTCTTTCATCAGACGCACGCAGTGGTCCTGATCGGCCAACATTTCGGAATGGCAGAATGGCATGTAGAAGAACTGCCGCTCTGGCTCAGGCACGCGCATGTCCCAGCCTCGATCCAGGCTATAGCAGGCGGCCGATTTCGCGATCCGGTCGGTTGAGAAAGCCTTCGCCTCCCCCCGGAACATATTGCGGGAAAACTGGTCGGTCAGGATGATCAGAGCCAGCGCCTTGCGCGGATGCCCTTTCCATTCGTCCAACTTACCGGTCGCCGCCTTTTCCCAGAGCGCCCCAAATCGCTCTGTGATTTCGGCGTCCAACTCTTCGTCCTGCGCGTACCATTTTTCGGACCCGCAGTCTCCCAGCCAAAACGAGAGTATCTCCTCGGATGGGTGGCCTGTCATCGCTCTCCTCCTTCGCGACTCTTTCCGGTCGATATCGGCACCTTAGCTCGCGGAATCCTGTTTGTCTGCCTCGTCTTCCATCGCGGCTTCGATAAAGGCCTCTTGGGCGATTTCGACCGCCACAGGTGAGGCCGACGGCAAGACCGGGGCATAGCTGACGGTATCGTCGCTGGAGGGTGCAGGCCGCACAGTCATCCGATAGGCGGCGTAGGCGGCCAAACCTGCCAGCAGCGCCACGAGGTAGAGGAAATAGCCCGATGGCCCAGCCGCCCCCATCAGGGCACCGACAATCAGCGGCCCGAAGATCGCGCCAACCCCGTTGATGAAAAGCAGACCGCCGCCAGCCGCGGCCATCTGGTCATGCTCAAGGAAGTCGTTGGTATAAGCGATCAGAAGCGCATAAAGCGGGTTGGCCATGCCGCCGACGATGAAGGCGGCGATGATCACGGGCACGAATAATTCACCGCTGAAGACGGCCAGAATCGACGCAACCGCCCCCAAGGCACTGGTGATCAGGATCAGGCGCCGGCGATCCATCCGGTCGGATATCCATCCAATCGGGTATTGGAACAGAAGGCCGCCGACATAGAAGCTCGCCACGAAGATGGAGATCTGGCCCAAGCTGAAGCCAACCTCAGTGGCATAGACGGCCGACATGCCGAACATCGCCGAATAGATCCCGCCCAGGACAAAAACGCCGACACAGCCAAGGGGCGAGACGTTGAGGATTTCCCGCAGCCCCATGCGCCGGGTGGTCTCGAAGGCCGGGGTCGGCGTGACCGACAGAAGGATCGGCGCGAAGCTGATCGAGACAAATACCGACAGGATGATGAAAAGCGTATAACCGCCGGGGTCGCCCACGACCAACAACCCTTGGGCTGAAACGATACCCGCCAGTTGTACCACCATATAGACCGAGAGCGTCTTGCCGCGGTTCTCATTCGTGGTGGAATTGTTGAGCCAGCTTTCCGCCGTCACATAGACAGCCGAGAAACAAAAGCCGATCAGCACGCGCAGCACCGTCCAGCTGATCGGATCGGTCAGGACCGGGAACAGGATCAAAGCCGCTGAAACCATCGAGCCCAAAGCCGCGAAGACCCGGATGTGCCCGACCCGCCGGATCAGCACTGGCGCCATGCGCGAGCCGCCCAAGAACCCGGCGAAATAGGCAGACATAACAATCGAGATTTCGAGGGTGGAGAACCCCTCGATATCGCCCCGGACACCAATCAGCGTGCCTTGCAGCCCGTTGCCCACCATCAATAGCAACATGCCCAGAAGCAGGGCCCAAGAAGCGCGAAGCACATCGATCATGGCGCGATCCTATCCATCGGTGCCCGTGAGGCCCATTGCGACTCAGTTAGGGCAGCAAAATGCGCCGCCGTCTGTCACATCTGCGACGGAATAAGAAGAGAGGCATCGCCGTACGAAAAGAACCGATAGTCTTCGGCGATGGCATGGGCGTAGACGTCCATGATCCGGTCTCGGCCCATCAGTGCTGAGACCAGCATCATCAGCGTCGATTTCGGCAAGTGGAAATTGGTCATCAGCGCATCAGTCACTTTGAATTCGTAGCCGGGATAGATGAAGATATCCGTGTCGCCTTGCCAGGGCGCCATCCGCCCGTCCTTGCCCGCCGCCGTCTCAATCAACCGAAGCGCGGTGGTGCCCACGGGGATGATCCGATTGCCCTGGTCACGGGTCGCGTTCATCGCCTCTGCGGTCTCTGCCGGGATTTCCCCCCATTCGGCATGCATTCGGTGTGTGGTCACATCATCGACCGTCACCGGCAGGAAGGTGCCCGCGCCCACATGGAGGGTGACAAAACTCATCTCGATACCCCGGGCCTCAAGAGCGC
>JANQNZ010000080.1 GCA_028279315.1 Rhodophyticola sp. | reverse complement strand
TGAGCCATATGGCCTCACACGCTCCATAGTGTTTTCCACCACCGCGCCCACAACATTTCGCGTCAGGCTGTGGACAAATGACTCGACTCACCAAATGGTAATGTGGAATCAATGGGGCGCCCACTGGAATGGGCACCCCTGACTGCCGCGAACGGCAGCGCGTCTTTCTCAAGACACCGAGATAGTCGCGGAACGCGCAGAATCCGTCAAGCAAGTCGTGGCGTCCGACCATGTCTCCGCAATGACGCGGGGGCGCGATTGAATTGATGGAGACACGAGATGTATTTCATTCTCTTCAAAGACACAGCAGGTTACTGGCGTTGGACGCTCAAGGCATCCAACCACGAGCCGATCGCAGTGTCGTCCGAAAGCTACGTGCGCAAGACTGATGCCGAATATGGCATCAGCTTGACCAAGTCTGCGCATAACGCGCCTGTACATGAAGCCAACGCGGCGTGATTGCCGAGAGCTAGGCCAGCCGTGGTTGGCCTAGCATCTATCTTCTGAACTTCCGATCTCGCGCCGCGATCAGTTTCAGCCGCAGCGCATTCAACTGAATGAACCCGGCGGCATCCTTCTGATCATATGCACCCGCGTCGTCTTCGAAGGTCACATGGGCCTCGGAATAAAGGCTGTGGTCCGACCAGCGGCCCACGGTCCGCGCGACGCCCTTGTAGAGTTTCAGCCGAACGGTGCCGGTGACGTGTTCCTGGCTTTTGTCGATGGCCGCTTGCAGCATCTCGCGCTCGGGGCTGAACCAGAACCCGTTATAGATCAGTTCGGCATAGCGCGGCATCAACTCGTCTTTCAGATGCGCCGCGCCGCGGTCGAGCGTGATCGACTCGATCCCGCGATGAGCCTCTAACAGGATGGTCCCGCCGGGCGTCTCATAGATACCGCGGGATTTCATGCCGACAAAGCGGCCCTCGACCAGGTCGAGCCGCCCAATCCCGTGTTTGCCGCCAAGGGTGTTCAATTCGGTGAGCAGGGCCGCGGGGGTCATCGCGACCCCGTTGATCGACACCGCATCACCCTTCTCAAACCCAATCTCGACATACTCAGGCGTGTCGGGCGCGTCCTCAGGGTGGACGGTGCGTTGATAGACGTAATCGGGCGCCTCCTCGGCCGGGTCCTCCAGGATTTTGCCTTCCGAAGAGGTGTGGAGCAGATTGGCGTCAACCGAAAACGGCGCTTCGCCGCGCTTGTCCTTGGCGATTGGAATCTGGTTTTTCTCCGCGAAATCAATCAGTTTGGTGCGACTGGTCAGATCCCATTCGCGCCAGGGCGCGATGACCTTGATATCGGGGTTGAGCGCATAGGCGCTCAACTCAAACCGGACTTGATCATTGCCTTTGCCCGTCGCGCCATGGGCGACCGCATCGGCCCCGGTTTCCGCCGCGATCTGGATCAGGCGTTTGGAGATCAGAGGCCGCGCGATCGAGGTGCCCAGAAGATAAAGCCCCTCATATACAGCGTTCGCGCGGAACATCGGGAAGACGAAATCGCGGGTGAACTCCTCCCGCAGGTCCTCGATATAGATCGCGCTGGCGCCCATCATCTCGGCCTTTTTGCGCGCCGGTTCCAGCTCTTCCCCCTGGCCCAGATCGGCAGTGAAGGTCACCACCTCGCAGCCATATTCCGTTTGCAGCCATTTCAGGATGATCGAGGTGTCGAGGCCGCCGGAATAGGCAAGGACGACTTTCTTGGACGCGGACATCGGCGGCGGGCTCCGTCAGGGGATTTTCGTTGACCGCGCGGGCGATACCGGGTTTTCAAGGCCGGGGCAAGGTGAGTGAGGTCGACGTTATGGACTATGGCTATCAATTGCTGCGGCATGTGGTGCAGCAGGTGTTCGGGAATCTGAGGCAGGCGGCGCAGTTGACCTTGGTGTTGTTCGCGTTCCCCTTTATCGGCTTCCTCCTGCTCTGGGCGTCCGCGATCTCTTCCGGGTTCGGAGGCGGGTCTATTTGGGGCATCGTCGCCGTCTTTGTCCTATCCGTGGTGGCCTATTGCTGGGCGGCGGTTGGCTGGCATCGCTACGTGCTGCTAGAGGAAATGGGCAACGGCCTGGTGCCGCGCTGGTACCAAGGCTTCGTCGTCTCCTATTTGCTGCGGGCGATCCTCATTTCTCTCATCGTTTTTGGGGTCATCTTCGCCGTCTCCCTTGTTCTCGGGGTTCTCTTAGTGAGCACGCAATCGGTTGGCGTCGCCATCTTCTTCGGCATCGGGTTGGTGTTTGGTGTGTCCTGGCTTGGGACGCGGATCGGTCTGATCCTTCCTGCCGCGGCGTTGGGGGAGCGGATGACGATCGGGGAAAGCTGGGCGGCGACACGACCGGTATCCAGTCAGATCCTCTTGCCGCTGATCGTGATCGCAATTGCCTTTGGGATTTTGGGTCAGATCAATGCTCTAATCTTTGGGCAAAGCACGATGATCCAAGTCGGAGCGATGGAGCAGGAGCAGATGACCCTGTCCCTGCCCGGGCAGATCCTGGGCGGCGTCATCTACTGGGTCCAACTTCTGATGAACCTCGCCCTTCTGACCACACTTTACGGCAACCTGATCGAGGGCCGGGCGCTTAACTGATCCCTGGACAAGCGGGGGCAATTCCGGGCAAGGCGGCGGGCATGACTGAGTTTGCCGATCACGCCCGCGCGGCGACCGAGGCGATGCGGGTGCTGTTCCCGCCCACGCCTTTGCAGCGGAACGTGCATTTGTCTGAGCGGTTTGGGGCGGAGATTTACCTCAAACGCGAAGACCTCTCGCCGGTGCGGTCCTACAAAATCCGGGGTGCCTTCAACGCGATGCGGAAGGCGCTGGCCGCGCACCGTGATCAGCGGCGTTTTGTCTGCGCGAGCGCTGGGAACCATGCCCAAGGCGTGGCCTTTGTCTGCCAGCATTTCGGGGTGGAGGGGCGCATCTTCATGCCGGTCACCACGCCCGCGCAGAAAATCGGCAAGACCCAGGCCTTTGGCGGCGCGGCGGTTGAGATCGAACTGGTGGGCGACTTCTTCGATGAAACGCTGGAAGCCGCCCAGGCCTATTGCGTGGCGGAAGGGGCGCATTTCCTCTCCCCCTTTGACGATCTTGATGTGATCGAAGGCCAGGCCTCGGTCGCCGTGGAGCTTCTGGACGAGATGGGCCGCGCGCCGGACCATTTGATCCTGCCCGTGGGTGGCGGCGGCTTGTCCGCGGGGGTGCTGAAACTCCTCCGCGCGCGGGGGGCCGAGACCCAATTGACCTTGGTCGAACCCGAAGGCGGCCCCAGCCTGACCGCCGCCTTGGCCGAAGGCGCGCCGGTGACAGTGCCAGTGACGGATACGTTTGTGGATGGCGCGGCGGTCGCGCGGATTGGCGCCCATACCTTCGACGTGTTGCGGCACGTCCCGCAGGATCACGTGCGCCTGGCGCCCGAGAATCGGATTTGCGTGACGATTGACGAGATGCTGAATGTCGAAGGCATCGTTTTGGAGCCTGCCGGCGCCCTTGCGGTTGATGTATTGGAAGAGATGGCGCCAGAGATCGCGGGCAAGACCGTGGTCTGCGTCACCTCTGGCGGGAATTTCGATTTTGAACGCCTGCCCGAGGTCAAGGAACGCGCCATGCGGTATCAGGGATTGAAGAAATACTTCATCCTGCGCCTGCCGCAGCGGCCCGGTGCGCTGAAGGATTTTCTGGCGCTTCTCGGCCCCCATGACGACATCGCCCGCTTCGAGTATCTGAAGAAATCCGCGCGGAACTTTGGGTCGGTTCTCATCGGGATTGAGACAACCGACACCGATCAACTTGCAGCCCTTCTTGGCCGGGTCGAGGCGCGGGGCTTCGCGATCCGCGATATCACCGACGATGAGTTGCTGGCGCAGTTCTTGATTTGATCGAGGCAGCTTGGAAGCCACCCTTTGCGAGCCTTTGCTGGATTACTATGCAAACGCACAACTTCTGCCTGCGGCACCACATTGCTTGGTGCTGCATGTTGGCAGCGGGTTAGAGCAGGATTGCTTGGACCGGCCTTGAGCCCGAGCGAGAACGAGAGCCGGGCATCGACAGGCCGTGGGCTGGCGATCCAACGGCTGAGCGGCAGTGCTTTATCCCAGCCAAATCCGACCTCGCTCCAATCTCGGCGCCAAGCCTCACCCAATCGCCAGACCGCCCGGGCGGCCTGTCGATGCCCGGCGCCTTCGGCTTGATTCCGGGCCGGGGAAGGAGAACCGCGGTGGTTCGGCTCAGTCCCTGATCTAACGCCCTTACGCCGCGGATTTGATACCGGGCACGACCGATGCGGCGGAGGACAGCGAGTCGGCGTAGATCTTCGCAAGCGGCCCCATATCAACCTGCGCGCCCCCGCCAATCGCCGCCTCCGCTTGGGCGCAGGCCTCAGCGAACCCCGCGAAGCCCAGATTCGCGGCGGACCCGCGCAGGAAATGGAAATCGCTTTGGGTCGCGGCGGAGGGGTCCGCCTCCAGGCGTTCCATCACCTCTGACAATTCCTCGACGAAGATCTCGGCGACTTCGAGGAAATCCTCCTCCCCGATTTCATCCTTCAATTCGGTCAATCTGGCCCAATCAATCATCGCAAATCCCGCATCAGGGCGAATGAGAGAAGACTACGCGCGCGAAGGTTAATCAGGTCTTGCCGGCGCGGCGCCAAATAGATTGCATTGTCGGTTTCACCACTCGTTAAAGCCGTGGGTGCCACATGGGGCCAAACCAGATGCCGATCGAGTGACGATGGTGGCCAATCAGATCGAGACTGCCGAATTGGGGGCCTTGTCCGCCGACGCGCCTCCGCCCTTGGAGCGTGTGTTGGTCCTTGATGACAGCCGCGCGCAAAGAACCTTGCTCTCTTCACTTCTGCGGCGGTGGGGGCATGAAGTTGTGCAATGCGAAGACCCGCATCAAGCCCTTGATATGCTGCGCGATCCGGCCATCACGCTCGTCATCAGCGATTGGATGATGCCGGGTATGGATGGGCCGGAGTTCTGCCGCCGGGTCCGGCGGATGGAGCGTGAGAGCTACGCCTATATTCTGCTCCTAACTTCGAAGAGCGAGAAGGACGCCATTGCCCACGGGCTTGATGCCGGTGCGGACGATTTTCTGACCAAACCCGTGAACGGCCATGAGTTGCGCGCCCGCATCCACGCCGGCGAACGCATCGTCGCGATGCAGCGGGAACTTGTGGAGAAGAACCGGATTGTGACCTCGGCTTTTTCCGAGATCAGCGCGCTTTATGAGGCGTTGGACCGCGATCTGTTGGAAGCCAAGAAGCTGCAAGCCTCCCTCTTGCATCAGACTTTTCGGTCATTCGACGGGGGCGCGGCCTCCTTCCTTTTGCAGTCCAGCGGCCACGTGGGCGGCGATCTGGTGGGGTTCTTTCCTGTCTCTGACCGGCAGATTGGGCTCTTTTCCTTGGATGTCTCGGGCCATGGCGTGACTTCGGCCATGGTCACCGCACGGCTGGCGGGGCTTCTGACCGCGGCCTCACCCGACCAGAACATTGTCATGGAGCGGCTGGCTGACGGTCGCTATGCCCCGCTCAGCCCCGATGTGGCGGCTGAGCATCTGAACAGGCTGATGCTAGAGGTGGTCCAGACCGAGCTTTACTTCACGCTTTGCCTGGCCTTGATCGACCTGCGGAGTGGCCAAGTGCAGATGGTCCAGGCGGGCCACCCTCACCCGGTCCTCCAAACCACAGACGGCGATTTGCGCTTCTTAGGCGGTGGCGGGTTGCCCATCGGCCTCCTTCCCGAGGCGGATTTTGACAGCTTCACCTTTCAGATGGCCCCGGGCGATCGGCTGTTGATCTATTCCGACGGGTTGACCGAATGCCCCGGCCCCGATGACGAGATGCTTGGCGAAGAAGGCCTCGCAACACTTCTGCGAACCCGTCGTGAGGTGGGAGGTGAGGCGTTGCTCGACTCGCTTGTCGAGGGGCTTGGCGATTACGCCGATCAAGGCGAGTTCCCGGACGATGTCTCGGCGGTGCTGTTCGAATACAGCGGGCCCGGCTAAAGCCGCCCGCGGGCAACCTGCGCCACAAAATGCCGGTCTCCCGAGACGGCAAGCCTGGTCATCGCCTCGGCCCAGGGCATGAAGACGGGCCAATGTCCCGACTCGGAGGGTGGCCCGATACGCGGACCCAGTTCAGCCAAGTAAATGTGGCACTGCTTCTGCGCCCACATGTCGTATTCGGGCATATAGGCGAAGCGGTGGAACATCCCCAATCGGCGCGGGCGATGCAGGCGATAGCCGGTCTCTTCAAGAACCTCGCGGTGAAGCGCGGTCAGACTGCCCTCGCCTGGGTCGATCCCACCGCCGGGGAGTTGGAATTCCGGCCGCGGGCTTTCCTGAAACGTGGCAAGGATTCCGCAGCCCGTGGCGAGCACCGCATAGACCCCCGCGCGCGGAATGTAGCGCCGGTTCGGCTCTGGCGCCTTGCCCATGCGTCGGTTCATCTTCGGCCCCTCAGGTGACGGCATCTGATCTGCCCTATGCCAGCCCATCCATCTCTTGAAAACCCGTGCCCTCTGTCCTTCATGAAAGGCTTCCGTTAAGGGGGTCCCATGGCGAAGACGGCAAAGATATCGATCCGCGAAACCGCGACCCGGGTTCTGGGCATCGAAGGCAAAGCGGTGAGCCAGATGGCCGACGCGCTGCCCGAGGATTTCGAAGCGGCGGTTGAGGCGATCTTAACCACCAAAGGCCGGGTGATCCTGTCGGGCATCGGCAAATCCGGCCATATCGCGCGCAAGATCAGTTCGACTCTGGCCTCCACGGGCACGCCTTCCGCCTTTGTTCACCCGTCTGAGGCCAGTCATGGCGATCTTGGCATGGTCATGCCCGGCGATTTGGCGATTCTGATCTCCAATTCCGGTGAGACGGCGGAGTTGAAGGATATCCTGGCCCATGTGACGCGGTTTTCGATCCCGATGATTGGGATTTCGGGCAATCCCGACAGCACATTGATGCGCGCGGCAGAGTACCGGCTGACCCTGCCGGACGCGCCGGAGGCCTGTGTGATCGGCATGGCGCCCACAACCTCGACGACACTGATGCTTGCGCTTGGCGATGCGTTGGCCATTGCGGTGATGGAGCAACGTGGCTTTCAGCCAGAACATTTCCGGGATTTCCATCCCGGCGGCCGCCTTGGCGCGCGGCTGAGCAAAGTCGCGCAACTGATGCATGGTGCAGAGGCGCTGCCGCTTGTCCCTCAGGACTCGCCGATGGGCGACGCGCTGGTTGTCATGAGCGAAAAAAGCTTTGGGATTGTCGGTGTGGCTGACGGCACCCGGCTGATCGGCGTCATCTCCGATGGTGACTTGCGCCGTAATCTCGACGGGCTGCTAGAGCGGACCGCGGGCGATGTCGCCACCCGCAACCCCCGCACAATTGGCGCGGAGATGCTCGCCTCCGAAGCCATGGCGATGATGTCGGAAAACAAAATCACGGCGCTTTTTGTCTTGGACGAGGCAGAGCGGCCCGTGGGCCTTCTGCACCTGCATGATTGTTTGCGCGCCGGCCTGGCCTGACCCCACTCTCGCCCTCTTTGCTTCTGAAATACTCCCGGGGGGAGCCGAAGGCGGGGGGCAGAGCCCCCTTTTCAGTCGCGCCCAACCGAGGCATAGGCCTCAAACCCAGCCCGCTTCGCGTCTTTCGCCCCATAGATGTTCCGAAGATCGGCCAGCCTGGGATGGGCCATCTTCTTGGCGATCCGTTTCAGATCAAGCGCCCGGAACTCGTTCCATTCCGTAAGGATCACCACCAGATCGGCATTATTGGCCGCCTTGTAAGGGTCTTCGAGCCAGGAGACCCCCGGTAGCAGCGCCTCCCCCTCACGTTTGCCCTGGGGGTCGACAACACGAACCTTCGCGCCCCCGCCGACAAGCGCCGGCACAATGGTCAGCGACGGCGCGTCGCGCATGTCGTCGGTGTTCGGTTTGAAGGTCACGCCAAGGACGGCGATGGTTTTGCCGTTGAAACCGCCATCGCAAAGATCCCGCAGCTTCTCGATCATCCGGTGTTTCACGTGGTCATTTACGCGGATCACCGTCTCCACAATATGCTGCGGCACGGCGTGTTCCTGCCCGATCCGGGCAAGCGCAGAGGTATCCTTGGGGAAGCAGGACCCGCCATAGCCCGGACCCGCATGAAGAAACTTGCTCCCAATCCGGCCATCCAGCCCCATGCCGCGGGAGACTTCTTTCACATCCGCGCCAACCCGCTCGCACAGGGCTGCGATTTCGTTGATGAAGGTGATCTTGGTGGCCAGAAAGGCGTTAGCGGCGTATTTGATCATCTCGGCGCTTTCCAGATCAGTGGTGATGATCGGGAAATCACGCAGGAATAGGGGGCGGTAGATCTCCTCCATCACCTCACCGGCACGCTCGGTCTGGACGCCCACAACTACCCGGTCAGGTCGCATGAAATCGTTAATCGCCGCGCCTTCGCGGAGGAATTCGGGATTAGAGGCGACGTCGAACTGGGCTTCCGGGTTCGCCTTGGCGACGGCTTGCTTGACCTTGCGGTTGGTGCCGACAGGCACGGTCGATTTCGTGACAATAACCGCATAGCCGGTCAGCGCCGCGGCCACCTCTTCCGCCGCCGCCATGACAAAGCTCAAATCCGCATGGCCATCGCCCCGCCTTGTGGGGGTGCCGACGGCGATAAAGACCGCCTCAGCCCCATCGACCGCGGCGGCCAGATCGGTGGAGAAGGTGAGCCGCCCGGCCTCCACATTCTTGGCCATCAGCACATCGAGACCGGGTTCGTAGATCGGCACCTCACCGGCCTCCAGCATCTCGATCTTGCGCGGGTCCTTGTCGACGCAGATCACATCATGCCCGAAATCAGAGAAACAGACACCAGAGACAAGGCCCACATAGCCCGTGCCGATCATCGCGATACGCATTTACCCACTGCCCTTTGCCTCATGCGCCCCGCTTTACCGGGGCCGATTTGGCCAAACCCTATCATCCTGGCCCGATGAACGCGAGATGTCAGACATTGTAGAAGTCCCGGTACCAGGCCACGAAGGCCGCCACACCCTCAGCCACCGAAGTCTGCGGCGCATAGCCCGTCAGCCGCTCCAGCAACGCGGCATTGGCCCAGGTTGCGGGCACATCGCCTGGCTGCATCTCCATCAGATTGCGGATCGCGGGTTTGCCGATGGCCGTTTCAATCGCCGCGACAAAATCGAGCAGCTGGACAGGTTCCGAGTTGCCGATATTCACAATCCGATAAGGCGCGACGGGGGACAAGCTATCGCCGGGCGCAATCTCCTCAGCGGTTGCCGGGCGGGCCGGAACCGCGTCGATTAGCCGGGCAATCGCATCGACCAGATCGGTGACAAAGGTGAAATCCCGCGCCATATCTCCGTGATTGTAGATGTCGATGAGCCGGTCTTCGAGGATCGCCTTGGTGAACTTGAAGAGCGCCATGTCGGGCCGCCCCCAAGGCCCATAAACCGTGAAGAAGCGGAACATGGTGATCGGCAGATCGTAAAGATGGGCATAGCTATGCGCCATCGCCTCATTCGCCTTCTTGGTTGCCGCGTAGAAGGACATCTGTGTGTCGGCCTTCGCCGTCTCGGCATAGGGCATCTCGGCATTCGCGCCATAAACCGAGGAGGTTGAGGCCAAGAGCATATGCGCCGGTGGAAAGGCGCGGGCGGCCTCCAACAAACGAAATGTGCCGATCAGGTTTGCTTCGACATAACTTTCGGGATGGTCGATCGAATACCGGACCCCGGCTTGTGCGGCGAGATGGAACACCGCGTCGGGACGGTGCTGCTCAAATAGGCGATGGAGCGCATCCGGCGCCTCGATCCGATCTCGCGTCGTTTCGAAGGCTTGATGTTGCAGCAGCATCGCCTGTCGCCGCTCCTTCAGCGCGACGTCATAGTAATCCGTCAGCGCATCCACACCAATCACGCGCCAGCCATCGACCAAAAGGCGCGCCACCAGGTGATAGCCGATGAACCCGGCTGATCCAGTGACCAGCGCCGTTCGCGAACCGCCTGTTTTTTCCGCAAAACCCATGACTTCTGCTTTCCATCAATTGGCGTCGAGGCTTCGTGATCGGCGGAATTGCCGCCATGTGACGCATCTTTGGAATTCAGCAGGTGCAGAATCGGGCGCAGTATGCAAGAGATGCCGTTGGCGACGTCCGACAGGGGTGGGATAAAATCCTAACCTGACCTTGGCAATTGGAATGCCCGGGATGTTGGCCAGTGTGACGACACGCTCGGGCAATACCACGGGCATAAGTTTTGGACGGTGAATGTTAAGATTTGTAAAACTTCTGACGCGCCCGCAGAAGAAGGCCATTGTTCTCGGCGTAGATGTCATTCTCATTCCGCTGGCGCTGCTTTTCACCTTCGCGGTTCAGCCAATTCCCGTGCCGCCGCTTCAGGCGCTTGAATTTGTCGCTCCGTTTCTTCCCTATTTGATGGCCGTTGGAGCCGGGATCGCTGTATTGCTTGGCATTCCGGGGATTCGTGTCGGCGCTTATGAATGGCGGGCGGTTTCAAAGACGGCCGCTTTTGCGGTTTATCTGACGGCCTGCCTTACGGCCTTGAGCTGGGCGTTCTCGGTCCCGATTCCCTTTGGGCTGCAGGTTGTCTTCGGGATCGCCTTCTTCCTCTTCTCGGTGGCAAGCCGGATTGTGATGCATCAGATCGTGCTTGCCATCTACCGACGGGAAGAAGGGCGCTGCCGTGTCCTCATCTACGGCGCAGGCACAACCGGTATGCAACTGGCGACGGCCCTTCGCGGTCATGAGACAATCGAACCGATCGCCTTTGTCGACGACAACAGCGCCTTGCAAGGGCTGATGATCGCGGGGCTGCCGGTGCATCGCCCGATCCGGATCGGGGAATTGGTTGAGAAACTGGCGATCAAGCGGGTGCTTCTGGCGGTCCCGTCGCTGAGCCAGCCGAAACAGGCCCGGCTTGCCCGCGACTTGCAAGAGATGGGCCTTGAGGTTCAAACACTGCCCTCCTTCTCACAATTGATTGGGGAGGAGCCACTTGTCGATCGGCTGACCTCTCTCGGGGCCAACACCTATCTGCACCGCCCGCAGATCATGGCTGCACCAGAGGAAGCCTCGGACAGTTATTCCGGGAAATCGGTCTTGATCTCTGGCGCTGGTGGTTCAATCGGCTCGGAACTTGCGCGCCAGGTGTTGGCCTGTAAACCCAAACGGCTGATCCTTTACGAGCTGTCGGAGCTGGCGCTTTACAATATCGAGATGGAATTGAAGCCACTCAGCGCCGGGCTTGATGTCGAGATTGTCCCGATTCTGGGCTCCGTCACCGATCCGCGCCAAGTGCGCCAAGTGGTGACTGAACAAGAGGTTCAGGTTGTGCTGCACGCCGCGGCCTACAAACATGTGCCACTGGTGGAGCAGAACCCCGTCGCTGGCTTGGCCAATAACGTGCTTGGCACGCAGGTCTTGGCCCGGGAGGCGATTGATGGCGGCGCCGAGCGTTTCATCTTGATTTCGTCAGACAAGGCGGTGCGACCACGCAGTTTGATGGGTGGGTCCAAACGCCTGGCGGAGTTGGTTGTTCAGGACCTCGCTAAGCGCAGCCAGGGGACGAAGATCGGCATCGTGCGGTTTGGCAACGTGCTTGGCTCCTCGGGCTCGGTTGTGCCGCTTTTTCAAGAACAGGTAGATCGCGGCGGCCCGGTTACCGTGACCGATCCTGAGGTGAAACGCTTCTTCATGACCGTGCGGGAAGCGGTGCATCTTGTGCTGCGCGCAGGCGCCATGTCCGAAGACGGTGAGGTCTTTGTTCTGGAGATGGGCGAGCCTGTGGCAATCCTTGATCTGGCCAAGCAGGTCATCGAAAGCGCTGGCTACACCGTTCGGGATGATGGCAACCCTGACGGCGATATCGAGATCGTCTTCACCGGTCTTCGCGACGGCGAAAAGATCACCGAAGAACTGACCATCACCGACCGGATTCGGCATACCGACCATCCCAAGATCTTCTCGGCGGTGGAACCGAACCTGTCCGAGATCGAGGTTGCGGCGTTTATGCGGGCGACCCGCCAGGCGATCGCTCAGGGCGATGCGGCGATGGCGCGCGCGGTGGTTGAGCAATGGGTTGAACCGCCGGTCATCCGGCAGGAAGCGGCCCATCCCTAAGCGAGGCAGTATGCGGCGCCGCCTGTCACCCAAAAAGCGCGATTATCCAGGGGTTTGTCGGCGCGGGCTTGAACGGACAGGTTCCGGCGTGGTTAGGTCCGCCCGTTACGGAGCTTGGCACAAAATGGGGCAGCGGTGCAGATGAGCTATGGCATCAGGCGACGCGCCTCACTCTCAATCCTAGCATGTCTGGTGGCGGTACTTGGTGCGGCGCCCGCTATGGCGAATGACATCTCGCGCGTCGCTGCTGAGCGCCCGAGCCTCAATTTCTTCGGAAATAGCGGCCTGATCGATATGCCCTCGGCCGAAAGCCAGCCGGATGGCGAAATTGGCGTCACCGTGTCCTATTTCGGTGGGATTACGCGGAACACGCTGACATTCCAGATCACGCCGCGCCTATCGGGCTCGTTCCGCTATGCCGCCACTCAGGATTGGAATTCGGGCGGGTTTGCCACCTATTACGACCGCAGTTTCGACCTTCGATATCAATTGCTGCGTGAAGGCCGGTACTGGCCCGCGGTTACCATTGGCCTGCAAGACTTCGTCGGCACGGGGATCTACGCGGGTGAGTATATCGTCGCGACCCGGAACTTTGGGGATCACCTGACGGTCACGGCAGGCATCGGGTGGGGCCGGCTTGGCAGCTACAACTCCTTCGGCACGCCGTTTGCCGGCGACCGTCCGGCCTTTGATCCCGCCACGAATTTCGGCGGGGAGTTCTCGGTGGATCAGTGGTTCCGTGGACCCGCGGCTTTCTTTGGAGGGGTTGAATGGCGCCCGAATGAGCGGCTTGGCTTCAAGATTGAATACTCCTCGGACGCGTTCCAGCCCGAAACCTCCCGCGGTGTCTTCACGCGCGAGTCGCCTTGGAATTTTGGCGTCGAATATCAGGTGAACGATAGTCTCAGGCTTGGCGCCTACTACCTCTATGGCTCGGAATTCGGTCTGAATGCACAGATCGCCTTCAGCCCGCGCCGCTCGCCGGCCAGCGGTATTCGTCAAGAGGGTCCGCTGCCGATCACGCCACGCCCCGCGCGGGAAGAGAACCCCGATGCCTGGGCCGAGACCTGGGTCACGATCCCAAATGCCGATGCCGCCTTTGGTGAGCGGATACGCGAGTTGCTTGCCGCTGAAGGCCAGACTCTGATCGCCTATGATCTTCAAGCGGATGAGATCGAAGTCCGGATCGAGAATGACCGCTATCTGTCAAGCGCGCAGGCCATCGGTCGGACAGCCCGCGTTCTGGCAGCAAGCCTGCTGCCATCGGTGGAAACCTTCCGGATTGTGCTTGTCGATGGCGGGCTTGCGCTGTCGACGGCTGTCATTCGGCGGTCTGATCTCGAAGCGCTGGAGACTGAGCCAAATGCCGCTGAGGCGCTCAGAACGGTCACCGGATTCACAGCCGCAGGTCCCACCGACGCCACCGAAGTGGTGCCCGATCTTTATCCCCGGTTCGAGTGGTCGCTTGCGCCTTACACCCGGACCAGCTTCTTCGATCCGCGGAATCCGATCCTGATCGACTTGGGTCTCCGGGCCCGGGCGAGTTACGAGTTCCGCCCCGGCTGGGTTCTGGAGGGCTCTGTCGCACAGCGGATCGTCGGCACGCTTGATCGCGCGCGCCAGACAAGCTCAAACCTGCCGCCGGTGCGGACGAATTTCGCGCTCTATGAGCAGACCGAAACACCGTTTATCGAAACTTTGACCTTCTCCGTCGCGCAATCCCTTGGCGGCGACTATTTCGGGCGGTTCACCATTGGCTATCTGGAACGGATGTTTGCGGGTGTCTCGGCGGAATTGCTCTGGTCGCCGGTCGGAAGCCGCCTCGCGCTGGGGGCGGAAATCAACTATGCCATTCAACGCGATTTCGACATGCGCTTTGGGTTGCAGGATTACGATGTCGTCACCGGCCATGTCTCGGCCTATTACGATTTTGACAATGGGTTCCTCGCCCGCGTGGATGTTGGGCGGTATCTGGCGGGCGATATCGGGGCCACGCTACATGTCGAGCGGGAGTTCGAGAATGGCTGGCGCGTCGGCGCCTTCGCGACCCTGACCGATGTCTCTTCAGAGGATTTTGGTGAGGGCAGCTTCGACAAAGGCATCACGCTTTCGATCCCGGTCAGCTGGTTCACCGGCCAACCGACGCAGCAGCGTGTCGGCACGACCATCCGCCCGATCACGCGGGATGGGGGCGCGCGGCTTAGCGTGCCCGGACGTTTGTATGACCGCGTTCGAGAGGGGCAGATTCAACGGATTGACGATCAATGGGCGCGGGTGTGGCGATGAAAGCGTATTGGGTCTGCGTCCTGGCTGTCTTCCTGACCGCTTGCGGGCCAGGCGCCGACAACAACCTGTCTTCCGCTCTTCTTCCCGTGGCGGAGCGCATTCGCGATGGCGTGCGCGATCGCGGCCAGCCGGGGGATGGCTTCACCGCCACCCGAGCCAGCTTGGCAGCCGACGGGTTCAACGACCCATTCCTCGTGGCCCGCCTTGATGCGCGGAACATTCGCACAGGCCTGATCCAAGCCGGTCAGAATCGCGGGACGGTCACATGGCTTGCCGCCGACGGCGCGACGCTGACCGAACGCGATGGTGTCCTCTCTGCCAGCCGCGGTTTGGGGGTCGATCTTTACACCGCCGAGACGGCGGCACTGGGTCAGGCGTTGCGGGCCGGCAACAGTGCGTCTTATGTCCGCCGCTATCGCCATCTTGATCCGCTCGCGCAAATCGTGGTCACCCGATTTGATTGCACGTTGATGCCTGATGGCCGCGAAGCCATTGAAGTGTTTGACGTTTCTTTCACCACCGCGCGCTATACCGAGATTTGCACCTCTGCCTCACTCGATGCGCCGCAGATCGAAAACCAGTATTGGGTGGACCAAGATCGCTCAATTATGCGGCGTTCCCGGCAATGGATTAGTACCGATGTCGGATATCTGACTCTTGAGCGGGTGATTGATTGACGAAAATCCGCTGGCGCGGATTTCTTCCGTTGAACCACAGAAACGCAGATGCTAGTTTCCGCCCAACGCTTGCATTTTTACTAGGAGATCACGTCGATGAAAATGTTCCCCTCGATCCTTGCGGCCGCCGCTTTGGCAACCGCTGTTGCCGTTCCCGCGTCGGCACAAGTGACCGCATCGCAGTGCACCGGTTTCGGTGGCACCGTGGTCGGTAACACCTGCCAGCTGACCGCCGCACAAGCGGAAGCTGCTGGTCTGACCGGCACGACCACCACAAGCGCGGTTCCGGCCGGTGCGGGCGCTGGCCTTGGTGGCACGGGCGTGGCTCTGGCTGGTGCAGCGGCGCTGGCCCTCATTGTTGTCATCGCAGACGACGACTCGAGCGGCACCACCACGACCACGACGACCGGCGCCACCGACTAAGCGCATCGTCACAGTCTAGGAATTGGAGCTGGCCCCCAGAGTTCTGGGGGCCGTTTCTTTTGTGGGCTAGGTGGCTGATGAGCAGGGGTGCGCCACCACCGCGACCCTCACGCAGGTTCGGCTGCCTGTGAGGTCACCCAAGCCCAACTGCTGCGGCACATCTCATCCAGGGATTTCTCGGTCCGAAACCCGAGAAGCGCCTCCGCCCGCTCAGTCCGGGCGCAGTAGATCGGGACATCGCCCGGGCGCCGATCCACGATCTGATGCGGGACATCGGACCCGCAGGCCGCGGAATAGGCTGCGATGATCTCAAGTACGGAGTATCCACGCCCAGTGCCGAGATTGACCAGATGTCCACCCTTGCCTGCCAAGAGCGCGCTGAGGGACAAGACGTGCCCGCGCGCGAGATCATCCACATGGATGTAGTCACGCACCCCGGTACCGTCAGGCGTGTCGTAATCGCTGCCGAACACCTTGACCAAAGGCAGTTCGCCAAGTGCGACCTTGGCGACGAAGGGCATCAAATTGCTGGGCACATCGCGGGGGTCTTCACCCAGAAGCCCAGAGTGATGCGCGCCGGCGGGGTTAAAGTATCGCAAGACCCCAAAGGCCCAGGCGGGATCGGCGGCGGCAAGCTCCTCCAAGACCTCCTCACTCATGATCTTGCTTTTGCCATAGGGGTTCATCGCGCGGCGCGGCGCGGTCTCGGGCGTGGGGGTCTCGTCCGGAATGCCGTAAACGGTTGCGGAGGAGGAGAAGACCAACCGACGGCACCCCGCCTGCTCCATCGCGGCCAGAAGCACCATCAGCCCGCCAAGATTGTTCTCTAGATATCTCAGCGGCATCTCGACACTTTCGCCAACAGACTTAAGTGCCGCGAAATGCACAACCGCGTCGATCTGATGCTCCGTAAAAATCTGGTTCAGCAAGGATCGGTCGCGAACGTCCCCCTCAACGGCTGTGACCGGCGCGCCGGTGATCTGTTCCAGCCGTCCAACAACCGAGTGCTTCGCGTTGCCGAAATTGTCGAGGATAAGCACATCATACCCGGCCTCTTTCAGCGCCACATAGGTGTGCGATCCGATGTATCCCGCGCCGCCGGTGAGGAGAATTGTGCCAGCCATCAATCCTGCTTTCTTTGCCCTTAGCCACCTGCTGTCATGATTTTCCCAGCGGGTCAAACCCCGGATCAGAAGTCTCTATTCCCGCCGCCCAAACACCTTGCCGATCGTCCGCATCACCAGCATGAAATCATAGCAAATGTTACTGTGGCGTTGATAAATCAGATCAAGTGCGGCCTTCCGCGGGATGCAGGCCCGGGTGTAGACGGCATCGGTCTCTTCCGCCGTATCGCAGCGCGACAAGAGCCATTCCTCATGCCGGTGATAGATCAGCGAGGCCAAACCTGTCGCGCCCGGACGGCTTTTCAGCACCTTCGCATAAAGCGCCGGAAACCGCTCGACATATTCCCTGAGCGGCGGTCGCGGCCCAACGAAGCTCAGGTCCCCCTTCAGGATATTCCAAATCTGCGGGATTTCGTCGAGGCGCCGGTCGCGAAGCCACCGGCCCGCGGGCGTAATACGCGCCTCTTTGTCACCGCCCGAGACGCCGCTATCACTGTCAGCGACCGTCATGGTGCGAAGCTTCACCAAGCCAAAAGACCGGTCCGGCGCGCGCATCCGTTCAGAGACATAGAAAAGCGGGCGGCCCTGGACGGCCAGAAGCCAGAGTATCAACCCAACCAGAGGCAGCGTCAGGATGACCACAAGAAGCGACGCGAAGAACAGATCAAAAATACGTTTTTGCCAGGTCATGCGCGGGCCTCACTGGCATCTGAGTAAGCACGCCATTCTTGGATGATGACCGCCGGGTCGCCTAAATCAACAGGCATATCGACGAGGCTTTGCAAGAGCGTCGTGTCGAGCGTCAGGCGCGGCAGGGCGGAAGCGGGCGCGGGGTCGTTCTGCCAATCGAGACTGGCGGCCCGCAGCAGATCGGCCATTTCCACCTCTCCGGGGGCCGCGAAATTCAAGATCGGGGGAAGCGGCTGGCCGGACGCGGCGCAACTCGCCAATGCCGCAAGCGCGTCGCCAAGGGTTGCGGGCCCGATATAGCTGCGTCTTGGGCTGCGCCCGTCCGGGAACTGATCGAGCCTAATGGGCCCTTCGTGGGGGGTCATCGGCGCCAAGAGCGCATCGGCCCCGGCGACGTTTCCGATTCGAAGGCCTGTGACCGATAAGCCGCTGCTGCAGAAGATCTGCTCAACCTCGGCTTTTGCCTGGGCATAGGCGCTCTCGGCCACGATTGGGTCGCTCTCCCGCGCTGCGCGGCTTGGCCGGCCATAAACCGCGGCGGTTGACGCGAAGATGACATGTGGTGGGGTCGGCGGGGTTTTCACCGCCGCTACCGCGCGGGCCAGGGCCTGATTTACCGACAGGTCTGCGTCAGGGCGCGGGACGACGCCCGTCAGATCCACGACCACATCGGTGTCCGACATAGCGCTTGAAAGCGCCTCCGCGTCTGCCAATGGATCAAGGCGCAGCCAATTGTCACCGTCCACATCGCCCCGCGTCTGCCACTTCACCCCGCGTAATCCAACAGGCGGGTGCGTCGACCAACGCCATCGCAGCATCCGACCCAACCGCCCTGTTGCCCCAAGGACCAAAACCCGCACGAAACCGCCCTTTCTTTCGCCAAACCGTTGACGCTCCCGGTTGCCGAAGTATCGTGCGCGCTGGACGATGCCAACGGTTTCGTCGGTGATTGGTGGGGTACAAATACATGACGCAACTCAAGTTTCTGGCTATCGCATGTCTCGCTTGCGTGGTGCTGGTGTCTTGTTCCCTGCCCAGAAGCGCGCCGTTGGAGCGAGAGATTCTGCGTGACGCCGATGATGTCGCCACGGATTTCGCTGTTTATCCGGTGACGCGCGATTTCTTGCCCGTCTTGGCGACCTGGCCCTTGGTTGGTGAGGCAAACCTCCAATGGATCGCGGCAAGTGGAGGCTCCCACGGCCAGCTCATCGCGCCGGGTGATCAGCTGGACCTGATGATCTGGGACAGCAATGACAATTCGCTCCTGACAACGCCCGGCCAGCGCGCCGTTCCGCTGCAAAATATCCGCGTGGCGCCCAACGGAACGATCTTTGTCCCCTATGTGGGCGACACGCGCGTGGCCGGGATGTCACCGCAAGTCGCGCGGGAGCGTCTGCAGGAAGAGCTTGATGCGGTTGTGCCCTCGGCCCAGGTGCAACTGATGCTGTCAGAGGGTCGCGGAAACTCAGTCGATCTGGTGGGCGGCGTTGCAGCCCCCGGCTCTTATCCGATGCCAGACCGCGCCTTCACGGTCCTCAGCCTGATTTCCGAGGGCGGCGGTGTGCGGCCCAACCTTGAAAACCCGCAGATTCGCCTGATGCGCGGCAGTCGGATCTACGGCACCTCGATCAACCGCCTTTATAGCGAGCCGAACCTGGACACATTGCTTCGCGGCGGTGACCAAGTGATTGTGGAGGAGGATCGGCGGTACTTCCTGTCGCTTGGCGCGGCGGGCCGTCAGGCACAGCACCCATTTACACAGGATGTGGTGACGGCGCTGGATGCGATGGCGATTATCGGTGGGGTCTCCGCTTCTCGGGCGAACCCGCAAGGCGTGTTGATCTTGCGCGAGTATCCGGCTTCAGCGCTGACCGCGGGGTCTCGTGGACCACGAGAACAGCGCGTGGTCTTCACACTTGATCTGACCGATTCCGACGGCCTCTTCAGCGCGCGGAACTTCCGCATTGCTCCGGGTGATCTGGTTCTGGCAACCGAAAGCCCAATCACAGCCGCTGGCACGATCTTCCGCATCTTTGGGGCGGCGCTTGGGCTTGGCAATCAGGCAACAAATATCGCCGATTGACCTACGGCGCGGGGATTTGCGCCCCGCTTGGGACCAGGCTGTTCATCTGGCGAAGATGCTCGGGCAACGTCCGGCTTAGGAAGTCGTATGTCTCCAGAACCCGCGCGCGTGCCGCCGGCCCGAGATGGCGATAGTCCCCCGGCTGCGCCAAGACCTCGGCCACCTGCGCGGCGAGCTTCTTCGGCTCGAAGAAATCGACCAGAAGCCCATTTTCGCCATGGGTGATCACCTCGCGCACCGGCGCCGTGTCCGAGGCGACGATGGTGGCCTCCATCGCCATGCTTTCCAAAAGTGACCAAGAGAGGACGAAGGGGACCGTCAGATAGATATGGCAGCGGCTGACCTGGATGATCCGCTGGAAATCTGCATAAGGTACGCGGCCCAGGAAATGCACCCGACTCCAATCCAGCCGGTCGCCGACCTCGCGCTCCATCTCTGCGCGATAGCCGCCCTCGGCACCGCTTTCCTTGCCATAAGAGACCTCACTGCCGCCGATGATCAGCGCGCGCGCGTTGGGACGGGCCTCAAGGATATGGGGCAGGGCGCGCATGAAGATGTGGAAGCCCCGCGTCGGCTCCATATTGCGCGCCATATAGGTGAAGATCTCGTCGTCCCGCGTCACCATCCGGCCAAGGCGGTTGAGCGGCACCTCAGCATCTGGATCGGGCATCAATAGGTCGGCGCGGATGCCGTCATGGCAGCAATAGAACTTCCCATGAAAGCTCTTGGGGAACGTGTCGCGCTGCCATTCCGTTGGCGTATGTCCGAGGTCAACGGTCTGGATATTCGCGAAATTCACCGCGTTCCGCGCGTGCATGATGAAGGGCGCATGCTCCGAGGCCGGAAATTCCGGATCGAACCCGACCGAGCCACCTTTGGCGAGGTAGTAATACTCGAAAAACCCCAGAATCGGGATGTTGGGCCAAAGCTGCTTCAGGAAGGTCAATTCGCCCCAGCCCACATGGCCCAAAACCAGATCGGGTAGAAACCCCTCGGCCTCCAGCTTCTGACAGGCGCGCACGACGCCAAAGCCCGCCCCGGCGCATTCCTCCCAGTATTTCGTCAGGGCATAGGCATCATCGGCCGGGCGATGATGTGGCGTATAGCCAAAGACGGTCATCCCGTTGATCTTCGGTGGGTTTTTGCTTTGCGTCAGCGCGACCATCTGATGACCGCCCTGCTTGACCAGCCAATCCACCAGCTGCCGGTATTGGCCCGGGAAGTTCTGATGCACGAATAAGATCTTCATCCGCCGCCTGCCGTCCTCTCACCGATCCGCCTTCGCCAAATCCGCCAGATAGCGGCCATAGGCGTTCTTCTCGAAAAGTGCTGCGCGCCGCGCCAGGGTCTCGGCGTCGATCCAGCCTTTCTCAAAGGCGATCTCCTCGGGGCAGCCCACTTGCAGGCCTTGCCGGGTCTCCAAAGTCCGCACGAAATTTCCTGCATCCAAAAGGCTACCATGGGTCCCGGTATCCAACCAGGCATAGCCGCGGCCCATAAGCTGCACATTGAGGGCATCATCCGTCAGATAGCTTTGAAGAAGATCGGCAATTTCCAACTCCCCACGCGCCGAGGGCGTGAGTGTTTTGGCCCGCTCAGGCGCGGTTCCGTCCAGGAAATAGAGGCCAGTCACGGCGTAATTCGAGGCCGGGTGTGAGGGTTTCTCGACAATGTCGCGGGCCTTTCCGCCTTCGTCAAAGGACACAACCCCATATCGTTCCGGGTCCGACACCCGATAGCCGAACACTGTCGCGCCGGGCTCTGGCGCTGCGGTCATCAGATCGGGCAGCCCATGTCCAAAGAAGAGATTGTCGCCCAGGATCATCGCGGATGGGCCGCCGTTCAGAAACGCCTCGGCCAGCAGATAGGCCTGGGCCAGACCGTCAGGCGAGGGCTGGGGGATATAGCTCAATTCAAGGCCCCAGTCCGCGCCATCGCCCAAGACCGCCTGAAACTGCGTCTGGTCCTGAGGGGTTGTGATCACAGCGATCTCTCGAATACCCGCCAGCATCAGGACCGACAGCGGATAATAGACCATCGGCTTATCGAAAACGGGCAGAAGCTGTTTCGACACGCCCATGGTGATCGGGTAAAGCCGCGTGCCTGATCCACCAGCGAGGATGATGCCTTTGCGTGTGCTCATGTTGAGCCCTTTCCGCGGTCGGACAGATACCGGGCCAAACTCGCCTGCCAGTCAGGGCGCCGCAATTCGAAAACCGCTTCGGTGGTGTCGCAGTTAAGCCGCGAGTTGAGTGGGCGGCGCGCGGGACGCGGGAAGTCTGCCGTTTCGATCTCCTCGACCCTACAGGTCAGATCGGCGGCCTGGAAGATTGCCCTTGCGAAGCCTGCCCAGGACGTGTTCGGCGCGCCAGAGTAATGGTAGAGGCCCGCGTCCTCTGGCTTGCGCAAGAGGTGGTCGCCTACGGTGAGGCAAGCCTCGGCCAAGGCCGCCGCCGGGGTCGGCCCGCCGTTCTGATCGGCAACCACACGAAGGCTCTCTTGCTCCGCCCCAAGGCGCAGCATGGTGGTCACGAAATTTGGCCCCGTCCCGTCGAAGACCCAAGAGGTGCGCAGAATCGCGAAGGCACCACCAGCCGCATCCACGGCAAGCTCGCCTGCGCGTTTGCTGCGGCCATAGGCGTTGAGAGGCGCGGTTGGGGCGTCAGGGGCAAAGGGCTGATCCCCTGCGCCATCAAAAACATAGTCGGTGGAGACGTGAACGAGGGGGACGTCCCGTGCCGCACAGGCCTCCGCCATGCGCCCCGGCGCAACCCCGTTGATAAGGGTCGCGAGCGCTTCGTCTTCCTCGGCCTGGTCCACTTGGGTATAGGCCGCGGCGTTCACCACGAACTCCGGGTTTGCGGCCTCGATTGCTCTGACTGGCGCCTCCGCGTCGGCCAAATCCACCTGATCCCTACCAAGCGTTGTAACGCCGTCATGCCGCGCCAATGCCCGTGCCAACTGTCCCGAGCAGCCAAAGACGAGCACCGTCATGCGGTCAGACCTAAGCGTTTCCCGACCCCGTCGCGGTCCAGCAGCGCGAGCCACCAGGCGCGATTGTCCAGGAACCAGGTCACGGTCTTCTCCAAGCCCTGATCAAGGCTGGTTTGGGGTCGCCAGCCAAGCTCTTCCCGGATCCGAGATGGATTGATCGCATAACGCTGGTCATGCCCGGGCCGGTCCGTGACGAATTGGATCAGATCGGCATGGGGGGCGCCCTCTGGCCTGTGCCGGTCGAGGATGGCACAGATTGTCCGCACCAGATCGATATTCGACACCTCGGCTTCACCGCCGATGGCATAGCTGCGCCCGATCTGCCCCTTTTCCAGGACGGTCAGAAGCGCCTCGGCGTGATCCTCCACATAGAGCCAATCCCGCACGTTAGAGCCTGTTCCATAGACCGGAATGGGTTCGCGGGCGATGGCTTTTAGGATCACAACCGGCACCAGCTTCTCAGGGAAATGGAACGGCCCGTAATTGTTTGAGCAATTGCTGAGCACAACCGGCAGGCCATAGGTCTCCCCCCATGCGCGGACCAGATGATCGGCCCCGGCTTTTGAGGCGGCATAGGGGCTGTTCGGAGCATAGGGGCTGGCTTCGTCAAACCGGCCCTCCGCCCCAAGCGTACCGAAGACCTCATCGGTGGAGATATGGTGGAACCGGAAGCCGTCCGGCCGCCCCGCCGCTTCCCAATAGCGCCGCGTGGCCTCAAGCAGAACCGCCGTTCCGGTCATATTGGTGGCGACAAAGGCGAGTGGCCCGTCGATGGAGCGGTCCACATGGCTTTCCGCCGCCAGATGCATGATCGCGTCGGGCCGATGAGTGGCCAAAACCTCATCCATGCGGCCCCGGTCGCGGATATCGGCCTGTTCGAACGCATAGCCCGGGTTGTCGGCAACCGAGGCGACATTCTCAAGGCAGGCGGCATAGCTTAAGGCATCCACATTCACCACCTGATGCCCCCGTGCGATGGCAAGGCGCACGACGGCAGATCCGATGAACCCCGCGCCACCAGTGACCATCAGCTTCATGGGGTCTGCTCCGTGAAATCAACGCCGGAGTCGAACTCAGAAAGCGGGCCTGCCGACGCGTCCTTCTCTGACAAGACCGGGTCTTCTCCACCAAGGCCCCAATCGATCCCGATATCCGGGTCGTCAAACCGCACGCCGGCCTCACACTCCGGGGCATAGACATCACTGCACTTGTAAATCACGTCGGTCTTAGGTGCCCTTGTCACAAACCCGTGCAGGCACCCACCGGGCACCAGCAATTGGCGCCCGTTCTCCGCGCCCAACTCCACGCCGACCCATTGGCCAAAGGTCGGTGAGCCTCGCCTTGTGTCGACAGCGACATCGAAGATCGCGCCCCGGCTGCACCGAACCAGTTTCGCCTGGACATGCGGAGGCCGTTGCGCGTGGAGCCCACGCAGCGTGCCGACCAGCTCAGACCGGGAGTGATTGTCCTGAACAAAATCGATGTCGATCCCAGCCTCTGCAAAAGCGGCCTTGTTCCAGGTCTCGCTAAAATACCCCCTGTCATCGCCGAAGCGGCGCGGGGTCAGGATCAGCACACCTGGGATGGCGGTTTGTTCGATCTGCATGGTCGTGCGTTCGATAACAACTGCGCCGCCCCAAGTCACCCCAAAGCCGCCGGGGTTGGGATTGCGGTTGCCGCACATATATGGGCGCGATATGGCGGCGCGGCTTGCCCGCATGTTAAGGATTCTCCCATGACCCTCACGGCAAAAATCGCTTGGGACGACACCGTTCTGCCGTTCCAACTGGACCAGAGCGATATCCGCGGCCGTATTGCGCGGCTCGACGGAACGCTGGACCGGATTCTGGAACAGCATGACTATCCGCCGGGGGTGGAGGCGATGGTGGCCGAAATGGCGCTTTTGACCGCGCTGATCGGGCAGACGATCAAGCTCCGTTGGAAATTGTCCCTGCAGGTGCGGGGCGACGGGCCATTGCGCCTGATCGCGACGGATTTCTTTGCGCCCGCCGAAGACGGGGCGCCGGCCCAGATTCGCGCCTATGCCAGCTATGATGCCGAACGGTTCGATCCGGATGTCGACCCGTTTGCCCAGATCGGCAAAGGCTATTTCGCGATTCTGATCGACCAGGGCACCGGCACCACGCCGTATCAGGGCATCACGCCGATCGCTGGTGGTGCCCTGACCGCCTGTGCCGAGGCCTATTTCGCGCAGTCCGAACAGCTCCCCACCCGGTTCGCACTTAGCTATGGCCGCGCGCAGGAGCCGGGCGGCGATGTCCATTGGCGCGCGGGCGGGGTGATGTTGCAGCACATGCCCGAAGCCTCGCCGTTTGTGAGCGGCGATGGCGGGTCGGGCGAGGCGGGGCTGTTGGCCGCAGAGGATATCCTCGACGGCGAAGAGGGTGAGAATTGGCGGCGCGTGAACCTCCTGCTCGACACCGTGGAAGAGATGGAGATGATCGGCCCCCATGTGGCGCCAACCGATCTTCTGGTACGGCTGTTTCATGAGGAAACCCCGCGTGTCTTCGACGCGCAGGCCGTGCAATTCGGCTGCACCTGTTCGCCCGCCCGGGTGCGCCAGAGCCTCTCGATCTACTCCGCCCGTGACATCGCCCATATGACAACGGACGACGGGATCGTGACCGCCGATTGCCAGTTCTGCGGCGCGCATTATGAGTTCGATCCGCTGACCCTTGGGTTTGAAGCGGAAAGACCGGTGGATGAGGCCGATGGCACATCCGGTTGACCTCGCCGATCTGTGGGCGGCTTTGGCGCGGCCCGCGGCGCCGTCCTCGGATTATGACCTGAACCCGGACGTTAAGCTGCCGCCGGGGCGAAGATTGCGGCCCGCGGCAGTCTTGATCGGGATCGGACAGGGCCGGCAGGGGCCTGAGGTCCTGCTGACCAAACGCGCCTCTCACCTTAAACACCATCCGGGCCAGATCGCCTTTCCTGGCGGGAAGGTGGAGGAGGGCGACAAAGACGCCGCCGCCGCCGCGATCCGTGAGGCCTGTGAGGAGGTTGGATTGCCGGAGAGCGGTGTCGAGCTTCTGGGTGACATGCCGACCCATGAGACCGTGACCGGGTACGAAGTCACCCCGGTTATTGCGTCTCTAACCCGCACATTTGAACCTGTTCCTGAACCAGGGGAGGTTGCCGAGGTCTTCTACGTTCCGCTCAGCTTTTTGATGACGCCCGGGGCCTACCGTGTCGAACGCCGCCGCTGGCGCGGAGTCTGGCGGCAGTTCTATGTTGTGCCATACGGCCCCTATTACATCTGGGGGGCAACGGCCCGGATTCTAAAATCTCTGGCGGATCGGGTGGCAGCATGAAGCTTCGGGCGACCTGGATGAACCATGAGGGCACCAAAGCGCTGATGACCGCGCTCAGCGAAGCCGGACACCAAGCCTATTTCGTCGGCGGTTGTGTCCGCAACGGTCTGATCGATGCGCCCGTTGAAGACATCGACATCGCGACGGATGCGCGGCCCGAAGCCGTCATCGCGCTGTCCGAGGCTGCCGGGCTGAAGCCAATCCCAACTGGTATCGATCATGGCACCATCACCGTTGTGGCGGATGGCAAACCGCTCGAGGTCACGACCTTCCGCAAGGATCTAGAGACCGATGGCCGTCGTGCGACGGTTGGCTTCTCCACCCGGATCGAAGATGACGCCGCGCGGCGCGACTTCACGATGAACTCGCTTTACGCTGCCCAGGATGGAACGGTCCTTGATCCGACGGGTGAGGGCCTGGGTGATCTGCACGCCCGGCGCGTGCGGTTCATCGGTGCGCCCGAGGATCGCATTCGGGAGGACTATCTGCGCATCCTCCGTTTCTTCCGGTTTCATGCCTGGTATGCTGTTCCCGAGAACGGTCTTGATGCCGACAGTTTGGCGGCATGTGCGTCTCTATCCGGCGGTTTAGAGACACTTTCGAGAGAGCGAATTGGCGCTGAAATCAAAAAACTGCTCTCCGCCCCGAACCCAAGCCGCGCGGTGGCGGCGATGGAGCAAAGCGGCGTTCTCGCCCAAGTCTTGCCCGGCACAACAGTGCGGGCCTTGATGGTCTTGATCGCGGAGGAGAGCCGCATCGGCGCCGCACCCGATCCTATCCGGCGGCTCGCCGCTTTGGGCGGCCCCGCTCCGGACGATCTGTTGCGTTTGAGCCGGGTGGAGGCCAAAACCCGGGCGCTTCTGACGAGTGAGATGGCCGCGACCACCGGCCCGGGTGAACTTGGCTATCGCCACGGCGCGCAGTCCGCCCGCGATATCCTCCTCCTCCGCGCGGCGGCACTTGAGCAGCTGGTCGATCCAAGCGCGCTCGCGGCCGCCGAAGCAGGGGCCGCAGCGGAGTTCCCCGTTACGGCGGCGGACCTCATGCCCGACCTCTCTGGCCCCGCCCTTGGCGAAAAACTGGCAGAGCTGGAAGCGCGCTGGATCGCGTCGGATTTCACGCTCGACAAGGCGGCACTTCTGGCCTGAGTCAGGCGCCGTCAGCAGAATTCATACCCTCGTCATGGTCTTTCCGGGGCGTGAAGGCTATATCCAGACTCTCGCCCAAGTTGAGACCGTGTGTAACGGGCCAGGACCGATGTTCCGCTTTTTTGAATCTTTGGTGGATCCTTACACGGCGTATCCCGACCGGGATACGCCGCCAAAGACGTTATGGGCCTTCCTTTGGGACTATTCGCAGCCTTTCAAACGGCTGTTCCTGATCACAGCGCTGATGTCCCTCATCGTCGCGATCGTGGAGATCGCGCTCATCTATTATATGGGCCGGATCGTGGACCTTCTGTCCTCGGGAGAACCCGCAGCGGTCTTGGAGAGCTACGGCACCGAACTCCTTTTGGTCGCGGCCTTCATCCTGATCCTGCGTCCGGCCCTTCAAGGCCTGGACGTTGCCCTTCTGAACAACGGAATCCTGCCGAATTTCGGCACGCTTATCCGCTGGCGCGCCCATAAACATGTGTTGCGTCAATCGGTTGGCTGGTTCGAAAATGATTTTGCAGGCCGGATCGCAAACCGGATCATGCAGACACCGCCCGCCGCCGGCGACGCGATTTTCCAGGTCTTCGACGCAATCACCTTCTCCATCGCCTATCTCATCGGCGCCGCGATCCTTCTGGCGGAGGCCGATCCGCGCCTGGCCCTGCCGCTGATCATCTGGCTCGCGCTTTACGCGCTTCTGGTGCGCTGGACGATGCAACGGGTTGGCCCCGCCTCCAAGGCCAGTTCCGATGCGCGTTCGATGACCACGGGCCGCGTGGTCGACAGTTACACCAATATCCACTCCGTGAAGCTCTTCGCCCATCACGACAGCGAAATCGACTATGCCAAAGAGGCGATTGAGCATACCCGCCAGACCTTTGCGCGCGAGATGCGGATTTTTACGACGATGGATGTGGCACTGACGGCGCTCAACGGATTCCTAATCGTGGGCGTTGTCGGTTGGGCGGTCTGGCTTTGGGCGCAAGGTGCGGCGTCAGTGGGCGTGGTCGCTGCGGCGACGGCACTGACGCTTCGGTTAAACGCGATGACCGGCTGGATCATGTGGGCGCTTTCGACGTTCTTCCGCTCACTTGGAGTGGTGGCCGAGGGGATGGAGACGATTGCCCAGCCAATCACACTGGTGGATCGGGCGGGCGCCAAGCCGCTCGCCTTTGACAAAGGCGCGTTGGAGATCAAAGGCTTGACCCACCACTACGGGCGCGAAAGTGGCGGGCTTCAGGACATCACGCTTTCGATCCAACCAGGGGAGAAGGTGGGGCTGGTTGGCCGTTCCGGTGCGGGGAAATCGACACTCGTGAAGCTGCTTCTGCGGTTCTATGATGCTGAGCGGGGCCAGATTCTGATCGACGGCCAGGACATTTCGGCGGTGACGCAGGACTCCCTCCGCCAGGTCATCGGCATGGTGCAGCAGGACAGCTCCCTCCTCCACCGCTCCGTCCGCGACAACATCCTTTATGGCCGCCCGGAGGCCAGTGAGGCCGAGGTGATCGCTGCCGCCGAACGGGCGGAGGCGCATGAGTTTATCCTCGATCTGGAAGACCCGGAGGGGCGCAAGGGCTATGACGCTCATGTGGGTGAGCGGGGTGTGAAACTGTCGGGCGGGCAGCGGCAGCGCGTGGCGTTGGCGCGAGTGATCTTGAAAGACGCGCCGATCCTGATCCTGGATGAGGCGACAAGCGCGCTCGACAGCGAGGTCGAGGCCGCGATCCAAGACACGCTTTATGGCGTGATGGAGGGCAAGACGGTCATTGCGATTGCCCACCGCCTGTCGACCATCGCGCAGATGGATCGGATTATCGTCTTGGATGACGGCCGCGTGGCCGAAGAGGGCAGCCATGCAGAGCTTCTGGCGAAGTCCGGGCTTTATGCCGGGTTCTGGGCGCGGCAATCGGGCGGCTTCATCGGCACCGAGACCGAGGCCGCGGAATGATCGCCCGGCTGCAACCGCTTCTGACTTGGCTCTCGGGCCTTGTCGACGGGTTCGCCCCCGCCGAAGGCCCGCCGCCGCAAACCCTTTGGCCCTTCATCAAATGGTGCCTGAACGGCGCTTGGCCGATTATTATCCTGGCCGGGTTTTTTTCGGGCGTCGCCGGGCTGATGGAGGTCGGCGCGGCCTATCTTCTGGGGGTCCTGATCGATTCCACCGTGGACAGCGCGACGACTGGGTATTTCGCGCAAAACGCCCTTCTGATCCTCGGCTACATCGCCTTCTATCTCGCCTTGCGTCCGATCTTCTTCGGAACCTCAGCGGCGTTTAACGGCATTGTCCTGCCGCCCAACCTGGCGCCGCTCATCCAAAGCCGGCTGCACCGCTGGTCCCTTGGCCATGCGGTCAGCTTCTTCGACAATGATTTCGCAGGCCGGATTGCGCAGAAACAGACGCAGACGGCGGCGGCGCTTGTCAATGTGGTGTCCGAGGTCATCAACGCGGCGGCCTTCGCGGTTGCCACCCTGGTCGGGGCGGTGGCGATGCTGGCCGTGATCGATTGGCGGATTGCGCTGACGCTTCTGGCCTGGCTTGGGCTCTATTACTGGATGATCTCCTGGTTCCTGCCGCGTATCCGTCAGCGGTCGAAGGCACGAGCTGCGGCGCGGGCCAATGTGACCGGGCAGATTGTCGACACGATCACCAATATCAAGACGGTGAAGCTCTTCGGCCATGTGAATTATGAGGATGAGGCGGCGATAGATGCGATGCGCGGCTATCGCGCGACGGCGCTGAAATTCGGCTATCTCTCCACCGGGTTCCGTTTTGCGCTGATGGCCACGGCAGGCGCCTTGCCGGTGGTGCTGGTTCTGGGCGCTATTCTGCTCTGGCAGGTGGGCACGGTGACCCCGGGGGAGATCGCGGCAACCGGCGCGATTGCCATGCGGATTGCGCAGATGACCGGCTGGGTCAGCTTCACGCTGATGGGCATCTACGCCAATATCGGTGAGATCGAGGACGGGATGCGGACCTTGACGCCGCCCCATGACCTGACCGACGAAGACAACGCGCTGGAGTTGAGCCGCGCCAAAGGCCGGATCGTCTTCGACGATGTGAGTTTTGCCTATGGCCGCGATGCGGGTGGGATCGACACGTTGTCGCTGACCATTGAACCGGGGGAGAAGCTGGGGATTGTGGGGGCGTCTGGCGCGGGCAAATCGACGCTCGTGGCCCTGCTTCTGAGGCTCTATGACGCGGAACAGGGTCGAGTCACGCTGGATGGCTGCGATGTGCGCGATCTGACGCAACAGAGCCTGCGGCGCCAGATCGGGATGGTCACCCAGGAGACCGCGATGTTCAACCGATCCGCGCGGGAGAACATCCTTTACGGCCGCCCCGGCGCGTCGGAAGCCGAGATGCTCGCCGCCGCCAAACGGGCCCAGGCCGATGAGTTTATCCATGAGTTGGAGGATCATCGCGGGCGCACAGGTTATGAGGCGCATCTGGGCGAACGCGGCGTGAAACTCTCCGGCGGGCAGCGCCAGCGGATTGCGCTTGCCCGCGCCTTTCTGAAAGACGCGCCGGTTCTGGTGTTGGATGAAGCGACAAGCGCGCTCGACAGCGAGGTGGAGGCCGCAATCCAGGACGTGCTCGCCGATGTGATGGAGGGCAAAACCGTCATCGCCATCGCCCACCGCCTCTCCACGATCGCGCGGATGGACCGGATTGTGGTCATGGATGACGGCCGGATTGTCGAGGAAGGCACGCATGAGGCGCTGTTGGCCCAAGACGGGCTTTATGCACGTTATTGGAACCGGCAGTCGGGCGGCTTCATCGGCGTGCGCGAGGCGGCGGAGTGACGCTGACCATCGAGCGGTTGGGTCATCACGGCGACGGCATCGCACCCGGGCCGGTCTTTGTGCCGCTGTCCTTACCGGGGGAGGTGGTGGACGGCGAGGTTGTGGAAGGCCGGATGCCCGCGCCGCGAATCCTCACACCCTCGGCTGACCGCTTGAAAGCCCCTTGCCCGCATTTCCCAAGCTGCGGCGGCTGCGCGCTGCAACACGCCTCCGATGACTTCTTGGCTTCCTGGAAATTGGATGTGGTGCGCGCAGCGCTTGCCGCGCACGGATTGGAGACCGAGTTCCGCCCGATCCATGTCTCTCCACCCCGGTCCCGCCGCCGGGCCGTCTTGGCCGGGCGACGAACGAAGAAAGGCGCTTTGGTTGGGTTTCATGCCCGTAGATCAGAAACGATTACGCCAATTAGAGACTGTTTGATCCTGCATCCGGCGCTTCTGTCCCTCGTGCCGGTTCTTGAGCAGATCACGCGGATTGGGGGCTCGCGCGGCGGGACGCTCAGCTTCGCGCTGACACTCACCGAGACCGGTGTCGACTGCGCGGTGATCGGCGGCAAACCCCTTGATGAGTCGTTGAGACTGGCCTTGCCGCAATTTGCGACTGCGCTCGCGCGCCTCACTTGGGACGGCGAGCCGGTTTTCATCGCCGCTCCGCCGACGCTGACCATGGGTACCGCGCCTGTCATCCCACCACCCGGCGCGTTCCTTCAGGCTACCGAGGATGGGGAGGCCGCGCTGTTGGCCGCCGTGATGGAGACTGTGCAGGGGGCCAAGGTCATAACTGATCTCTTTTCCGGGTGCGGAACGTTCAGCCTGCCGCTTGCCCAGATCACACCGGTCCATGCGGTTGAGGGA
>JANQNZ010000078.1 GCA_028279315.1 Rhodophyticola sp. | reverse complement strand
GGGCCGCGCGCGCCGCAAAAGCGGCGGCGACGAAGGTCGAGTTCTTCACCATGGTCCGGGGGGAGGGGTGATGCAGAACGCAGTTTTGGATGGTGGATTTGCAGATCCTGCACGGGAGGCGGCGTACGCCTTTCGCGCGGCCCTCAATGCCATGGCGCGCCCCGGCACCATCCAGCACATCACGGGCGCCGATGCGCCGTCGCCCTGCTCGCCCGCGGCGGCGACCCTGATCCTGACGCTTTGCGATCCGACGACGCCGATATTCCTAGCTCCCTCGCATGATACTGCCGCATTCCGCGACTGGATCACATTCCAGACGGGTGGGCCGCTGGTTCCCGCGAAGGACGCCATGATCGCCATCGGGACTTGGGAAGCGCTTCTGCCACTTGATCCATTTGCGGTCGGCACGCCGGAATATCCGGACCGTTCCGCCACGCTGGTTGTCGAGACCGAGACATTGGCCTCCGATGGGCCGGTCTTGCGTGGACCCGGCATCGAAACGACGGCGCGGCTGACCCTGCCCGAGATCGAAGCCTTCCAGCGCAATCGAGCGCTCTTTCCCTTGGGCCTCGATTTCTTCTTCACCAGCGAAGACCGCGTGGCGGGCCTGCCGCGCTCAACCCGCGTTATGGAGGCATAGCGATGTATGTGGCTGTCAAAGGCGGCGAGCGGGCGATTGAGAATGCCCATACCTGGCTTGCCGAGGAGCGCCGGGGCGACACCGATATCGGCGACCTTTCGGTTGCGCAAATCCGAGAGCAACTGGCGCTTGCCGTTGACCGGGTGATGGCGGAAGGCTCGCTTTACGATCCTGACCTTGCGGCGCTGGCGATCAAGCAGGCCCGCGGCGACATGATCGAAGCGGTGTTTCTGATCCGCGCCTACCGGACGACATTGCCGCGATTTGGGGCGAGCGCGCCCATCGACACAGGCGCGATGGCGTGCGACCGGCGCATCTCGGCCACCTATAAGGATTTACCCGGGGGGCAGGTTTTGGGTCCGACCTTCGACTACACCCACCGGTTATTGGATTTCGCTTTGGCGGCTGAGGGGTTGGCGCCGCCAGCGGCGCCTGAGGCGGCGGCGGACGCAGATCATCTTCCCCATGTCACGCAATTTCTGGCGCAAGAGGACTTGATCCAACGGGAGTCGGAGGGCGCCGACACCCCGCGCGATCTGACCCGTGAACCGCTCGATTTCCCGACGGACCGCCCCTTGCGGCTTCAAGCGCTCAGCCGGGGCGACGAGGGCTTTGTTCTGTCGATGGCCTATTCCACGCAGCGCGGATATGGCCGCAACCACCCGTTCGTGGCTGAGCTGCGCACCGGTACGCTGGCGGTTGAGATGGACATCCCCGAACTTGGGTTCGCGATCGAAATTGGGGAGGCGGTGGTGACCGAATGCGAAACGGTGAACCAATTCACCGGGTCGAAGACGGAGCCCGCGCAATTCACCCGCGGATATGGCCTGACCTTCGGGCGGTGTGAGCGCAAGGCGATCTCCATGGCTTTGGTCGACCGTGCCATGCGCTGGAAGGAGTTGGGCGAAGACAATGTCGGCGCGCCCGCGCAAGATGAGGAATTTGTCCTCTACCATGCTGACAATGTGCAGGCCTCGGGCTTTTTGGAGCACATCAAACTGCCCCACTATGTCGATTTCCAGTCCGAGCTGGAGCTGATCCGCCGCCTGCGCGCCGAGGCCCTGAGCGGCCAACATCAGGAGGCCGCAGAATGACCGATCAGGCCTATAACTTTGCCTATCTGGACGAACAGACCAAGCGAATGATCCGGCGCGCGATCCTGAAAGGCGTGGCTGTGCCAGGCTATCAGGTGCCTTTTGCCAGCCGCGAAATGCCGATGCCCTATGGCTGGGGCACGGGCGGTGTGCAGGTCACGTCCGCCTGTTTGACGCCGGACGACACGTTGAAAGTCATCGACCAAGGGGCGGACGATACCACAAACGCCGTGTCGATCCGGAAGTTCTTCGAGAAGACGGCTGAGGTCGACGTCACCGAAAAGACGGCGGAGGCGACGGTTATCCAGACCCGCCACCGCATCCCGGAAACACCCCTGACCGACGATCAGATCCTCGTCTACCAGGTGCCGATCCCCGAACCGCTGCGGTTCCTCGAACCCTCTGAGGTTGAGACCCGCAAGATGCACAGCCTTGAGGAATACGGGCTGATGTATGTGAAGCTTTACGAAGACATCTCCCGCCACGGAGAGATCGCGACGGCTTATGCGTATCCGGTGAAGGTCCAGGATCGCTATGTCATGGACCCGTCGCCAATCCCGAAATTCGACAACCCGAAACTGGAAAGTGCCGCCTTGCAATTGTTCGGCGCCGGGCGAGAGCAGCGTATCTATGCGATTCCGCCACACACCAAGGTCGTGAGCCTCGATTTCGAGGATCATCCCTTTGATCCCTCAAAAGCCCCCCATGCCTGCGCGCTTTGCGGGGCGGAGGGCAGCTATCTCGATGAGGTCATCACCGACGATCAGGGGGGGCGGATGTTTGTCTGCTCTGACACCGATTATTGCGCCAGCCGCCGCGCGGCGGGGCATGTCGGCGCCATGACCTCGATAGAGGGTGCCACGCGCATGCTCCGATCCGCATCGCCCGACCAGACGGAGCCTGCCCAATGACCCCCCTTCTTGCGGTGCGCGACCTGAACAAGACCTATGGCCGGCATGTCGGATGCGCCGATGTCTCCTTCACGCTTTGGCCTGGCGAGGTGCTGGGGATCGTCGGCGAAAGCGGCTCAGGCAAATCGACCTTGCTGAATTGCCTGGCGGGTCATCTGCCACCTGATACCGGAGAGGTGGTGTTCGACACCCGCGCCGACGGACCGCGCGATGTGCTGCGTATGTCGGAGCCTGAGCGGCGTATGCTTGGCCGCACCGATTGGGCCTTTGTCCACCAGAACCCGCGCGACGGGCTTAGGATGCGGGTCAGCGCCGGGGGCAATGTGGGTGAGCGGCTGATGGCCGTGGGCGCCCGGCATTACGGAGAAATCCGGGACCAGGCGCTTGATTGGCTGGACCGGGTAGAGATTGCGGGCACGCGGATTGACGACCGCCCCGCGGCTTTCTCTGGCGGGATGCAGCAGCGTCTCCAGATCGCGCGCAACCTGGTCACCGGGCCACGGCTGATCTTCATGGATGAGCCAACCGGCGGGCTTGATGTCAGCGTGCAGGCGCGGCTGCTGGACCTGTTGCGCGGGCTTGTGCGCCAAATGGGGCTTTCGGCGATTGTTGTGACCCATGATCTGGCGGTGGTTCGGCTGTTGGCGGACCGGCTGATGGTGATGAAGGACGGCCATGTGATCGAGACCGGGCTGACCGATCAGGTACTTGATGATCCGCAAGCGCCATACACGCAGCTGCTGGTCAGCTCGGTCCTGCAAGTGTGATTGGGGCACGCTATGATTCATGTAGAAGATCTGAGAAAATCCTTCACGCTTCACAATCAAGGGGCCGCGGTCATCCCGGTCATCGAAGGGGCCGGTTTTGTGCTCGCACCAGGGGAATGCGTGGCGCTGACCGGCGAAAGCGGCGCCGGCAAATCCACCGTCATGCGCATCCTCTATGGCAACTATCTCGCCCAAGGCGGGTCCGTCTGGATCGGGGAGGTCGATATCACCCAGGCTGAGCCGCGCGACATTCTGCAATTGCGGCGCGAGGTGCTTGGTTATGTCAGCCAATTCCTGCGCGTCGTTCCGCGTGTCCCGACACTTGATGTGGTGTCGGAGCCTCTGCTGAATGTCGGATGGGGCGAGGCCGACGCCCAGGCCCGGGCGCGGGAGTTGCTGGAGCGGCTGCGGATCCCCGAACGGCTTTGGTCGCTATCCCCCACGACGTTTTCCGGCGGGGAGCAGCAGCGCGTGAACATCGCCCGGGGCTTTGCCCATTTCTACCCCGCGCTTTTGCTGGATGAACCAACGGCAAGCCTGGACGCCACAAACCGCGAAACGGTTTTGACCCTGATCGAAGAAGCCAAAGCAGAGGGCGCCGCCATCGTGGGCATCTTCCATGATCAAGAGGCACGCGCCCGCGTCGCCGACCGGGAGGTGGATGTCTCAACATTTGCCCCGGTGGCCGCATGAGGGATACGCGATCAGACACGCCCGAAGACCGGCACGGGCGTTTTATTGCGGTTGTTGGACCGTCCGGCGTGGGAAAGGACAGCTTGATGGAGGCGCTCTGCGCTGTTCGCCCCGGCCTCCATCGCGTCCGGCGTGTCATCACACGGTCCCCCGACTTGGGCGGTGAAGATTTTGAGGCGATCTCAGAAAGCCTTTTTGCCGCGCGCGCCGCGGGTGGGGATTTCGCGCTTCGCTGGACGGCCCATGGCTTGAGCTATGGTATCCCGAACACGGTGAGGGAGGTTCTGGCCAATGGCCAGGACGCCTTGGCGAATGTGTCGCGCAGCGTGCTCCAAGCCGCAGATGACACATTTGACGAGCTTGTTGTCTTGCACGTCACCGCAAGCCCGAAGATTCTCGCGCGCAGGCTTGCACAGCGCGGACGCGAACGGGGGCACGAGATTGACCGGCGCCTTGCCCGGCCCAGACCGGTCATGCCGGTGGGGCTGAAGACCATCACAATCGACAATTCCGGCCCGCTGGCCGAAAGTGTTCATGCCGCCGCCGCGGCGCTGTATCCCGAAAGGGTGTAGCGGTGGATCAGGTGGATATAGTCTTTGAAGCGGCCCCCAATCGGGGGGACGTTGCCCGATCCAAGCCACTCCAAGGCCGCGCTGTCGAAAAGGCAGTTCGGTACAATGTAGAGCCTGTAACGCGTAAACTCACCCATGCCCGAGGGTCCAATGCCTGAAGATGCCGCTGTCATGTCCGAACCGGTTGTGCTGGCCAATGCCGATCTGATCTTTCCAAACGGCGAAACCCGTGGCGCGGTCACGGTGCTTGGATCGCAGATTGTGGAGGTCAGCGAAGGCGCGAGGGTTCCGGCGGGGGCAGTCGATTGCCAGGGCGACGTTCTGGCGCCGGGGCTGGTCGAGCTGCACACCGACAATCTGGAACGTCATATCCGCCCGCGCCCCGCCGTTCACTGGCCCCATAACGCCGCCATCGTGGCGCATGACGCGGAACTTGCGTCTTGCGGAATCACCACGGTTTTCGATGCGATCCGCGTCGGCTCCATCGAAGGCAAAGGCGGGACGGGCTGGTCGCGATATGCCCGCGACTTGGCTGATGAGGTTTTAACCATGCGCGCCAAAGACGCGCTGAAGATCAGCCACCATTTGCATTTGCGGGCCGAGGTCTGCTCCCACTCCCTGTTGGAAGAGCTCGCGCAGTTTGGCCCGGACGACCGCGTCGGGATTGTCAGCCTGATGGATCACACGCCGGGGCAGCGGCAATTTGCCGATATCGCGCAATATGAGATCTACATGAAAGGCAAGCATGGCCTGTCCCATGACGGGTTTGAGGAGCATGTCAGAACCCGGAAGGCGCTGGGCGATAAGGTGCGGGATGTGCATGAGGCCGCCGCCGTGGCCGCCGCGACGCGCTATGGCGCGGTTTTGGCCAGCCATGATGATACGTTGGTCGATCATGTGGACCGCTCGGCCGGGTATGGGATCAAACTGGCTGAGTTTCCAACCACACTGGTGGCCGCAGAGGCCTGCCGCGATCATGGCATATCGGTGATGATGGGGGCGCCGAACCTGATCCGGGGCGGGTCACATTCCGGGAACGTGGCGGCGCGGGAGTTGGCCGAGGCAGGGCTTCTGGACATCCTGTCTTCGGATTATGTGCCCTCGGCGCTGCTCTTCGCGGCGGTCCGGCTGGGGTCGCTCTGGGGCGATCTGCCCCGCGCGATGGCCACGGTGACCTCAGCCCCCGCACAGGCCGCGGGTTTCACGGATCGGGGGGAGATCGCGGTGGGACAACGGGCAGACCTTGTCCGGTTCCGTCTGGAGGGTGAGGCCCCTGTCTTGCATGGCGTGTGGTCAGCGGGGCATCGCGTCGCCTGAGGAAGTCG
>JANQNZ010000003.1 GCA_028279315.1 Rhodophyticola sp. | reverse complement strand
GCCAAAACAGCAGGGCTGGACCCCGCCGTGGCGCTCACCTCCAACGACGCGCATAGCTTCTTTGCCGCCATCGGGGATCAGGTTGTGACTGGCCCGACGCTCACCAATGTGAACGACTTCCGGGCGATCCTGATCAAGGCGCCTGCGTAATCCTGTCATGGCGCAGTCCGCCGAAGCCCTATGGCGGAGCCGCACCCAAAGCGACCGATCAGAGAGAAACCTTGATATGAAAGACAAAATCCTCTGCTATGGGCGGCGAGGATAGCGTTTGACATGTGAGGCTCATGTGGTTCTGCCAATGGGGGATCGGCCCCTGCCCACGGGGACAGGCCGATGACGGTTGATAACCAGACCCAAGCCGCCCTTTTGGCCCGCGTGGCTGAGGGCGACAAACAGGCGCTTGCGGCGCTTTATAAGGCCCTTGAGAAGCCGGTTTTTAGATTTATCCGCTCCCGATTGAACGATCCGTTCGAGGCCAGCGACATACTCCATGACGTGTTTATGGAAGTCTGGCGCTCCGCCAGCCGGTTCGAAGGACGATCGAAAGTGCAGACCTGGATTTTTGGCATTGCCTATCGAAAGGTGATCGACGCGCATCGCAAGCGCGGGCGTACCGATTTGGTGGGCGAAACCCCCGATAGTGTGGATGACAGCCCGGATGCCGAGGCGTGCCTGACCTCAAGCCAAGAGGCGGAGCATGTGCGCCACTGCTTGGGCACGTTGAAGGACGATCACCGCGCGGCAATCTCCATGGCCTTCTATGACGACATGACCTATGCGGAAATCGCCGAGGTCGCAGGTGTGCCCGAAGGCACCATCAAAACCCGCGTTTTCCACGCCAAGAAGCTGCTCTTGCGGTGTCTGCAAGGGCTTGTGGATCGGAGGGCGCCGGCATGACCCCTGAGACCCGTCAAGAAATCGAAGAACTGCTGCCGTTCTATGCCAATGGCACCCTGGACGGTGATGAACGCGCCAAGGTTGAGACAGCACTGGCCGAAGAGGCCGATCTGCGCGCAGAGTTGGAGGTCCTTGTGGCCCTGCGCGAGACGATGCAGGCCGAAGAGATGCAAAGCCCCGGTGAGTTGGGCCTGGCCCGGCTGATGCGCGATCTGGATCGCGAGGCGCAACCGGCCATAGCGCCAGCCGGGGCCGACAATGTCGTGCCGCTCCGCCGTTTGCGGGTCTGGCAGATCGCGGCTGCCGTGGTCTTGGCCCTCGGCGTCGCCCAATCGGCTTATCTGATTCAGTCAGGCGATAACGCGCCCGCCTTCGAATTGGCCAGCGGGGAAGAGATGCCGCTGCCCGCGGCCTTTACCGTCGGCTTCGCGCCCGACGCGACCGAAGCGGAAATCCGCGCAGTTCTTACCGAGGCTCAACTTCAGATCGTTGCTGGCCCGTCGACCCTTGGGCTCTACGACTTGGCCCCGTGGGATGGGGCTGATCCCGACGCGGCAGAAGCTGTATTGGCCGAGGCCGACGCGGATGTGGTAGAAACCTGGAACAGGATCTCTCCCTGATCGGAGGATGACGATGCGTATCTCCCGTCAGATTTTCATGGCGCTTTTCTTGGCTTTGGCCGTGGGCCTTGTTCCGGCTGTCGGACAGGCGCAGCTTAGTCAGGTCGATGGTCAACAAGGGACGGTCGACACAGTCGACGTGGTGCCAACCCCGAGAGAGGACGGCGATGGCGGCAGCGATGTCCGCACCGTCCCAAGCCGCGATGCGGTGCGGATCAGCGGCAATCGCGTGGAATACATGGTGATTGGGCCGCCCAACCAATCAAACGCAGCCATCCAGGTTCTGACCGGCGCGGGGGCGGAGCTTCGGCGGCTGCGCGACTATCCGGTGCTGAACCGGCGGGCCCTGTTCTTCGATTTCCGCAACCGTTTGAGCGTGCCTCAAGCGCAGGCCCTTCTGGACCAAGTGGCCCCGCAAAGCGTTGTCGATTTTCACGCAATCTATCGCTTCGCCCAAGGCAGCCCCCGGCTTTATGCCACTGAAATGGTTGGCGTTTCCGCCGCAGGCTGTCGCGCCGGGCGGGGGATGACAATTGGGATGATCGACGGACCGGTTGATGCCTCCCACCCGGCGCTGGCCGGTGTGCAAATCACGGCCGAAAGCGTGCTCGGCGATGGTGCCCGGGTTCCGAACGCGGATCACGGCACGGCGGTTGCGATCCTCATTGGCGGCCAGGACCCAAGCGGGGCGTTGGAAGGCTTTGCGGGCGGCGCGCGGCTTCATGCGGTTCTGGCCTTTGCCAGCGGGCGAGGGGGCGAGGCGGGAACGGCTGAGCATATCGCGGCGGCCATCGACCGGCTGCTTGCCCGGAATGTCCGGCTGATCAATATGTCCTTTGCCGGCCCTCAGAACCGGGTTGTGGCCGATGTTCTGGGCCGCGCGGCGGCGCGTGGCGCCGTGATGATCGCGGCGGCGGGCAATAGCGGGCAGGCGCTGGCGGCATATCCGGCGGGCTATCCCGATGTGATTGCGGTGACCGCGATTGACGCAGGCTATCGCCGCTATCGCCGGGCCAACTACGGCTCCCATATCGAGTTCTCTGCGCCCGGCGTTGATCTCTATGTCGCGAACCGGCGCGGGGCGGAATATGCCTCGGGCACGTCTTATGCGGCGCCGATCATCACCGCTTTGGCAGCCCGGTTGGCCCCTGGCGGCTCCACCAGCACCGTCCGGAACCGGCTCCGCGCCGCCGCTGTCGATCTCGGCGCACCGGGCCGGGATGGCGAGTTCGGATGGGGCCTGGTCCGCGCGCCGGGGTGCTGAGGTTGTAGCCGGGCAGGGACGCGGTAGGGCGGGACTTGTCCCGCCATGATCACCTTGGCGCGGCGGGACAAGTCCCGCCCTACGGGGACCAAGCCCTTCCGCTCAATGGTCGGATCGCCAGCCCTCGGCCTGTCGATCCCCTGCTTGCAGCACCGCATTCTCAGATTTCTTTGAACCCTCCCAAACCCCAGTTCGACCTACGGACATATCTGCTCTGGCCGCGTGGCCTTTCCCACGCCGCTTCACATTGGGAGACCACCGTTATGTTCCGTTCCACCCCTATTTTCTTTGCTGCTGTGCTCACCGCGCTTACCTCCCCCATGGCCATTGCGGGCGCCGAGGATGATCTCCGCGCCTGTTATGCCCAGGTCATCCGCTCTTGCGATGCCGCCGCGCGGCCCGGGCTGTGCTCGGATGCTGGCATGCAATCCTGCGATGAGATGCATTTCGCAGGCGTCACCCTCAGCCCCGAAGTGATCGGCATGATCAGCCGCGACAGCTTGGGTATGTTCCTACCGCTCGAGACGCCAGCCATCGACCTCTCCGAGGTCACCCCGATGCCGATGCCCGTGATGCCGCCGCCGGTCCCGGCACCTGCGCCTACACCGGCCCCCGAAGAGACCGCTGAGGTCGAAGAAGAAGACGGTCTCGATCCCGAGATTGAGGCGGCGCTGCGTCTGATCGAAATCCTGGCCGGGCTTTAATCCAGCCCCCATGTCCCTCATGGCCCGGCCATGATCCGGCCTGCCGAGATGTCCCCGGCAGGCCGGACCTTTATGCGACCGCCAATCCCTCGGTGGAGAGCCCGTCAAGCCGCGGCATCAGTGACAAGAGATCGCGGGTATAAGCGGCTTGCGGATCGGCGAAGAGTTTTTCGGTCTCCGCCACCTCCACCAATTGCCCGGATTTCATCACCCCCACCCGGTCGCACATCTGCCGCACCACGGGCAGGTCGTGAGAGATGAACAGCATGGTGAGGTTCAGATGCTCCTGCAAATCCTTCAGAATGTTCAGGATCTGCGCCTGGATCGAGACATCGAGGGCGGAGGTCGGCTCATCACAGATCAGAAACCTCGGCTGCGTGGCCAATGCCCGGGCAATCGAAATCCGCTGCCGCTGCCCGCCTGAGAACTCATGGGGGTATTTCAGCCCCGCCTCCGCGCCCAATCCCACGCGGTCCAGCAATTCCGCCACCCGCGCCTTCAGCGCCTCACCCGCCAGGATGCCGTGGTGCCGGGCAGGCTCGGCCACGATCTCGTCGACCCGCATTCGTGGGTTCAGGCTGGAATAGGGGTCTTGGAAGATCATCTGGATCTGTTTGCGGAACCCGTCGGGCACGCCGCGCCGGCCTGAGGTCACGTCTTGCCCCTCAAACGCCACCTCGCCCCCATCGACGGCATAAAGCCCTGCGATCATCCGGGCGATGGTGGATTTGCCCGAGCCGGATTCGCCGACCAACCCGAACACCTCCCCCTGCCGGATGTCGAATGTGGCGCTGTCGACGGCGGTGAAATATTCGCGGCGGGAGGGCAGGAGTGCGGGTTTCTGCAAGAAGGTCTTGGTGATCCCCCGAACTTCCAAAAGCGCCGATCCCCGCTCCGCCTCCGTCGAGGGCCAATTCCGCGCCAAATCCTCGATCTTGAACTCCGTCACGCGCCCGCCATAGCCGATCAGCGGGAAGCGGTGCAGCTTGACCGTGGGCCGCGGCACCGCGGCGATCAGCGACTTGGTATAAGGATGCTCAGGGCGCCCCATCACCTGCTCGGTTGTGCCGCTCTCCACCACCTCACCCTGATACATCACCGTGACCTTGTCGGTCGTATCCGCAATGACCCCCATGTCATGGGTGATCAGGATCACCCCCACCTGGCGTTCCCGGGCCAGCTCCTTGATCAGCTCCAAAATCTGCGCCTGGATCGAGACATCGAGCGCCGTGGTCGGCTCGTCAGCGATGATGACATCGGGTTCCGAACACAGCGCCAGCGCAATCACCACCCGCTGGCGCATTCCGCCTGAGAACTGGTGCGGATATTGCTCGATCCGCACATCCGGGTTGGGGATGCCCACCCGGTCGATCAGATCGCGGGCGCGGGTGGCGGCCTCGGTCTCGCTGACATCGAGATGCTCGACAATTGTCTCAACCAGTTGCTGTTTCACGGTGAAAAGCGGGTTGAGCGAGGTCAGCGGGTCCTGAAAGATCATCGAGATCTTCTTGCCACGCAGCGATTGCATCGCCGCTGCATCGAGGCCCGAAATCTCGTCGCCCCGGAACCGGATCACCCCATTGGTGATATGCCCGGGCCGGTCGAGAAGCCCCATGACAGCGGCCCCGATGGTGGATTTCCCGGCCCCGCTTTCGCCGACCAGCCCGTGGATTTGCCCAGGCTCCACGGTCAGGTTCGCCCGGTCCACGGCCACGAAGGTCTGGCGGCGGGTCGGGAATTCGACGGTGAGGTTTTCGATTTCAAGAAGGGAGGTCATTCGCACATCCTCCATTCATCATCATCCTCCGATCGGCAGATGATGCCTCCACGCTCAATCCAGCCAGTGACAACAGATGTAGCGTGGTTGATAGCGGCTTTGTTGGCGCCACAGAAGTCACCGCCGAACTGCAGGGGCCATTCTTCTCTGGGCGTTCTCTGTTCCTGTTCCGGGACCGATGCCACCGCTTCTTCCAGAAGCTCCCGTTGCGCGTCGAGGAACGGAAGGACGCCCGCGTGTTCAGCCGGACACTGATCCAGCAGATACGCGTAGAATCCCGCCTGCATAGAGGCCCGGACAAATGGGTGGCCAAAGGCGTTTTCAGGTAACTCCACGGTCGAAATGTGCCGGTCATCGACTTGCCCGGTTGCTGTAGACGCGCCGAAGCATAGGAGGAACATACAAGACGTTCCCCACAAGACGCCCTTGCCGTTCAGGCGGGGCCATTTGGCACGTAGCTTATCCATACACCCTCACCCCCCGGACACAGGATAGACCAGCGCGAAGACGAACAGCACCGTCGCCCCGACGCCCCCGAAGACCAAGAACTGCCGCTCCAGGCTCATGCGGGGCGAGGGCGAGAACGCCACCAGCATGTAGTAGATCACGACAAGGATCAGAACCTGCAGCGCGAAGCGTGCCCGATCGACATCCATCCACCAAACCTCTCACCGTAGCCTCGGGTTCAGCGCATCGCGCAGCCAGTCGCCAAGGAGGTTCACGGCCAGCGCTAGCATCAGAAGCGTGACAGCAGGGAAGAACAGAATCCACCACTCGCCTGAGAAGAGGAACCCTTGGCCGATCCGGATGAGCGTGCCGAGGGAGGGCTGCGTGGGCGGTGCGCCCACGCCGAGGAAGCTGAGCGTGGCTTCCGCAATGATGGCAAGTGCGAGGGAAATCGTGGCGATGACGAGGACTGGCGAGAGCACATTGGGCAGGATATGCCGGAACATGATCGCGGGCGTCGACCGCCCAATCAGCCGGGCGGCCTGGACATATTCCTTGGATTTCTCCACCAGCGTGGCTCCCCGCACTACCCGCGCGAATTGCACCCAATCCGAAAGCCCAATCGCCAAGATCAGCACCCAGATCGCCACCTGATCGCGGTATTCAATCGGGGTGATCCCTTTGGCGATCCCAAAGATCAACATCGCGACCAGGATCGACGGGAAGGTCAACTGCACATCCGCGATCCGCATGATGATGGTCTCAACCCAGCCCCCGACATAGCCCGCGACCAGCCCAAGGGTGATCCCAAGCGTCATCGCAAACAGCACGGCCGAGAACCCCACAAAGAGCGAAATCCTGAGGCCATAGAGGATGGTGGAGAACACATCCCGCCCCTGATCATCCGTCCCCAACATGAAGCTTTCGCCGGTAAACGCATTGGCCTCGCCCGGTGCCGTGAACCCGTTCAGAAGGTTCAGCGTGGCCGGGTTGAACGGGTCATAGGGTGCGATCAGCGGTGCAAAGACCGCGCAGAAGATCAAAACAAAAGTGACGGCCAGCGACACCATCGCGACGGGTGAGCGCCGGAAGGAATAGGCCAGGTCGCTGTCCCAAGCCCGCGCGATGCGGCCCTTTGGGGCCTCGGCTGGTGTCTCGACGGGGGTATCGGTCATGACGTCCCCCCTTCGCTCCTAAGCCTCGGGTCAATCGCCACATAAAGCAGATCGACGGCCAGGTTGATCGCCACAAACATCACGGAAATCAGCATGAGATACGCCGCCATCACCGGGATATCGACAAACTGGATCGCGTTGATGAAGAGAAGCCCGACACCGGGCCACTGAAACACCGTCTCCGTGATGATCGCAAAGGCGATGATGGAGCCCAGTTGCAGCCCCGTCACCGTGATGACCGGCACCAGCGTGTTCTTCAGCGCATGGCGGAAATTCACCGCCTTCTCCTTCAACCCGCGCGCCCGGGCGAAGCGGATATAGTCTTGCCGCAAGACCTCCAGCATCTCGGAGCGGACCAGCCGCATGATCAGTGTCATCTGGTAAAGCCCAAGCGTGATTGACGGTAGGATCAGGGCCAGAAGCCCCGATTGGGTCAGGAAGCCGGTCGACCAGCCCCCAAGCTGGACGACCTCCCCACGTCCGAAACTGGGGAGCCAGCCAAGCTCCACCGAGAACAGATAGATGAGCAGAATCCCGATGAGGAAGGTCGGCAAGGACACCCCGATCAGGGACAGAGTCATGATCGCATTCGAAGCAAACCCATCCCGCCGGATGGCCGTAAAGACCCCAAGCCCGATCCCGACCACCAGTGCAAAGAACCCAGACACAGCCGCCAATTCCAACGTCGCAGGCAGGCGTTCCGCAATGATCTCCGCCACGGGCCGGCCCTGGCGGTAGGAAATCCCGAAATTCCCCTGCACCGCGCCTTCCAAAAACCGCCAATACTGCACGGCAAACGGCTGATCGAGGCCCAGTTGCTCCCGCAGCCGCTCCACATCTTCCATGGTGCGTTCCTGGCCGAGCATATTGTCGATCGGGTCGCCCACGAAGCGGAACATGGCGAAGGCGACCAGCCCCACAACCAGCAGCACCAGAACCGATTGCAACACCCGGCGGAAGATATAGGACAGCATGTCAGCCCCTTTCGATCCGCGCGGTCTGCGCGGGCTTGGGCCTGGCGTCCCACCAGGCCCTGGCGATCTCACCCCCGGCCATGGGGCGTGTTCCAATCGATCATAGGCCCTTTGGGTACAATCCCAAGCGGATTGCGCAACTCGGACGGGGAAAAGTAGCCAGCCTTATAGATCTCGAAATCCACGGTCCGCGCCACACCCGGCATCTGATAGATCTCCCGCGCATAGGCCCAGAGGTTCGGGTAGTCCATCAGCCGCCGGATATTGCATTTGAACGCATAGTGATAGGCGACGTCGAAGCGCGCGAGGGTGGGGAAAAGCCTCAGATCGGCCTCGGTGAAGCTGTCCCCGCAAAGCCAGCGATGGGTGGCCAAATGCGCCTCGATCTCGTCCAAAGTGGCGAAAAGCTGGATCACCGCCGCATCATAAGCCTCTTGAGTCCGCGCAAACCCCGCGCGGTAGACGCCATTATTCACCTCCGCATAGATCCGCGCATTCCACGCGTCGATCTCCTCCCGCAAGTCCGGCGGCGCCAGGTCGGGACCCGGGAAAGCATCACTCAGCATCCGCACGATATCCGCGCTTTCGTTTGAAACCGGCTGACCTGTCTGTCGATCCCAAAGCAGCGGCACCGTGATCCGGCCCGTATACGGCACGCCGGCGCGCGCATAGACTTCATGCAGCGCTGTCACCCCAAGAAGCGGATCGGCATATTCGCCCTCGGCATCAAAGACCCAACCGTCCTTGGTGCGCCGGGGCCGGGCGTAGGAGACCGAGATCGCCTCTTCCAACCCTTTGAACACCCGGACCAAAAGCGCCCGATGGGCCCAAGGGCAATTCCACGCCGCATAGAGGTGATACCGCCCAGGCTCCGGCGCAAATCCGCTTGATCCATCTGCCGTTATCCAGCTTCGGATCGTGGCCTTTTGGCGCTCAAACACCCCGTTCAGCGTTGTATCTGGCCCCGGATCCTCCGCATGGTATTGGCCGTCGATCATTACACCCATGGCAGATCCCAAATCGAACAGGGCGCATCAGACGACGCGCCCTGCCTTCTTCATCCTTAAAAATATGGCCGCCGGAGGCTGCCGGACGACAGACAAGGGCAACCGCCGTCAGTTCATCGTCACCCAACGCAGGATGAAGAAGTTATCCGGTCGCTGCGTCAGCGAGACACCTTCGCCCGTGCCCCAGAGAAGCGGCTGCACATACATCGGGACGTAAACCATGTCGTCCTGAATGATCCCCGCGGCCTCATCCAGCATCGCCTGACGCGCGCCATCATCGATCTCGGACTGGATCATCGGCAGCATCTCATCGATGCGCGGGTTGGAATATCCGCCGAAATTCCAGGTGCCCAGGCGTTCACCCGAAGTGTGAACCAGGAAGCGGATCGGATGCTCGGCATCGAAGGTACCGGGCGACCAACCCAAGAGATACATGTCGAAATTATCGGCCCGCAGCTCGGGCCAGTAGTTGGACACCGGCATGGAATCGAGCGTCACCTCCAGCCCGATCTGCGCCAGCATGGCCACAATCGCCTGACAGACCGCCTCATCATTCAGGTAGCGGTCATTGGGGCAGGAGAGGTCGAAACCGAACCCGTCCGCATAGCCCGCCTCAGCCAGAAGCGCCCGGGCGGCCTCAAGGTCCAGCGCGGGACGGTCGGCATTGGCGTCGGAATAGCCGCGCATCGCGGGGCTGACCAACTGGCTCGCTTCTTCGGCAGAACCCCGCATGATCGTCTGCAAGATCGCCGGCACATTCACCGCATGGGCCACGGCCTGGCGCACCCTCACATCGCCAAACGGGTTCGGTTCGCCGTTCCTGAGCGCCTCATGATCATGGGCAAAGCCCAGCATGATCACCCGCGCCTCGATCCCGCGGATCACAGTCACCCCATCGGCGGCATCCACGCGCTCGGCATCCTGAACGGGCACCGGGTTGATCATATCAACTTCACCCGACAGCAGCGCGGCCACCGCCGTGGCCGAGTTCTGGATCGGCGTGAAAATCGCTTCGGTGACGTTGTGCTCCACCTCACCCCACCAGCCATCGAAGGGCACAAGCGTGGTTTGCAGATCGGGCTGACGTTCCGACAGCATGAAAGCTGCGGTGCCATTGGCGTTCCGCGTGGCGTAATTCTCTTCGTCCCGCGCCGGGCGCTCAGCGCCATTGGCCTCGGCCCAGCCGCTATCCATGATCATCCAGTTCGCAATGGAATCCGGGAAGATCGGCTGCGGAGAGGTTGTCAGAATATCAACGGTGTAATCATCCACCGCCACCACATCGGAGACGGCGGCAAACCAAGACCGCACATCCGATTCCTCAGACGCCGCGCGCTCATACGAGAAGATCACATCTTCTGCGTTGAAGGCGCTGCCATCGTGGAAAGTGACGCCTTGGCGCAGCGTGAAGCGCCAGCCTTCGCCCTCGCCAATCGGCTCCCACCCTGTGGCAAGGGCCGGTTCAACCGACATGTCGCGACCACGCCGGACAAGCCCTTCATAAACGTTGTTCAGGAACCCCAAGACAGGGGCAGAGCTGACCGCGTGAGGGTCCATGGTTTGTGGATCGGTGGTGGAGGCCCAACGGAAGGTCTCCGCCGTCGCCGCGCTTCCGACGCAAAGCGCCGTCGCGGTCAAAATCAGTGCGCGTTTCATAAGCAAGCAGTCCTTTGAGAGTTGGATGGTCCCCGGTCACATCCCTACGCCGGAGACAAGGACAGCCTGGCGCATCTCGCGCCAGGCTGCAATTTTGTGATGATCACTCCATCGTGAAGTACTTGAACTTCACCTGGTCATCGGCGTCCACGACGGTCGTCCAATCCTCGCTGATCCCCCAGTTCAAAACCTGGTTGTGGATCGGCAGATAGATCAGCTCATCCTCGGCCATTTGCCAGAGGCTTGCGATCATCCCGTCACGCTCGTCCAGGTCCACTTCCGAAGACAGACCGACAATCATCTCATCCATCACAGCGTTGGAGAAATTGGTGCCGTTCCAGCTGCCCCGGCCTTCATTCCGCGTGTGATAGAGGAAGTTGAAGATGTATTCGGAATCGTAGGTCGGCACACCCCAGCCCAGCAGGTAGAAATCGGTCTCGCCATTTGCGATCAACGGGAAATGCTGCGCGCGGGGGAGGGCGGAGAGGTTCACGGTGATCCCGATCTGCGCAAACATGCCGACAGCCGCCTGACAAATCGCCTCATCATTGATGTAGCGGTCATTGGGGCAGTCAAGTTGGAGGGTGAACCCGTCGCCATAGCCTGCCTCCTCCATCAGCGCATTGGCCGCCGCGATATCGAAGCCGGGGTAGCCATCCAGCGCTTGGGTCCAGCCATGAACCGGCGGCGGCATGATCACGCCCGCAGGCTCAGACTGGCCGCGCATCACGACCTGTTGGATCGCTTCGCGGTTGATGGCGATGTTCATGGCTTCGCGTACGCGAAGGTCGGCCAGGGGGTTGGCGCCGTCCACAGAGTCGAGCGTCAGATCATCGGCGCCCACATTCATCCCGAAGAAAATCACCCGGTTCTGTGGCGCGGTGATCACGTCCAACCCATCGGCCTGGCGCACCCGGTCAAGGTCTTGCACCGGCACGTCCTGGATGAAATCCACCTCTTGCGACAGAAGGGCCGCCACCCGGGTCGCCGGGTTCTGGATTGGGGTGAAGACAATCTCGGTTGCGGCCAGCGGGAATTCCCCGATACCCCAATAATCGTCGAACATCGTCAGCACGGTGGTGACATCCGCCTCCCGGCTTTGCAGCACATAAGGTCCGGTGCCGTTGGAGTTGCGCGCCGAGAAGGTGTCTTCGCCGCCTGCGTAATCCTGCACCTCAACCGCGCCGTTCTCGGTCGACCAGCCCTCATCCATCATGAAGATATTGGTCAGGTTGTTGGGTAGAAGCGGGTTCGGGCCATCGGTTTCGATCTCCACCGTATAGGGGCCGGTCGCGCGCACTTCGGTGACGCTCGACAGAAGCTCCTTGAAGTTGGAGTTCTCCGACATCGCGCGGTTCATGGAAAAGACCACATCGGCGCTGTCGAAAGTCTGGCCTTCATGGAAGGTGACGCCCTCACGCAGCGTGAAGACCCAGACATTGGGGTCGGTGTCGGACGGCTGCCAATCGGTGGCCAGCGCCGCCTCCATCGCGCCTTCCATGTTGCGTAGGATAAGCGGCTCATAGATCTGGTGGTTCAGCGTCGTGGTCGGCCCTTCGTTTTGGGCATGGGGGTCTTGGGTCAGCGCTTCGGCGGCGCGGGCCCATCGCAAGGTCTCCGCATTGACGGAGGTCGCGGCAACAGCTGTCGTCGCCAAAAGGGCCGCGCCAAGCGCGGTCAAACGAGATGTCATTGGTAGTCTCCCTGTTCTTTCTGGCAAAAGAGTATGGCCGGGAATCCGGGATTGGCAAGCCGGGGGCGGTTTCTTCGGCGCCTTTCCAAGAGCATAGCGGCCGCCAGCCTTGTTCCAACCGCCCTCCCCAACTTCATCTTTCCCCAAATACGCAAAATCCGACGGCTGCCCTCGGTTGGCTGCGCCAAAGCCCTGATGCGCACGGGTGCCACTCGGTCCGGATTTGCCGGCAAATCCGATCGGAAAAGCCGGCTTTTCCGACCCCGCGAGAGCTGCCCGTGGCGCGCCTGCCTGCTTGACGCCCGCCGCGCCCCGCGCGAAAGACGAGAGTTCAGCAAGATGTCAAAGAAGGGGAGCTCGCCAATGCAGGTCGCAGCGACAACGCTTGCCGTTGGCGCAATCGGAGCCGGCGTGGCTTGGGCGCTTGGTGTGCCCGCCCCGTTTCTGACCGGCCCCGCGGCTTTTGTGTCGGCGGTGTCGCTCATGGGCGTCAAAACCGAGATCCCCGATCTTCTGCGCGATATCTGCTTTGTGTTGATCGGGGTCGGGATGGGCTCTGGCGTGACGCCAGAGGTGGTTCAGGCCGCGGCGCAATGGCCTTTGCCGCTTGTCGCGCTCAGCCTCTTGCTGCTGGTGCTCTTCTTTGGGGGCGCGGAGAGCCTCACCCGGCTTTTCGGCCAGGATCGCACAACCGCCCGTTTGGCCGCGACCCCGGGGCATCTGAGCTTCGTCCTGTCGCTCTCAACCGAAGTGAAGGCCGATTTGCCGATGATTGCGGTCATTCAGTCGCTCAGGGTCTTGGTGTTGACCTTGCTGGTGCCCGCCGTGGTCGCGCTGATCTCAGACGCGGATCTGTCGATGACGCAAGCGCCTTACGCGCCCATGGCCGTCCCTGCGCTTTTGATCATCGTGGTGATCTCGGTTCTGATCGGGCTTGGGTTCCAGCGGTTGAAGGTGCCCGCGGCGTTGCTTTTGGGCGGCATGGTGATCTCCACACTCGCCCACGCGACAGGCGTGGTCGAGGGGGGCATGCCGCTTTGGGTGGCGATCCCGACCTTCGCCATTATGGGCACGATCATCGGCACCCGGTTTTCCGGGGTGACCTTGGGCCTGGTTCGGCAGGCTTTAGGGGCCTCTTTGGTCCTGACGGCCATCGCCCTCGCGGCGACCCTCGGCGCGGCTTTTCTGGTTAATGCGATGACCGATCTGCCACTTCTCGACCTCCTCATTGCCTTCGCGCCAGGCGGGCTGGAGACAATGGCGGCGCTGGCATTGCTGCTCCAGGCGGACCCGGCCTTTGTGGCGCTGCACCATGTCTATCGGTTGGTGTTTCTATCGATTTTGGTCCCGGCAGTTTTGGCCGTGGGGCGGGACGGGCGCTGAGGCTGGGAAGGCTTCGATAGACGCTATTGAGCAACGCGAGCCGGGCATCGACAGGCCGGGGACTGGCGTTCCTACGTTTGAGCAGCAGCACTTTATCCCAACCAAATTCGGCCTCGCTCCGATCTCAGCACCCAGACTCAGCCAAATCGCCAGGCCGCGGGACGGCCTGGCGATGCCCGGCGCCTTCGGCGCACTATTCGGGCAGGGGATGTAGAACAGCGGGAAGTTGTCGGCTTGGACACCTGTTGGCTCCACCCGGGTTCCTCACGCCGCCAAATCAATCCACACCGGCACATGATCCGACGGCTTCTCCCGCCCCCGGATCTCGTGATCAATCCGCACCTCGGTCATCAGATCCGCGGCTTGCGGGCTCAGCAGCAGATGGTCGATCCGGATGCCGTCATTCTTGTTCCACGCCCCGGCCTGGTAATCCCAGAACGAGTAATGGCCGGGCCCATAGACCCGCGCGCGGAACGCCTCGGTATAGCCCAAATGCAAAAGCCGCCGGAACGCCGCGCGGCTTTCGGGCCGAGCCAACGCGTCGTCCTGCCAGACCTCGGGGCGCGCCGCGTCGTCGTCCTGCGGGATCACATTGTAGTCGCCGGCCAGCACCACCGGCATCTCTGATGCCAGAAGCGCCCGCGCATGGGCCTCCATCCGCGCCATCCAGGCAAGCTTATAGTCGTATTTCGGCCCCGGCGCCGGGTTGCCATTGGGCAGATAAAGCCCGCAGACCCGCACCGCCGCCACATCGCCCATCACGGTTGCTTCAATCCAGCGCGCCTGTTCGTCGCTGTCATCCCCGGGTAACCCACGGCTCACATCTTCCAGCGGGTATTTCGACAGGATCGCAACCCCGTTGAACCCTTTCTGGCCATGGGTTTCGACATTATAGCCGCGCTCTTCAAAGAGCTCGCGCGGGAAGCCCTCATCAACCGATTTGATCTCTTGCAGCAGCGCCACATCGGGTTTGGCCTCATCCAGCCAGTCGCCCAACGCACCCACCCGCGCCTTGATCCCGTTGATGTTGAATGTCGCGATCTTCATTGGTGGCCCAACCTTCCCGTTGTCCCAGTCATCTATCGCCCGCGATCCCGCCCAGCGCAAGCGGGGCGCCGCAGAAGGGGAGATTGCGCTCAGATATCCCCTTGGCGTCTCGGCCCAGATGGCTAGACTTGGCCGCATCTGTGGAACAAAGCCTGGGGGCTCGGATGCTGAGATTTCTCTTCGGAGGTCGGAAAAAGCCAGACGTGAAGATCGAAACCCAGCGCGAGACCTTCTCGCGCCTGGTGGCGGAGTTGAATGAGGCGATTGATGCCCTGCCCGACAAACCGCGTGTGACAATCGACCCGAGGTCCGGCCATATCCTGCCAGAGGCGCCGGAGCATTTCCCGGACGAAGCGCTGGCCTTGCCATCGCCTGAGCCGGAGCCTGAAGCAGCGTCGAAAGACGCAGGCGAGGTCAAGACAGACGACGCCGGGTCGGAAGAGACCAAAGAGGTTGTTCAGGCCGCTTTGGAGGCCGATGGCGGCGTCCGCACCGGTCGGGTTGCGCCGGTTATGCCCGGAACGCCAGTCCCGAGCCCCCCGAAATCCAGCGCGACAGACGGCGCAAACCCGCCGCAGTAAGCTCAGCTGGCCGTGGCGTCGGCCGAAAGCGGCTCGGCCAACCAGGCCCGGGCCGCGTCTTCGCCATCGGGCGGGAAGCTTTTGATCACAAGATTGGGGATCAGGGCGCTTTCAATTCCGGCCAGCGTCTTGACCCAAGACTGATCGGTCAGAAGCGCGACCTTGTCGACCTTCTCCACCATCGCCATCAACTGCACCCAATGGCGTAGTTCCACGCCT
>JANQNZ010000027.1 GCA_028279315.1 Rhodophyticola sp. | reverse complement strand
GTACGAATCCGGCGTGCATCGGGTCCAGCGCGTGCCGACCACGGAATCGGGGGGGCGCATCCATACCTCGGCGGCCACCGTGGCCGTGCTGCCCGAGGCGGAAGAGGTCGATATCGACATCCCCACAAGCGATATCCGCATCGATACCATGCGCGCATCGGGGGCAGGGGGGCAGCATGTGAACACGACGGACTCTGCCGTGCGGATCACGCACATGCCGTCTGGGATCGTCGTCACCAGTTCCGAGAAATCCCAACACCGGAACCGAGAGATCGCCATGTCCGTCCTGCGCGCGCGGCTTTACGATCTGGAACGCCAGCGCGCGGCGGACGCGCGCGCGGCGGACCGGAAGGCGCAAGTGGGCTCTGGCGACCGGTCGGAACGCATCCGCACCTACAATTTCCCGCAAGGACGGATGACGGACCACCGGATCAACCTGACACTTTATAAGCTCGACCAGGTGATGCAGGGCGATTTGGACGAGGTGATCGACGCGCTGATTGCCGATGATCAGGCCCGGATGCTGGCCGAGATGGAGGCATGACGGTTCAGGAGGCGCTGAACAGCGCCCGGGATCGGCTGCGCGACGCGGGGATCGCGGGCGCGGAGCGGGATGCGCGTTGGTTGATGGCCTCCGCCCTTGGGGTGACGCCGGATCGGGTTCTGCTGCATCTGCGCGACGATCTGAGCGAGGAGGTGGAGGTCTTCTATGAAAACGCCATTTCCCGTCGCCTGGATCGAGAGCCGGTCAGCCACATCCTAGGGGGGCGATGGTTCTATGGAAGGTGGTTTAAGATCACGCCGGAAGCACTTGATCCCAGGCCGGAAACGGAAACTCTCATCGAGCGCGCGCTGGCGGAACCTTTTGAAGCCGTCCTTGATCTTGGAACAGGCAGCGGGTGCATCTTGATCACGCTCCTGGCCGAACGCGCGACGGCGACGGGGATTGGCACCGACGTTGCCCCTGCCGCGCTTGACCTGGCGGAGTGGAATGCCAAGGCGTTGAGGGTCGCTGACCGGCTTGCCTTCATCGAATCCGATTGGTTTGCCCATATTGACCGCAGGTTCGACCTGATCGTCTCCAACCCGCCATACATCACGGCGGCGGAGATGGCGGAGCTTGCCCCCGAAGTGCGAGACTTCGAGCCGCATCTGGCCCTGACCGATGGCGGCGACGGCCTCTCCGCCTATCGCGTCATCACCGCCGCGGCACCCGCCCATCTGGCCCCGGGCGGGCGGCTTCTGACCGAAATCGGGTGGCAGCAGGGGCCGGACGTGGCCGCGCTTTTCCGTGAGGCCGGTCTTGAAGATGTCACGGTTCACCCCGATATGGATGGCAAGCCGCGTGTGGTCGACGGGCGCATGCCCACCCCCTGAAACCGCGGCCAAACCTCCGCAATCCGGCAAAAAACCACGTGTTTGAGACATTTTGGCCTTGTTTTGCCGCGAAAGCCATGGTTACTCATCTGCCAGCGGTCGCAGATTGGCTTCGGCAAATCGCCCGCTCTTTTGCCAGAGATGCGTGTCAGAGATCAGGGGATGCCACCTGACGCGCGAGACGAAAACCGGCAGAATTGGCCGGCCTGAATCATACCAGCAGGAACACTGGACTAGACATACATGAGATCATCGAAGAACCGCTCGCGGTCCAAAGGGAACCGGAACCGTTCCGTCGGCAATATCGTCAACCGGGTGTTTGAAAGCTCCGGGCCCGAGGGCAAGGTGCGCGGCACCCCGCAACAGATTATCGACAAGTACAATCAACTTGCCCGCGACGCGCAATTGTCCAACGACCGCGTCGCGACCGAGAATTTCCAGCAACATGCCGAGCATTACACCCGCATGTTGGCCGAAGCGCAGCGCGAAATGGAAGCGCGGCGCGAACAGCAAGAGGCGCAGCAGGCCCAGGCCCGTGAGCAGCGCCAGCAGCAGCGCCAGGACGACAATCAGCGCTCTGAGGGACAGAAATCCGACAATCCGCAGAATGCACAGTCCCGCCCAGGCGATGGCCCGCAGCCTGACGCCAATTTTGGCGAGGTGATGGATGGCGGCGCCAAAAGCGAAAGCGGCTTGGTGGAGACGCCCGAAAACGGCGGTAAACCGAAGCGCAACCGCCGCCCCCGGAAATCCGACAGCGAGGCCGCGCCGGTCAGCCAAGAGGCGGCGTCTGATACCCCGCCTGAGGCAGCGGAGTAAGCCCGAAGCGGGCCCGAGAGTTCGGCATCGCGCTCGATCTTGGGCCTGGCTCCTCTGAACACAACTCATTCTCCGCTACTGCCCGAATAGCGCCGAAGCCGCCGGGCATCGACACGTTGCCGGCAGGCGATTGCCAAAGGCAATCTGCCGAGAGGGGCCGCCCGGGCGGTCTGGCGATTGGGTATAGCTTGGCGCTGAGATCGGAGCGAGGCTGGATTGGGCCGAGATAAAACGCGTTAGCTCACCCGTCAGATCGCCAGCCCTCGGCCTGTCGATGCCCGGCTTATGTAGTGCTTCGAAGAGAGTCGTAGGGCGGGACTTGTCCCGCCATGGCGCAGCGACGGAGCCTTTGGATGCGGCGGGATAAATCCCGCCCTACCGAAGCCGGGAGGCCAGCCCTTGAGCCCTCACGCCACTTCGCGAGCCAAGGCACAAAACCCCTCAATTGAGACCTGTTCCGCCCGATCCGTCGGCTTGAGTCCTGCGGCCAGAAGCCGATCCTCGATATCCGGCGCCAGGCCTTTCAGCGCGGCCCTGAGCATCTTTCGCCGCTGATTAAAGGCCATCGCCACCACGCGCGACAGCACCTCCGGGTCCGCTTCAAAGCGCGGTTTCGGCAGGGCAGTCAGATGCACCACGGCGGAGCTGACTTTCGGGGGCGGCGTGAACGCCTCGGGCGGTAGGGTCATGACGATCCGTGCTTCGGTCCGCCAATTGGCCAGAACCGCGAGCCGCCCATAGGCTTTGCTGCCTGGCGCGGCCACGATCCGCTCCGCCACCTCGCGTTGGAACATGAGCGTCAGGCTTTGCCAGTCAGGTGGCCAGGCAGGGGGTGTCAGCCAACGGACCAGGAGTTCGGTGCCCACGTTATAAGGCAGGTTCGCCACGATCTTGATCGGCGGGGTCAGGTGTGCGGGCCAATCGACCTCCAACGCATCGGCGTTCAGCACATCAAGCCGCCCGGGATAGGCCGCGGCGATCTCTTCCAGTGCGGGCAGGCAGCGGGCGTCTTTCTCCACCGCCAACACCCGCCGCGCGCCCTCGGCCAGAAGCCCGCGCGTCAGACCGCCGGGGCCGGGGCCAATCTCCACCACATCCGCCGCCGTCAGATCCCCCGCCATACGCGCGATCTTGGCGGTCAGGTTCAGGTCCAGAAGGAAGTTCTGCCCCAGGGATTTCTTGGCGCGCAGATCATGGGCGGCGATCACCTCACGCAGCGGCGGCAGGTTATCGATCGCGCTCATCCCACGGCCCGGGCGCGGGCCATCTGCTCGGCCAGTTTCAGGGCTTCGATCATACTAGTCGGATCGGCTTTGTCCTGGCCCACAATGTCCAGCGCTGTGCCGTGGTCGGGCGAGGTTCGGATGAAGGGCAGGCCAAGGGTCACATTCACCCCGCGCTCAAAGGCCAGCGTCTTGATCGGGATCAGCGCCTGGTCGTGATACATCGCAATCGCCACGTCGTAATGGGCCCGCGCTTCGGCGTGAAACAGCGTGTCGGCGGAGTGGGGGCCGGTGACGGCCAAACCCTCAGCGGCAAGCGCGGCGATGATCGGCGCGATGAGGTCTTGATCCTCCATCCCCATCACGCCCCCTTCGCCTGCATGGGGGTTCAGGCCCGCCACGGCGATCCGGGGGCGGTCGATCCCAAAATCCTGCCTGAGCCCGGCATCGGTGATCCGGATCGTATCCATCAGAAGGTCATGGGTGAGGGCAGCAGGGACATCCACCAGGGGAATATGGGTTGTCGCAGGCACCACGCTCAGGATGTCGGAGGTCAGCATCATCACCACGCGGGGCACCCCTGCCAAATGCGCCAAAAACTCCGTATGGCCGGGATAGGGGAAGCCCGCGCCGTCTTTCAGCGCCTTCTTGTGAATGGGGGCGGTGCAAAGCGCGGCGGCCTCGCCGCGTATCGCCAAATCCACCCCAAGCGTGATCCCGTCGATGATGGCCTGCGCTTGGGCCGGATTGGGGGTGCCGGGGGTGACGGCGCCGGGAAAATCCTGCGGCAGGACGGGGAGGGCGTGGGTGATAATATCGGCGGCATCGGCGGGTCGGGCTATTGGCTCAACGGGGGCGCCGAGACC
>JANQNZ010000015.1 GCA_028279315.1 Rhodophyticola sp. | reverse complement strand
TCAGATCGGTATGGGCAATGCCATACCCCACCCGCATCCCGGCCAGCCCATAGGCCTTGGAGAAGGTGCGGAAGCGGATCACCCTTACATCGCCCACGTCGAGGGGTGGAATGGTCCCCTCGGGCGCGGTGTCGGAATAGGCCTCGTCAAGCGCCAGAAGGCAGCCTTCGGGCACATTGTCGATCATCTCTTGGACCGTCGCGGCGCCGTGCCAGGACCCCATGGGATTGTCGGGATTGGCGAGATAGATGAGCTTGGCGCGCGTCTCTCGCGCGCGGGTCAGAAGCGCCTCGGGGTTTTCATGATCACCCTGATAGGGCACCCGGTGCAGCACCCCGCCATAGCCGGCCACGTGGTAGTTGAAGGTGGGGTAAGCGCCGTCAGACGTGACCACCGCATCGCCGGGGCTGACCAAGAGCCGGACAAGATAACCCAGAAGCCCGTCAATCCCTTCTCCCACAACGATATTTTCAGGCGCGACCCCGTGATGGGCGGCAAGCGCCTGGCGGAGGTCATACACCTCCGGATCGCCATACATCCAGGCGCCGCTTGCGGCCTCAGCGATGGCGTCGAGGACCTTGGGTGAGGGGCCGAAGGTGCTTTCATTGGCGCCAAGCCGGGCGTCAAACCCGGCGCCACGGGCGCGTTCCTGGGTCTCCGGGCCGACAAAGGGCACCGTGGCGGGCAGGCTTTGGACAAGGTCGGTATAGCGGGGGCCAGACATAAGCGGCAGAGAAAGCGGAAAGCGGGGCGGGGCGCAAGGGTTGGGCGCCAAGCCACGTGAAAATTAGATTGAAACAAGGCTACCTATGCAAGACGATTTCGCCCCAAGCCCAACACAAGCCGGGCATCGACAGGCCGCGGGACGGCTTGGCGATGCCCGGCGGCTTCGGCGCTATTCGGGCAAGGGAAGGCGAATTACGGTGGCCTGCGACCGGGGCTGACGGGTTGTCGCAACAGCACTGGCCTTGCTCAGGCCAACTCCTCCAGCCGTGCCAGGGCGTCGCGGATTTTGCCCTCTTCCTCTTCGCGGGCGGCCAGGTTGTGGCGGGTTTCCTCCACCACCTCTTCCGGCGCGCTTTCGACGAATTTGGGGTTCTTGAGCCGCCCGCGGAGGCCGCCCAGTTCCTTCTCCAGTTTGCCAAGCACCTTTTCCAGCCGCGCCTTTTCCTCACCCACATCAATGATATCGGCAACGGGCAGACCGAAGACGCCGCCCTCGACGGCGATGGTCACGGCGCCTTTCGGCAGCGCCTCAACCTCGGTCAGGGAGTCGATCCGGGCCAGCCGTTCGATCATCGCGGCGTTGTGGGTCCAGGCGGCCTGGCCTTTGGCGTCCAACTCCGCCTGCAACAGCGGCACGCGCAGGCCCACGGGCACATGCATCTGCTGACGGACGGAGCGGATTTCTTCGATCAACCCGATGACCCAGTTCATCTCGGCATCGGCGCCCGCGTCGATCAATTCCGCGCCATACTCCGGCCAATCAGCATGGATCAGCGGTTTGGGCCGGTCGGTGATCGCGCCCCAAAGCTCCTCGGTGATGAACGGCATCACGGGGTGCAGCAGAATCAGGCATTGGTCGATGACCCAGGCCATGGTGGCGCGGGTCTCGGCGATGACATTCTCGTCGCCGCTGGCAAAAAGCGGTTTGGCGAATTCCAGATACCAGTCGCAGACCTTGCCCCAGGTGGTGGCGTAAAGCCCGTTGGCCGCGTCATTGAACCGGTAGGCCGACAGCGCCTCATCATGGGCAATCCGGGCGCGGGCGATCTCACCCACGATCCATTTATTGACCGTTTGGGTGACGGCAGAGGGGTCGAAATCGGCCACCGGTTTGCAGTCATTCATCTCCGCAAACCGGGCGGCGTTCCACAGCTTGGTGCCGAAGTTCCGGTAGCCCTGGATGCGGTCGCGGGAGAGTTTCAGGTCGCGCCCCATGGCGGCCATCGACGCGAGCGTGAAGCGGACGGCATCGGCGCCGAATTCGTCGATCAGTTCCAAGGGGTCGAGGACATTGCCGATGGATTTCGACATCTTGCGGCCCTTTTCGTCCCGCACAAGCGCGTGGACATAGACATCGCGGAATGGGACTTCGCCCACCACGGCCAATTGCATCATCATCATCCGGGCGACCCAGAAGAAGATGATGTCGAAGCCGGAGACAAGGGTGGAGGTGGGGAAATAGCGGTTCAGTTCGGGCGTGTCCTCGGGCCAGCCAAGGGTGCCGATGGGCCAGAGGCCGGAGGAGAACCAGGTGTCGAGGACGTCAGGGTCGCGGTAGATCGCGACGCTGTTTTCTTCATCACCCTCGAAGCTGTTGTGGGAGAAGGCTTGGTTCCAATCGCCCTTCGCGACAACCGAGCCGACGGAATCACCGTAATACTCACGCGCAAGCTCGAGAGCATGCTTCTCGCTTGACGCACAGAATTGGACCGCCGAGTTGGGGGCGGTTGTTGACGAACCATAGGCGTCACGGTCCGGCCCATACCAAACCGGAATCTGATGCCCCCACCAGAGCTGGCGCGAGATCGTCCAAGGCTCGATATTCTCCAGCCAGTGGAAATAGACCTTGCGGTGCTGCTCCGGCATGATCTGGGTGCGCCGGTCGCGCACGGCCTCCAGTGCCGGTTCGACGATCTTGGCGGTGTCGACGAACCACTGATCGGTCAGCATCGGCTCAATCACGACCTTAGACCGGTCGCCGAAAGGCTGCGTGATCACCTTATCCTCGACCAGGATCATCAGCCCCTCGGCATCGATGTCCTCGATCACCCGTTTGCGGGCCTCGAACCGGTCGAGCCCGCGATAGGCTTCGGGCACCAGATTGACCGTGGTGGTGTCGATGCTCGACGCGCTTTGGTGCCCTTCGGCAATTGCGGTGGCGAGCGCCGAGGCCTCCGCATAAGGCGAGCCATCGGCCCGCAACAAGCCTT
>JANQNZ010000013.1 GCA_028279315.1 Rhodophyticola sp. | reverse complement strand
GGGCCGGTGACGGGTTTGGGCTTGGCCCCAGGGCCGGACCCGGTTGACGACACACGAGGGGCCGGACCACCCAATGCCAACCCCAGCGCCTGTTATGGGCTGGAAACAAGCCCCGCCGTAATCGAAACCGTAACCGACCAGATCATGGTGCAGCCGCCCCAGATCGACAGCGCGGGGCGCGTGTTGGAGCCGGGCGTTTTCATCACTGAAACCCGCCAGCGCATCGTCGAAGAGCGCCGCGAGACGTGGTTCGAGACGCCTTGTCAGATCGAAGCGGGCGATCCGGAGTTCATTGCAAGCTTGCAGCGGGCGCTGACGGCCCGGGGCTACTATCGCGGCGCGATTACCGGCGTCTTGGATGGGCGGACACGCCGCGCGGTGCAAAACTACCAACTGGAGGCCCAAGGCCTCGACAGCCCGGCCTTGTCGCTGGCGGCAGCCCGCGCAATGGGGCTTAGCGTTTGGGACCCGGAATTGGCCGCTGGGGCGTCGGGCGGGTGAGGGAAGGTGCCGTTTGCGCGGCGCCCGCACACCGTTCGTATGAGAAGACCGCCGAACCGAAGTAAGCGAGCATATCTTGCATCGGCCCGCCGAGACTGATAACGCGCCGCGCTGTTAGCGCCAACAGCATTCTGGATCAACACCATGGAAACGATCGACACTTGGATGAATTGCCCAAGTGCGGAGCCTCTGTCTCGGCTGCCGCATGCGGCGGTTGTCAAAGCCCATGGGCTGCGTGTTGTCGCGACGGACCATGAAATTCAGGTCTTTGAGGTGAAGGCGCTGCTCAGCTTCCTGTCGAGCTTTGTTGGTGTCAGCAAAGCCACACCGACGATCTATGATTTGCGCAGTCTCGACTTCCGGAACGTCACGTCGAGCATCATCAAACAATGGGTTCGCGCCGGCGCCAAACACGCAGACCTGCAACGCACCCAAGGCGCGTTTGTTGTGCCCAACAGTCTGGGGTTCGGCATGATGCGGATGTTCCAGATCCTGAACGAAGTAAACGGAATCGCCCCAGAAAGCCGCCTTCACGTCACGTATTCGATTGCGGACGCCGCAAATTGGGCACGGGCTTATCGGGATCGGTGCCAGCGGGTGGGGGACGCAGCCCCAATGGACCAAACCGCATTGCATTAATGGCGCGGCCGTCCAGGGTCATGAAGCCCCACCGGACACCTCAAGCCTAAACGCAGGGGGCGAGACTGTGGATCGCACCCTTGAAAGGCCTCTGGCTGATCCTTGCCCACACGCACTTCGGGATAAAGATCGGTTACGGCGAATTGATGCCAGACAGGTTTGCTGCGGCCGCAAAAAGCTGTTAGCTTGACCGCTGCTGCGGCGGGTGTGTGACGGCTAACCTGCGGCGGTTTGTGCTTTTTCGAACATGTGTGGTGTTTGTGTCGTGACCTGCCAGGGGGTCGGTGCGGAATGCCATCTGATCAGAACGTTGCGATTCTGCTTGGCGTCCATAACGGCGCGACATACCTTGACGAGCAACTGAACAGCCTCTTGGCGCAAACCCACAGCAATTGGTCTTTGGTGGCCTCTTGCGACGCCGCAACCGACCGGACCTGCGAAACGCTCCGCGCCTTTGCGCTTCGGCATCCTGGCCGCGTGGTCACCATTGTTGACGGACCGCAATCAGGCTTTGCCCGCAATTTCCTGTCAATGCTGGATCAGGTTCCCGCCGATGCCGATTTCGTCGCGTTTTGCGATCACGACGATTTCTGGAAGCCGGAGAAACTCGCCCATCAAATCGATGTTTTGGACCAGATCGACGGCCCTGCCCTGACCTGCGGCCGAACCGAATTGGTCGATGCGGTGCTGCGCCCGATGGGGACAAGTCCGCTATTTTCCAAAGAGCCGCATTTTGCCAACGCGCTGGTACAGAATATCGCGGGCGGCAACACGATGATCTTCAATCGCGCGGCGCTCTCTCTCTTGCGGCAGGCGGCCCCCGTTGCGAATGGCATTATCTCCCATGATTGGTGGTGCTATCAGGTGCTCTCCGGAGCCGGTGCGACGGTGATATATGATCCGCAGCCCCTGGTTCTCTATCGGCAGCATGGCGGAAATCAGATCGGTACGAACAGCACCTTTATCGCAAAGATGATCCGCATCCGTGCGCTTTTTGCCGGACGGTTCAGAGATTGGAACGACGCGATGGTTTGCAGCCTCTTGCCGATCCGCGACATGCTGACTGCGGAGAACCGCCGAGTCTTCGATCTGTTCGTCGATATGCGTCGGCAAGGCATCGTGGGCCGGGTGCGGGGCGCGCATCGGGCGGGGATCTATCGGCAGACCCGATCGGGCCAGATTTCCCTATTCGTGGGGGTTGCGTTTGGTCTTGTGTAATCGTCTGGCGCTGGCGCGTCTCATTCTCCAGGATCGCGGATTGGTTAGACGGCACGCCTGTCAGGTGCGCCTCGGTCCGCGAAACGGTGAGGGCGGCGCCAATCCCATCTTTCCGGCCAAAGCGCGCGAAAGACCGGGCATGCGCGTCGGTTTTCAGCGGCAATTCAAGACGATAATCGAGGAGTGATATATGGGACCAAGTGAGGTGTTGCACCAAGGATGGCCACACACAAATCCGTCCGTTGACACCAGAGGTGGAGAGCCGGCCTCGTAAAAATCATCTCACGCATTCACACCGCGCTGCTCTTTCCGGCCGCCTACACGATTGTCGCGGCCAAATCGGAATGGCAAAGGATCAAGACCGCGGGCAAGCGACCCAAAGTGCATTTCGAGGCGCCTTATGAGGGACAGCCGATATTGCGGCTGGCCCTCTACCAGAAGGCAGAGTAGCCGCCCGATATCCCGCGCCTCTTTGAGGCTAATCCGGCGCCCCGACCTCAAGCGCTGCACGTAGCTACGGGCCGCAAGAAAGCCCCCCTGCGGATCGCAAGGGGGCTTCTTCTTGTTCAAGACATTTGGGTGGGTCCCCGGCGCTACTCCAAACTCAGCGCCACAAACCGCGGGTTTCCGGCGCGGCGGATGAGAAGCAGGATGCTCCGCTGGCCAGCTTCGGATGCCTCCCGCACGCGGGTCTCGAGGGCTTGCAGATCGCTGACGGGCTGTTGCGCGACCTCGGTGATGATGTCGCCGGGTTGAAGGCCCTTCGACGCCGCGTCGCTTGCCGGATCAATCGCCTCGATCACCAAGCCGCCGCTGATGCCTTGGGCATTCAACTCCTCGCGCCGCTCATCGGTCAGAGGGGCCAGCGTCATGCCCAAGACATCGCCTGTGGCCGGGGCTTCGGGCTCGCCACCGGGGGTTGTGGGGCTTGAGAGGCCTTCCGCCGTTTCCCGGCGTCCGAGGGTCACACGAAGGGTCTGCGTGGCGCCATCGCGGAACACAACCATCCGGACGGTCTCACCCACAGGCGCACTGCCCACATTGCGGACCAGCTCTCGCGTGTCCTGCACCTCCGCCCCGTCGAAGGAGAGGATCACGTCGCCCACCTCAACGCCCGCCTCTTGTGCCGGACCTTCGGGCACGTCGGTCACAAGGGCGCCGCGGGCATCGGCCAGGCCCAGGCCTTCGGCGATATCCGGGGTCACGTCTTGGATGCGCACGCCCAGCCAGCCCCGGCGGGTTTCCCCGAACTCGCGCAGTTGATCAATCACATCGGTGACCACGGCCGAGGACATGGCAAAGCCGATCCCGATCGACCCACCATTGGGGCTGAGGATCGCGG
>JANQNZ010000004.1 GCA_028279315.1 Rhodophyticola sp. | reverse complement strand
TGGCCGTCCCGCGGCCAGGCGCTTTGTCATCCCCGCGCTCCGATCATTCAGAGCAATGACTGGGCGGCCATACAGCGCACCCATCAGCTGTTGTGCGCGCCTGTCCCCGGCCATGCGCGGGCGCGGCTAGCGTGGCGCTTATGATGACCCCCCGGGGCTCCGCCCGTTCGCGGCTCGAAAGGTCCACTGGACCTTTCGCCGGGCTGTCAGCCCGGGCCGCCGCTCACCCCATCCATCCGGATCACCGCGTTCTGCGGGTCATAAGGGCTATCCTCCGTCACTTCCACCGGCCAGAGCTGATTGAACATCCGGACCGTCAACTTGGTCCCCGGCGCGGCCAGATCGGGGCTGACATACCCCATCCCGATCTGCTTGCCGAAGGCCACGGAATAGCCGCCCGAGGTCAGACGGCCTACCTTGGTCTCGCCATCGTAAAGCGCCTCCCGCCCCCAAGGATCCGCATCCTCGGGGCCGTCGATCAGCACGGTCACGCATTGGAAACGGATGCCGGTTTCGATCAGCTTCTCCTTGCCGTGGAACTCTTTCTCCAGATCGACAAACCGGTCGAGCCCGGCTTCCAGCGGCGTCGCGTCCCGGCCAAGCTCGGTCCCAAAGGCGCGATAGCTTTTCTCCTGCCTGAGCCAGTTCTGCGCCCGGGCCCCGACGAGTTTCAGCCCGTGTGGTTCGCCCGCGGCCATCAACTGGTCGAAGAGGTAATTCTGCATCTCGATCGGGTGGTGCAATTCCCAGCCCAACTCCCCCGTATAGGCCACCCGCACCGCAACCACCGGGCACATCCCCAATTCGATCCGCCGCATGGAGAGCCATGGGAACCGTCTGTTAGACAAGGCCGTCGCTGGCTCCGGATCGCGGATCAGCGCCGACAAGACATCGCGGGATTTCGGACCGGCCAGCGCAAACACGCCGTACTGCGAGGTCACATCTTGCATCTCGATCTGGCCAAACCGCACTTCGGCGTCTTCAATCGCTTTCTTCAGATAATCCGCATCATAGGCCTGCCAGGCCCCCGCGGAGATCAGCACAAACTTCTCCGGCTCCTCGCGGATGATGGTGTATTCGGTGCGGGTGGTCCCGGCTGCGGTCAGCGCATAGGTCAGGTTGATCCGGCCCACCTTGGGCAGCTTGTTGGTGGTGAACCAGTCAAGGAATGCCTCCGCGCCTGGGCCTTTCAGGATGTGTTTGGTGAAGGCCGTCGCGTCGATCATGCCGACGCCCGAGCGGATCGCCTCAGCCTCGGCCTTGGCATAGCCCCACCAGCCACCCCGCCGGAACGAGCGCGCGTCATGATCGAAATTCTCCGGCGCATCCAGCGGGCCGAAATAGTTCGGCCGCTCCCACCCGTTCACCTGGCCGAATTGGGCGCCGCGGGCTTTCATCCGGTCATATGAGGGGGCGGTTTTCAGCGGGCGGCAGGCTTCGCGCTCTTCGTCGGGGTGGTGGAGGATGTAGACATGCTCATAACATTCCTCATTCTTGCGCGCCGCGTATTCGGTTGTCATCCACGGCCCGTAACGCTTGGGATCGAGGCTCGCCATATCGATCTCAGCCTCGCCGTCCACCATCATCTGGGCCAGGTAATACCCGGTGCCGCCCGCCGCGGTGATCCCAAAGCTGAAGCCTTCGGCCAGCCACATATTGCGCAAACCCGGCGCGGGGCCCACCAGCGGGTTACCATCGGGCGTGTAGCAGATTGGACCGTTGTAATCGTCTTTCAGGCCCACGGTTTCCGAAGACGGAATCCGGTGGATCATGGACATATATTCCTCTTCAATCCGCTCCAGATCGAGGGGGAAGAGATCGGCGCGGAAGCTCTCCGGCACGTCATAAAGGAAGCGCGCGGGCGCGTTGCGTTCATAAGGCCCGAGAATCCAGCCGCCGCGTTCTTCGCGCACATACCATTTGGCATCCGCATCGCGCAGGACCGGGTGTTCGGGGTTCTCGGCGCGCCAGGCGGTCAGCGCCGGGTCGGGCTCGGTGACGATATACTGATGCTCGACCGGGATCGCCGGCATCTTGATGCCTAGAAGCCGCGCGGTCCGCTGCGCGTGGTTGCCGGTGGCGGTGACCACATGTTCGGCATGGATGACGATCTGCTCATCAGACGGCACCAGATTGCCGCCTTTCTCCACCATCTTTGTGCAGGTGACGTCCCAATGATCCCCGGCCCAGGCATAGCCATCGACCTGCCATTTCCGCTCCACCACCACGCCTCGCTGCCGGGCGCCTTTGGCCATGGCTTGGGTGACGTCAGCGGGGTTGATATAGCCGTCAGTTGGGTGGAAGAGCGCGCCTTGGAGATCCTCGGTCCGGACCAGCGGCCAGCGGTCTTTGATCTCTGGGGGGGAGAGCCATTCATAGGGGATGCCCACGGTCTCGGCGGTGGAGGCGTAGAGCATGAACTCATCCATCCGCGCCTGGCTTTGGGCCATGCGCAGATTGCCGACCACGTAGAAGCCGGCATTTAACCCGGTCTCCTCCTCCAGCGTTTTGTAGAATTTCACGCTGTAGTCGTGGATATGGCTGGTCGCATAGCCCATATTGAACAGCGGCAAGAGGCCCGCGGCATGCCAAGTCGACCCGCTGGTCAGCTCATCGCGCTCCAGCAGCATCACATCCGCCCACCCCGCGCGCGCCAGGTGATAGGCGATCGAGGTGCCCACGGCACCGCCGCCCACGACAAGAGCTTTCACGTCCGTCTTCATATCGCCTCTCCCCAAACCGGCGTGGTTCCGCTGCCCCTTCCTGCCAGAGGACCCTTTCAGAGGCCAAGCCCACCCGACCATAGCCCGCGAAAAAACGACATCTCGGCGGCAATGCCCGGCCAATGTCCTTCGGCGTCCGGCGCTTACGTCTGCAGCCCGGCCAGCGCCTCCAGAACGCGTGCGCGGAACCAGGGCTCGGCCCCAAGGGTGCCAAAGACCTCGCTCCTATCCATCAACCGCTCCGCTCCCTCGGCGGCAGCGGCTTTGAGCTGATCGGCGAGCGGATCGTCCACGGGGCCGATCCCGTCCAGCAGATAACCCATCCAAGCCGCCACACCTTTGGCCAGAGCATCCCAGGGCAGCCCGGCGGCCTGCGCCTCGGCAATTGGGGCGAGCAGGCGTTGCGGCAGTTTCTGACTGCCATCCATAGCGATCTGCGCCAGACGGTGGTTGAGCGCGGGGTTCAGGAACCGCGTGCGGAGGCGTTCGGCATATCCCGCCAAGTGCCGAGCGGGCAGATCGACCGTTGCCGCCGACTGGCGCATGACATCCATGACGGTCTCGGCAATTGCCAGATCGCCCATTGCGTCGGCTACGGTCTCATGACCCGCGCGGAGGCCCAGATAGGCCAGTGTCGAATGGGCGCCGTTTAGCATGCGCAGCTTCATCGCCTCATAGACGTCGACATCGGCCACAAGCTCCACCCCAACCGCGGCCAGATCAGGCCGGTCGCCTGAGGTTTGATCCTCCAAGACCCATTGCCGGAACGGTTCGGTCACCACCGGCCACGCCTCCTCCAGCCCAGTCAGCGCGGCGGCCTCGGCCCGGTCTTGATCGGTTGTGGCGGGTACAATCCGGTCGACCATGCTGGAGGGGAAGGCGACATGCCCCTCGATCCAGCGCGCCAAAGCGGGGTTGATGGCTTCAGCGAATTGGGCGACGACCCGGGCCAAAGCCGCGCCGTTGCCGGGCAGATTGTCGAGGCTGGCCACGGTTACCGGAGGCAGGTTCCGGGCGCGCCGCTCGCGGAGCGCTTCGACCAGAAGACCGGGGACCGAGCGGGGTGTCTCGGGCGCGGCAAGATCAGCCTGAATGTCCGGATGGGCCAGGTCCAAATCCCCGGCGCCGGTCCGGCAATAGCCTTTCTCCGTCACCGTCAGGGTGATCATGGCGGTTTCCGGTGCGGTCAGGGCCGCAAGCCCATCGCCGCGATCCAGCACATCCAGCACCGCGCCGATCACTCGCGCGCTGGCTCCGCCACCATCCCGTTCGACCAGCGTGTAGAGCCCAGATTGCGGCGCCAGCGCCTCGCGCATATCGGGCCGCCTGAGAGAGACGCCGCGGAGACCCCACCGGGGGTCGTCAGCCAAGACTTGGTCGAGATAGCTTGCCAGATGCGCCCGGGCGAAATTGCCGAGGCCGATATGCACCACGCCTGGGCGGACGGTGCGCCGGTCGTAGCCAGGGATCGTCACCTTGGCCTGGGCAAGTGTCTCGGGCGACAATCTCACAGCCGATACGCCTCTCGCGGCAAATCCACGGTCAGCACCCGCGCCAGATCGACTGCCTCGCTCTCCCGCAGGCGACCGTCAAGGAACAGCCCTGCCAGATAGGCGCAATCGACGCGTCGGGCGAGGTCGTGGCGAGCGGGGATCGACGGGAAGGCGCGGGTGTCGTCGTTGAAGCCGACCGTGTTGTAGAACCCGGCGGTCTCGGTCGTCATCTCCCGAAAGCGGCGCATGCCCTCGGGGCTGTCATGGAACCACCAGGCGGGCCCGAGGCGCAGGCACGGGTAAGCGCCCGCCATAGGGGCCAGCTCCCGCGTATAGGCGCTTTCGTCGAGGGTGAAGAGGATCAGCCGGAAATTCGGGTGCATCCCCACCGCATTTAGAAGCGGACGCAGCCCATGGACATAATCCGTGCGGGTTGGGATATCGAAGCCTTTGTCGCGCCCGAAGGCGTGGAAAACCGAGGCGTTGTGATTGCGATAACTGCCCGGGTGAAGCTGCATCACCATCCCGTCTTCAGCGCTCATCCGTGCCATTTCGGTCAGCATCTGTGCCCGGAACAGCGCGGCATCCCCAGGCTCCGCCTTGCCCCGGCGGAGGCGGTCGTAGAGCTCGGCCGCCTCCGTGGCATAGAGATCGGCGGTCTCAGCGGTGGCATGCCCGTGATCGGTGGCCGTGGCCCCGTGGTCGCGGAAGAAGGCGCGGCGGGCGCGATGGGCCTCAAGATAACCCTGATAGGTGTCGGTCTCACCGCCGGTGATCTCCGCCAACTGGTCAAGCGCCTCGGCAAAGCCCTCATGATCCGGGTCGGTCAGCTGATCGGGCCGATAGGTGGTGATGACACGGGCTTCCCACCCGCTCTCGGCAATGGCTTTGTGATGGGTCAGCGGATCAAGCGCGCCTTCGGTTGTCGCCAGGACCTCGATCCCGAAGTGGTCGTAAAGGGCGCGAGGCCGGAAGGCGGGTGTAGTGAGGGCGGCTTCGATCGTGTCGAAATAGGCGGTTGCGGTGGCGGGGCTGAGCGGCTCTTCCAGCCCGAAGAGCGTCTCGAACGTATAGTCGAGCCAAATCCGCGTCGGGGTGCCTGCAAAAAGGTGGTAATGGGCGGCGAACCGGTCCCAGATCACACGCGGATCGGTCTCCACCGGCGCACCGTCAAGCCGCGCGACGCCCAAATCCTCCAGCCGTACGCCTTGGCTGACGAGCATCCTCAGCACGTAGTGATCGGGCACGATCAACAGATTGGCGGGGTCGCTGAAGGCTGCGTCGGTTGCAAACCATTCCGGGTCGCAATGGCCATGGGGGCTGATGATCGGCAGATCGCGGACACTCTCATAAAGCGCACGCGCCAGCCCGTCCTGCCCGATGATCAGATGATCGGCGCTCAACTTGCCCATCTCACCCCTCCCTTGCCCAAGGCGACCCTATCCCGCCTAGGCCTGCGTGCAAGACCGGACCTTTTGAAACCACCGATCCGCCCCCATATTCTTCGCTCTAACCGACCCCGCAGGAGATTTTTCATGGGATATGTGCGCACAGCCATGCTTTTGGCCGCGATGACGGTGCTGTTCGGCGGCGTCGGGCTGATGTTGGGCGGCGAGACGGGACTGATCATCGCGCTGGTTTTGGCGGCGGGTATGAACCTTTTTTCCTGGTGGTCCTCGGACAAGATGGTGTTGAGGATGCACAACGCGCGCGAAGTGGATGAGCGAAGCGCGCCTGATCTTGTCTCCATGGTGAACGACATGGCCGATGGCGCGGATATGCCCCGGCCCAAGGTCTATGTGATCGAGCCCGATCAGCCGAATGCTTTTGCGACAGGGCGGAACCCACAGAACGCCGCCGTGGCCGCGACCACGGGGCTGTTGCAACGGCTAAGTCGGGAAGAGGTCGCGGCGGTGATGGCCCATGAACTGGCCCATATCAAAAACCGTGACACGCTAATCATGACCGTCACGGCGACGCTGGCGGGAGCCATCGGTCTGTTGGCCAATTTCGCGTTTTTCTTCCGCGGCGGGCGGGACAATCCGCTTGGGATCATCGGGCTTCTGGCAACGATGATCTTGGCGCCCCTAGCCGCAGCCCTGGTGCAGATGGCGATCAGCCGCAGCCGGGAGTACGAGGCCGACCGGATCGGCGCCGAGATTGTGGGCCAGCCGCTTTGGCTCGCCTCGGCCTTGGATAAGATCGCTGGCCTCGCCGCGCGGATTGACAACAACGCCGCCGAGCGCAACCCCGCCACGGCGCATATGTTCATCATCAACCCATTGCACGCCCATGCGCATGATCGCCTGTTCTCGACCCATCCGAATACGGAGAACCGGATTGCCCGGCTGGAGGAGATGGCGGGGCAGGGCGGCCGGCGAGGGGGACCTTGGAGGTGAAGGGCGCGAACCCAATCTTCCGCTCATCTACTGCGGACCTCAGATCTTCTATATCCCCACCCGGAATCAAGCCGAAGGCGCCGGGCATCAACAGGCCGTCCTGCGGCCTGGCGATCGGGTTGAGCTTGGTGCTGAGATCGGAGCGAAGAGGGATTGGGCTGGGATAAAACGCCGTCGCTCAGATGGGGGATCGCCGGTCCCCGGCCTGTCGATGCCCGGCTTCTGTTATGCTCTATGAAGCGTCGATCTGCCCACGGAAACTCCATTCGGCGATGGTTGCGTGTCCTACTTCCCCAACCGCGCCGCCCGTCCACCCCGGCGTTTCTTCAACTGCGGCGCGCGGCTTGGCAATTCCGCCATGATCTGATCCCGCGTCTCCGGCGTCATCTTCGACCAGTTCGCGATCTCCTCGATGGAGCGATTGCATCCGGTGCAAAGACGCGTCTCAGGGTGAACGACGCAAATCTTCACGCATGGCGAGGCAATCTCGTCCCGTTTCCAGACTTGGTCGCTCATGTCTGCCCCTTCAGATGCGCCAGCCGGTCCAGCGCTCCTTGCAAGATATAGCCCGCGGCGACGTGATCAATCACCTCCGCGCGACGTTTCCGTGTCGTATCCGCCTCAAGGAGTGCCTTTTCGGCGGCGATCGTGCTCAGCCGTTCATCCCAAAAGCTGATCGGCAGATCGGCGAATGCCGGAAGCCGGGCGAGGTTCCGGGCAAAGGCCCGGGTCGATTGGGCGCGCGGGCCTTCGCTACCATCCATGTTGCGGGGCAGGCCCAGGATCAGACCGCCGATCTCCCGATGGCTGGCGATTTCGGCCAGGCGCGCGGCATCGGCGGTGAACTTCTGGCGTTTGATGGTCTCCAGCGGGGTGGCGCTGGCCAAGAGCCGGTCGCTCACCGCCACGCCGATGGTCTTGGTCCCGAAGTCGAGACCCATCAGCGCGCGCCCCGGGGGGAGGGCCCGGGCCAACTCGACGATGTCGTCGAAGATCATTCGGGCCGGTCCGGCAGGCCGGCGCCGGCCTCTTCGATCAGGGCAAGCGCGTCGGGGGTCTCGGCAAAAACTTGGCGCGCCTCAGCATAGATTGCCCGGGCTCGATCCTCTTCCCCGAGCACCAACAACGAGCTGATCAGCCGCGCCCAATCCTCCGGCGGCCCACCTTCATTCGCCAGACGGTCCGCGAGCCCGCCAACCATGCCTTCGATCATTGCCATCCGGTCTTCGGGCGCCATCTCGGACGCGGCTTCGATCTGCTCTTGCGTGGGTCCGGGGCGATCCCGGGGTTGCGGTAACTCGGCCAACGTCACGTTCACGCCGGCCAAGAACGCCACATCCTCGATTTGCAGCCGGATGGGGTCCACCCAGGGGGCGTCAGAGGCGCTTTCGGCGAGAAGATTGCGCCAGATCGGAAAGGCGAGATCCGGGCGGCCCTGTTGGGCGTACATGAGGCCGACGTAATAGCGCGCGGTGCCGTTCTGGGGGCTGAGTTCCAAGCCGCGCAGCAGCGCGGCCTCTGCCTCTGGGCTCACATAACCGCCCGCGGCCAGCGCCATCATCTCGGCATGGTCCACAAAATGCCGACCCGTCGCGTCGTCGCCCAGAAGCGCGATCAACCGGCCTTGGGCCAGCCGTGCGGCGCGGAAATTGCCAAGAGCGGCCTCGTTCTGTGCCAAAAGCGTCAGGCCTTGGGTGTCGTCAGGCCGTCGTTCCATTACGGTCCGAAGCTGTGCCACCAGAGCCTCGCGCTCCGGGTCGGGGTCACGTTGCGGGCGGCTGGTGATTTGCGCTTCGGCCTCGGCTTGGGCAGGCCGGTCGGCGCGGGCCTCTTCGACCAGATCGATCCGGGTTTGCAGCGGCAGATCGGGATAGCCCGGCGCGCCGATCAGCCAATAGGTGCCGAAGGCGCCTGCCACCATCAGCGCCAGAAGCGCCAGGATGCCCGCCCGCGCGCCCGGCTTGGCCTCTTCCGCCTCGGCCTCCCGCAAGGCCCGGTCGGCCTCGAGCACCCTGCGCCCAATCTCAGCCCGGGCGCGCTCGGCCTCCGCCTCACCAATCACGCCGCGCGCCACGTCGCGTTCCAGCTCTTTCAACTGGTCGCGATAGACTTGCAGATCATACGCCGCTGCCGGCGCATCCGCCCCCCGCGGCCTCAGATAGACCGCCAGAATCGCCAGCGCCACCAGCACCGCGCCTGCGCCTGCCACGATCCAAAAGCCCATTTGTTCTCCGCGTCTTTGTCCCCCGTTCCTGCCATCTATGCCGCCCCGGTGCGAGGCAAAAGATACAATCCGCCGCAGCCCGATGCGCGCTCCCTTGACCTCCTGTCGCAATCGGCGCTTGAAATGCCGCCCCGAGTATCCTCTGATCCGCGCCAATCCCGCAGATGAAGACGACCCAGACCGCTAAGGGATTTGGAGCCTGATGCGCCGCTATTCCGCCTTTGCCATCGCCCGCGAAGCCTTCCGCCACCACCTGGGGTGGGAGAGGGCGTGGAAAAGCCCCACGCCGAAAGCGTCTTACGATGCGGTGATTGTGGGGGCGGGCGGCCACGGCCTCGCCACCGCGTATTACCTGGGTAAAAACCACGGGATCACCAATGTCGCGGTGATCGAGAAAGGCTGGCTTGGCGGCGGCAATACGGGGCGGAACACCACGATCATCCGCTCGAATTATCTGCAAGACGCGTCTGCCGCGATTTATGAGAAGGCCCGGTCGCTTTATGAGACCATGAGCCAGGATTTGAACTACAACGTCATGTTTTCGCCGCGGGGCGTGATGATGCTCGCCCAGACCGAACATGAGGTGCGCGGCTATAAGCGCACGGCGCACGCCAATTCCCTGCAAGGGGTGGAGACATCGTTCATTTCGCCCGCGCGTGTGAAAGAACTGTGCCCGATCATCTCACTGGAGGGCCCGCGTTATCCGGTTCTGGGCGCGCTCTGGCAGGCCCGCGGCGGCACGGCGCGGCATGATGCGGTGGCGTGGGGCTATGCCCGGGCCTGTTCCGATATGGGCATGGATATTATCCAGCAATGTGAGGTGACGGGCATCCGGTCCGAAGCGGGGCAGGTGACGGGGGTGGAGACCACCAAAGGCGCGATAAGCTGCAAGAGGCTCGGCATCGTCGTGGCTGGCCATTCCGGGGTTTTGACGGAGATGGCGGGGTTCCGGCTGCCGATCGAATCGGTGGCCCTGCAGGCGCTTGTCAGCGAGCCGATCAAACCCTGCATGGATGTGGTGGTGATGGCCAACACCGTCCATGGTTATATGAGCCAGTCCGACAAGGGCGAGATGGTGATCGGCGGCGGCGCGGATGGCTATAACAACTACACGCAACGCGGCTCGTTCCATCATATCGAAGAGACGGTGCGCGCGCTGATCGAGACCTTCCCGATGCTCTCGCGGCTCAAGATGTTGCGCCAATGGGGCGGGATCGTGGATATGACCGGCGACCGGTCCCCGATCCTGTCGAAGACGCCGCTTGAGGGCTGTTTCATCAATTGCGGATGGGGCACGGGCGGGTTCAAGGCGATCCCCGGCTCAGGCTGGGGATTTGCGGAACTGATGGCCAAGGATGAGAGCCCGTTGACAGCGGAGTTCGGGTTGAACCGGTTCCGCGAAGGGCGGTTCATTGATGAAAGCGTGGCGGCGGGGGTGGCGCATTGATGGGCGTGACGGTGATTGGTTCTTGGTTTCGCCGTGCTGTCGCACGTCGACCCGCCGGGGGGCTCTGCCCCCCGGACCCCCCGGCGTATTTTTGGAAAGATGAGGGGGGCGGGCGGCGCCGGGGGCCTTTGGGTGAGGGCTATCGTGTTACGTCGTTTGACAATTCAGAGGCAGGCCGATGCTAACCCTCCGCTGCCCCTATTGCGGCTTCGACGCTGATGAAACCGAGTTGACCCCGGGCGGGGAGGCGCATCTGAAACGCTACGGTCCGGGCTCGGATGACGCGGAGTTCGAGGCCTACCTCTTCCACCGCGCGAACCCCAAAGGGGTGCATCTTGAGCGCTGGCGCCATGCTTATGGCTGCGGGAAATGGTTCCTGGCCGCGCGCGACACCGCGACGCTGGAGGTTTTCGGCACCTATTCGGCGCAGACCCTTGAGCCGCCTGCCGAGATCGTGGCGGCCATCAAAGCCAAACGCCCGGATTGGAGCGCGCCATGAGCACCCGTTTGGCCCAAGGCGGCCGGTTTCTGAACCGCGCGCGGCAGGTTGAGTTCAGTTTCAATGGCAAAAGGCTTAAGGGGTTTGAAGGGGATACGCTTGCCTCCGCGCTTCTGGCCAATGGTCAGTCGCTGGTGGGGCGCAGTTTCAAATACCACCGCCCGCGCGGGGTGGTGGCCTCGGGCGCGGAGGAGCCGAACGCGCTTGTCAATCTGGGTGAGGCTGGGCGGTTTGAGCCGAACCAAAGGGCGACCACAACCGAGCTGTTCGACGGGCTGACCGCGCGCAGCCAGAACCACTGGCCAAGCCTGGAATTCGATATCGGCGCGGCCAACCAGCTTGCCGCGCGCTTCCTGCCCGCGGGGTTCTATTACAAGACCTTCATCCACCCGCGCGCCTTCTGGAAGCACGTCTTCGAGCCGGTGATCCGGCAATCGGCGGGCCTGGGGGCGGCGCCGAAGGACCGTGACGCGGATCGGTATGAACATTTCTATGCCTTCGTCGATGTGCTGGTGATCGGTGGCGGGGTCGCGGGGCTTCAGGCGGCGAAAGAGGCTGCTGAGGCCGGCCACCGCGTATTGCTGATCGAGCAAAGCGCCCATTGGGGTGGGCGGAGCCTGGTTGATGGCGGCGAGATCGGGGGTGCACCTGTCGAGGATCGGGTGAGCGCCACCCGACAAGCGCTTGAAAACATGCCGAATGTCCAGATTCGTACCCGCATGATGGGGGCCGGAGTTTATGACCATGGCTATGCGCTGGCCTATGAACGCCTGGCCGATCATGCACCCGGAAGCGACGCGCCGCGCCACCGGCTCTGGCGTATTCGGGCGGGTCAGATCGTCACCGCGACGGGCGCCATCGAACGGCCCCTAAGCTTCGCTGGCAACGATATCCCCGGGGTCATGCTGGCCTCGGCCGTCCGGGACTATGTGGCGAATTACGGGGTGTCTCCGGGGGACCGCACGGTGGTGGTCACCAATAACGATGACGCGTACCGGACAGCGATTGCGTTGAAAGAGGCGGGGCTGGTTGTACCGTGCATTGTCGATGCCCGCCCCGCTGCGGATGGGACCTTGCCCCAAGCCGCCCGCGCGCTCGGCATCGAAGTCAAAACCGGCACCGGCATCGCGCGGGTCAAAGGTGGGCGCCAGGTGACAGCGGTGGCGCTCTGCGCCCAGGCCGGTGAAGGCGCGGTGCTGGAGGAGGTCGCCTGCGACGCGGTGGCCATGTCGGGCGGCTGGTCGCCTGTGGTGCATCTCTGGTCCCATTGCGGCGGGAAGCTCACCTGGGACGAGACCCAAGCGCATTTCCGCCCTGACCCAGACCGCCCGCCTACCAACCAGGACGGCGCGGGCTTTGTCAGCGTTGTCGGCGCGGCAAACGGCCAAATGCATCTCTCGGAGATCCTCGGCGGCGCCACCGCGCCCGAAGAGACCCCAATGGCGCCCGTCTGGATGATGCCGCAAGGGGCAGGAGCCGAGAAACGCGCCAAGATGTGGCTGGATTTCCAGAACGATGTGAAGGTGTCGGACGTGCAACTGGCCGCGCGCGAGGGCTACGAAAGCGTCGAACACACCAAACGCTACACCACGCTTGGCATGGCGACGGATCAAGGGAAGCTCAGCAATATCAATGGCCTGGCCGTGCTTTCTGAAGCGCTGAACGCGCCAGTCCCCGAGGTCGGCACCACCACCTTCCGCCCGCCTTATACGCCCATTTCGATGGGCTCGATTGCAGGTGAGGCGCGGGGCGAGGTTTTTCAGCCCATCCGCCGGACCCCGCTCCACGACTGGCATGAAGACCAGGGCGCGTTCTTCGAGCCGGTCGGCCATTGGCGACGGCCTTACTGCTTCCCCCGTGGCGAGGAAAGCCATGCCGAGGCCGTCGCGCGCGAGATCACGGCGACCCGGGAAAGCCTCGGCCTGCTCGATGCCTCGACCCTGGGCAAAATCCTGGTCAAAGGCCCCGATGCGGGGCGGTTCATGGACATGCTCTACACCAATATGATGAGCAGCCTGAAACCCGGGCGCTGCCGCTATGGCCTCATGTGCAACGAAAACGGCTTCCTGATGGATGATGGCGTGGTTGCGCGGTTGTCCGACGACACCTTCCTGGTCCACACCACCACCGGCGGGGCTGACCATATCCACGCCCATATGGAGGATTGGCTGCAATGCGAATGGTGGGATTGGCAGGTCTTCACCGTCAATGTCACCGAGCAATGGGCCCAGATCGGGGTGGTTGGCCCCAAAGCGCGGGCGGTGTTGGAGAAGCTTGGCTCGGATATCGATCTGTCGCCTGAGGCGCTGCCCTTTATGGCCTGGACTGACGGCAAGATCGGCGCGTTCGACGCGCGTGTCTTCCGGATTTCTTTCTCAGGCGAGTTGAGTTTCGAAGTCGCCGTGCCCGCCTCCCAAGGCCGCGCCTTCTGGGATGCGCTGCATGAGGCCGGGGC
>JANQNZ010000354.1 GCA_028279315.1 Rhodophyticola sp. | reverse complement strand
ATGCGCCTCTATCTCTCCCGGTTGCCGCTCTTTGTTGTGCTGATGGGGATCAGCGCGTTGGCCATGATCGGGCCGGGGATTGTGGCTCATGCGATTGATAATCATTTCACGGGCCGAGTGTTCCTCTATTCGGCGGTTCTCTGTCTGATCCTGACGGGGCTCGTGGGCTTTGCCACGCAATCCCACCGGCCCGTGACCTCGGCCCGGGCGCATCTGGTGGCACTTCTTTTGGCGTATGTGTTTCTGCCCGCCATGCTGGCCTTCCCATTGGCCGAGGCCGTCGGCAACACGCGCTTCATCAACGCCTATCTCGAAATGGTCTCGGCGCTCACCACCACGGGCGCGAGCTTCTTTGAGGCCGAGCGTCTGGCCCCCGCCGTCCATTTCTGGCGCGGGATTGTGGGCTGGCTTGGCGGGTTTCTGATCTGGATGACGGCGATGGCGGTTTTGGCGCCGCTGAACCTGGGCGGGTATGAGGTGACCTCGGAGGCCCAGGTGGTAGGCCGCGTCTCCATCGGCACAGGCCAGATGCAAGCGGCGAGCCCCTCTGAACGGTTGCAGAAACACGCCGCGCGTTTGGCCCCGATCTACATCGTCTTGACCATGGCGCTTTGGCTGGCGCTTGTAATCTCAGGCGAGGCGCCGCTGACGGCCATTATCCACGCCATGTCGACGCTTGCGACCTCTGGCATCAGCCCCATCGGCGGGATTGAGGGGCGCCCGTCAGGTGTGGCGGGGGAGGTCTTCATCTTCCTCTTCTTCATCTTCGCGCTGTCCCGGCGGACCTATGCCTTTGGCGTCTCGACCGAGTCGATGAAGAGGCTCGGCCGAGATCGGGAAATCCGCTTGGCGCTGTTTGCGGTTGTGGTTCTGCCCACGCTGATCTTTGCCCGCCATTGGTTGGGTGCGCTTGAAGTGGATGAATTGGGCGATCCCGAAGGTGCGATGGCCGCGCTTTGGGGCAGCATCTTCACGGTCATGTCGTTTTTGACCACCACGGGCTTTGTGTCGGACAGTTGGGCCGAAGCGCGGGCCTGGTCCGGCCTGCCGACCCCGGGGCTGATCCTGATTGCGCTTGTGCTGATGGGGGGCGGCGTGGCGACAACGGCAGGCGGCATGAAACTCCTCCGCGTCTATGCGCTTTACAAGCACGGCGTGCGGGAAATGGGGCGGCTTCTGCACCCCCATTCCGTTGCGGGCGCGGGCCGTCTGGGGCGGCGCATTCGGCGTGAGGGGGCCTATATCGCCTGGATCTTCTTCATGCTGTTCATCCTGACGATGGCCGTGACCATGGCCGCGCTGGCCATTGCGGGCCTGGGATTTGAAGAAGCGATGGTGCTGGCCATCGCCGCTTTGACCACCACCGGACCCCTGGCTGCGGTCGCCGCCGAGGCACCAATTTCCTATGTCGGATTGGGCGATGCGGCGAAGCTTATCTTAGGCGCGGCCATGATTGTTGGGCGCCTCGAAACGCTGGTGCTTTTGGCGCTGATTAACCCGGGATATTGGCGGGCGTGATGCAATTGCAGCATCGCCAATCTAATGCGCTGGAATCGGGGTGGAAATTCTGAGGACTTGCCCCCATACTCAGGGTCGTCTGCTCACAGACTGTCAAAATGAAAGACAGCACCAACGACAAGGCACGTTTCTCGATGGCGGAAAATAAGCAAAACTTGCAGGACGCGTTTCTTAACCATGTCCGCAAAACAAAGGTTCCGGTCACGATCTTCCTGATTAACGGCGTGAAGCTGCAGGGGGTGATTACCTGGTTTGACAATTTCTGTGTCTTGTTGCGCCGCGACGGGCAATCGCAGCTGGTCTATAAGCATGCGATCTCGACCGTGATGCCGGCGCAACCGATCAATCTCTATGATGGGGAAGAGTGAGCGAAGCTTCGCTGACAAAAGACGGCCCGGCCCGGGCAATGCGGGCCCTGGTGCTGCACCCAGACATCCAGTCCAACCGCAGCCGTCACGCACCTGACCCGGCGTTGGAGGAGGCTGTGGCTTTGGCCGCGGCCCTACCTGGGTTGGAGGTCGTGGGGGCCGAAGTGGTGCGCCTGGCGAAGGCGCAGCCGGGCATGCTGTTTGGGTCGGGGAAGATCGCTGAATTGGGCGCAATGATTGAGGCGCTTGACGCCGGGCTGGTTCTGATCGACGGGCCGGTGACGCCCGTGCAGCAGCGCAATCTGGAGAAGGCGTGGGGTGTGAAACTCCTCGACCGGACTGGGCTGATCCTGGAAATCTTTGCCGATCGCGCGCGGACCCGGGAAGGGGTGTTGCAGGTGGAACTTGCTGCGCTCTCGTATCAGCGCACACGCCTTGTCCGTGCCTGGACCCACCTGGAACGACAGCGCGGGGGCTTAGGCTTCGTGGGCGGCCCGGGCGAAACCCAGATCGAGGCGGACCGCCGGGCGATTGACGAAGCGGTGACGCGGATCCGGCGGCAGTTGTCGAAAGTGGTGAAGACACGGGCGCTGCACCGCGCGGCGCGGAAGAAGGTGCCGTATCCGGTGGTCGCACTTGTGGGCTACACAAACGCGGGCAAATCCACGCTGTTTAACCGGCTGACCGGGGCGGAGGTGATGGCCAAAGACATGCTTTTCGCCACGCTTGACCCGACCATGCGGGCGGTTGCGCTGTCCGATGGAACTGAGGTGATCCTGTCTGACACTGTGGGGTTCATCAGCGATCTGCCGACGCAGTTGGTGGCGGCCTTCCGGGCCACGCTGGAGGAGGTGTTGGACGCCGACCTGATCCTCCATGTCCGCGATATCTCCCACCCCGAGACGGAGGCGCAGGCCCAAGACGTGGCGCAGATCCTGGCTGAGCTTGGTGTGGCGGAGGAGGCCGCCCTGATCGAGGTCTGGAACAAGGCCGACCGTTTACCGTCTGAGCGGGTCGCCGAGCTGACTCAGATCGCCGGACGGCGCGACGGGATCCATGTGATCTCAGCGATAACGGGGCAGGGGATGGAGGCGCTTCTGACGCATGTCGCCGAAAGCCTCTCTCCCCCGCGCCACCTGACCGAGCTTGATCTGCCCCATACCGAGGGCCGCAAACGCGCCTGGCTTTACGATCAGGGCGTGGTTGAAGCCGAAGAGCCGGGGGAAGAGGCCGCGCATCTGGTGGTGCACTGGACCACGCGGCAGGAACGGGCGTTTCGGGAGCTCTGAGGGGATCTGTGACGTTATGCAATTAACAGGCGCCTACCTGGTAGATTTCGGCGTGCCGTTATCAATTGCTGTGGCGATTGTTGTCGGCTTGCGGTCTCGATCAACCTTGAGCAAGTGTTTGCTCTCGGGGGGCGGCTTATTTTTTCTTATCAACTACTTACTCATTTTGGCTTTTGGCTATAGCTGCGAGGGCCACGCGTTCATTGGTTACGGTAGATGCTCGCTGTTCTCCGATGCAGTTGCGGATCTTGTGTCGGAGTTGAACGCATTTGCGGTCACTGCGTACCTCTTAGTCGCAGGACCGTTGAGCTTAGTCGCAATAGCGTCGGAGATTGTTGTGCGGCGAAGAGAGGGCAAGCCTTAAGGGTCGTCGTCGTCGGCAAACCAGTCTCGGAGCATTCTGGCCGACCCTTCTGAGCGCCTGCACTTGACCGCACATCTGGTCGTACATTGGACCGCGCGGCAGGAACGGGCGTTTCGGGAGCTCTGAGCCCTAATCCGGCAGGCGGCCATCCCGGATCGCCTCGTAAACCAAAGTGCGCCAATCGAAATTGGTATGCGCCGCGTTCACAACCACGATCCGCCGCCGCTCCATATCGATCAAGACGTTCTGGCCGTTATTACCATTCATGCCGAACAGTGGCCGGTCGCGCATGCCGCGGAAATCGAACCAGAACTGGCCGCCATAGCTTTGGGCGACATCGGTCATTCGGCTTGGATCGTCGAAATTGTGCCCCATGGGCTGGCGCGCGGCATAGAGGTCGCGCAGGTATTGGCCGATGCAGGTCTCGCTATGCCAGTCATTCAGCATGGCGACCGCGATCCGCAGATAGTCATAGCGTGTGGCATAGGCCGAATACCAGCCCATGCCCAAGGCGGGATCACCGGACCTTCGGTGCTGTTGGAAGGTGAACCGGCCTTCGATCCCGACATGGTCCTGAAAGACATGGTCGAGCAGGGCCTGCCACTCATCTCCTGTGCGGTAGACCGCGTAGTTGAGCGCGATGTTGGTCACCAGCCCGTTGTAATTCCAGACATCCCGGCGGTTTGGCTCGGTCCCCGCCAGTTCCGCGGACGCGAAGGTTGCAAGCGCCTCCCCATTGAACCAGCGTCCGGTTTCGACGAACCCGTCATCCTCCGTCACGACATGATGGTCGCGCGCCCGCATCGCCAGCAAATCTTCAATTGTGCGCTCGGCATAAAGCGTGTCTGCGATGAGCGGCCAATCGGCAAGGGTTGTGTCCAGCCCATCGATATAGCCTTCACAGATGGCGTGCCCGACGACGTAAGAGACAAAGCTCTTACCAACGGATTGACTGCGAAACTCGGTCTCGCGGGTTAGGTCGAAATGGGGGAACCGGTCGGACGGCGCCAGACCGTCATAGAGGATTTGACCGTCTTCGTAATAGAGATAGCTCAGCATCGAGCTTTCGCGCAGCTGCTGATCCAGAAACGTGCTGTCGCGTAGATCCGACTCGAACGGGATAGCGTTTCCGGCGGGCAAGACCTCATAACGGGCCCGTCCGGTGCGTTGGCGCAGCCAGGCATTGAAGAAGAAGGAGAGCGTGACGTCGTTCGGCGGCGGGTTCAGCCATTGCGGCAGCTCATCCCGACCGGGAAACGTGGTCAGCCCATTGGCGGCCATGAAATGTTCAACCGGACGCCCGTTGGAGGTATGGGGCCGATTGCGATAGGCTTCCCCAAAAGGGGCCGCCCGCAGAAGCACCAGTTCATTTTCGGACAACTCGCCGTCGAACGCCTCCCCCTGTTCGGTCAGGAAGTCGATCAGCGCGGCCTCTGTCCGTCCGCCCCAGACCCCGTCGATGGGTCCCGGATTTCGATCGGTCCGAACCAGCAAGGCCTGCGCTTCGCGAATTTGTTCCGAGGTTTGGGCGGGCGCTGCCAGGGGCGTTGTGAGGGTCAGAGCCAGGGCTGAAATAGCGATCAGGAATTTCATCGTCGTCCACCAAACGAGAGATTTTCGGGAGGCTAACATGGGGTCTGGCGCGGTGACAGGCATGAAACTGGTCTGCTGTTCGAGACGGAGGGTGGGCGGCAGTGCAATGACCTCCGACAACCCGCCCGCGCACCTCAAGTCACCAAAGCCACGTCCAGCGCGCGGGAGAGCTTGCCCGCCACCTCATCAATCTGGCTGTCCTCAATAATAAACGGCGGGGCGATCAGAATATGGTCGCCTTCGCGCCCGTTCACGGTGCCCCCGGCGGGGTAGACGATCAGCCCTTCCTCCATCGCCGCCGCTTTCACACGGGCATGCAGTTTCCGGCCCGGGTCGAAGGGCCGCTTGGTTGCGCGGTCCTCGACAAGCTCGACCCCACGAAACAGCCCGCGGCCACGGATATCGCCCACATGAGCGTGCTGGCCAAAGGCCGCATCAAGCGCGGATTGCAGCTTCTCCCCTTGCTCTTGCACGCGGGTCACCAGCCCTCGGTCAAGGATGGCGCTTAGCACGGCATGGCCAGCCGCGGCAGAGAGGGGGTGGCCGTGATAGGTGTGCCCATGCTGAAAGCTGCCGGAGCCTGACGTGATGGCGGTGTAAATCGTCTCTGAGCACATCATCGCGCCAATGGGCATGTAGCCCGCGCCGAGACCTTTGGCGATGGTCAGGATGTCGGGTGCGATGCCGTCTTGCTCACAGGCAAAGAGGCTGCCGGTCCGGCCCATGCCGCACATCACCTCATCCAGGATCAGAAGCACGCCATAACGGTCACAAATCTCTCTGATCCGTTTGAAATACCCCGCCACCGCAGGCGCCGTGCCCGCGGTGCCGGG
>JANQNZ010000353.1 GCA_028279315.1 Rhodophyticola sp. | reverse complement strand
GGCCCAAGGCGGAATGTCATATCCCGCAAGTTCCCGCCCGCCCCATGAAGCAGGATGATCGGCGGCCCGTCGCCCGCGACCCAGGCATGGACCTCGTGACCTCCAACCGTCAGAACCTGGCTTTGCGGGTCGCTCACCTCTGGTGCACCACAAGCCGCGACCAGCAGAAAGCCAAGAAAAACCAGCGCATTACGTACCGATCTTCGACATCTCGAACTGAGTTGTCTGATAGATCTCGTTGATCCAATTGCCATAGAGCAGATGCGCATGGCTGCGCCAGCGGTTGCTTGGATCCCGCGCCGGATTGTCCTCCGGGTAATAGTTGACCGGCACATTGATCGGCGCGCCTGCCTCCACATCGCGATCATATTCTTCCTTCAGCGTCCCGCTGTCATATTCCAGATGGTTGAAGATATAGAGCGCGCGATGGTCCGCGTCTTCGATCAGGCAAGGGCCAACCTCGTCACTCCCAATCAAGGTGGTGAGCCCTGGGGCGGCAGCCACTTCGCCATCGCGCATCTCTGTCCAGCGGGAGACTGGAATCAGAAGATCATCGGAGAAGCCGCGCAGGTAAGGCGAGGCGGGGGCCAGGTTCTTATGCCGGAAACAGCCGAAAGCTTTCTCCTCCAGCATGTGCTTCGCGACCCCATGGAAATGATGGATCATCGCCATCCCGCCCCAACAGACGCCGAAGGTGGAATGGACATGGGATTGGGTCCAGGCGAAGACTTGCGTTAGCTCCTCCCAATAGGTCACCTCTTCGAACGGCAGATGTTCGATGGGGGCGCCGGTGATCAGCAACCCGTCGAACTTCTCCCCCGTTGCCGCGACCTCGGCGAAAGGGCGGTAGAATTCCTCCATATGCGCTGCGGCGGTGGTTTTCGACTGATGCTCGGTCATGCGGATCAGTTGGAAATCGATCTGCAAAGGCGTGGCGCCGATCAGCCGGGCGAATTGCGTCTCGGTTTGAATCTTTTTCGGCATCAGGTTCAGGAGACCAATCCGCAAAGGCCGGATATCCTGCCGCGCGGCCCGAGTCTCACCCATGACCATCACGCCTTCACGCTCCAACTGGGCGAAGGCGGGCAGGGTTTCGGGCAGGGTGATCGGCATCGGATCGGTCCTTTGGGCGGCCTGGTGAGAGGGACCGACCTAAGCCGTTTCCCCGCGCCTGCCAAGGGCCTGGGCGATCAAGCCTATGGCATCTGGTCCGTCGCGGACGGCAGAGACCTCATCGGCGGTGACCGTCACCCCCCAATTCCCCGCCATCGCGCGATAGATCGGCGCCCGGTGCGCCAAAGCGCGGGCATAGGCGAAGCGGACGAAGCCATCGGGGTCGACCGTCTCAGAGGTCGCGCCGGTTTCTTGAAGATAGGTTTGCCATTGGGCGGTCATGAAATCCGGATGGTAATACATCGGCTTTGGCGCCCGGTCGAAACGGGTCACCAAATCCTCCACATGGTCCGGGTTGTCTTCGATCCAGACCATGAGTGTGTTGGAGGCAAGCGCCGTCAGCACCTCATCCTTCGGGTCCGCCGGGTCGACGACTTCACAGATCGACCCGCCGGTGTCGCAGATGAAATGGTCATAGCCATAGAGGTCCCGCGCGCGGGCAATGAAATTCGGCGTGTCGAGCAGCGCGTTGATCTCCGCTCGCCGATGCAGGGCCTGACGGCGCATGTATTCGTCAAAACCCAGCCCGCCTTTGGCCGGATCGCCAGGCTTGCCCAAGAAGGTCGATAGCGGCGCCAGATTATCGAAGGTGATGTTGGAGCCGATATAGATCGAATCCGACCTGAGCAGATGGGCCAGAAACGGCACCTCCATCGCCATGCGTTTCAGATTATCGGCAATATGCTCACCCATATAAGCCGTGCCGATCCGGTAATCGATGGAGTAGTGGAACCAATCGCCCTCGGCCCTCAGCAGGCTCGACAGCCGGGTTTTGCCCAGGCCTGACATGCCGAAGACCAATAGGCGTTTCTCGGTGGCCTCTTCCCAGGCCGCTGGCGTCTCATAGATCAGGCGCATCTGTCCCTGCCGCTTCTCGCTCTGGCGCAAAGCCTTAGCGCGGCGGGGGAAAATCTTCACGCAGATTTTTCGCGGGTGAGTGATTTTCGCAGAGCCTGTTCCATGCGCCCGTCGAGGATGAGAAGCCCAAGGGCGAGGAGGCCAAAGCCCAGGAAGGCGCTGAGGCCAAGGCGTTCGTCCAGCACCAGGGCGCCGAGGACAATGGCGACGGGTGGGATCAGAAGCGTCACCAACATCGCATTGCCGCTGCCCGCCAGCGCCAGGACCCGGTAGTAGAGCAGGTAGGCAATCGCGGTGCCCAGGATCGCGAAATAGCCGATGGCGGCGAAGGTGACGGGCTCTTGCGGAATCTGCGGTACTCCGTCGATCACGAAGGCCAAGGGCAGCATGATCAGCGAGGCGCCCGTGAGCATCCCGGCGGCGGCGACCTGAGGGGCAAGACCGCTCAATTTCGCGCGCGCCCAAGCCGCGGCGAAGGCGTAAGAGACCGTGCCAGCGATCACCGCCAATTGCGCCAGGCTCCGAATGTCGAAATTCGCGAAACTGTCGAGGCCGATGGCCACCGCGACTCCAAAGAAAGCCACCAAAACACCAACGACTCGGCGCGTGGTCAGCCGCTCATCGGCAAAGACCATCGCCGCCACCAAGACCCCAAAGATCGCCGTGCCGGCGTTGAAGATCGAGGTGAGCCCGGTCTCAATGAATTGCTGGCCCCAGGCCATCAGCGTAAAGGGGATCACGTTGTTTAGAAGACCCATGATCAGGAAGGCGCCCCAGATCCGGGCCGACCGGGGCACCTCAAGCCCACGCCAGAGGACATAGACCCAAAGGATCAGCGTGGCCCAGACCACTCGATGGGCGACAAGGGTGAAGACCGGGATCTCTCCCAATGCCAGCTTAATCGCCAGAAAGGAGGCGCCCCAGATCGTTCCCAGAAGGGCCATTTCGATCCAGGCGCGGGTTGAGAGGGTTGGGGGTGACGAGGTCATGCCTTCGCTCTAACAGGCGTCGCCGCCCCCTGCGACCCGGAACCTGCGGCAAAGAAAAACCCCCGCCGGCAAAGGCGGGGGCCATTGTCTTGAAGCGGTGGCGGCTATCAGAAGCGGAAGCCGACCCGAAGCCCGAACCCAACCACTTCGTTGTCGGTGAAGTTCACCGGACCAACGAGGGAGTTGTTGACGATCTGATCGCCGGGCATCCCGTAGGTCACACCACCTGAGATCACCAAACCATTCTCGTTCTCATACCGCCCGGCCAGCGTGATGCTGTCGAGGCCCGTGGTGGGGGCCAGTGCCGTGTCCGAGGGGATGGTTCCATCCGTCCGGTGCGTGTAGGAAATCGACCCCGACCAGTTCTCGTTAAACCGGCGGCCGATGCCGATGTTGTAGGTCGTCGTATCCGAGGTGAAGTTCACATATTGCCCAACCGGCGTGGTCAGGTTGAACCCATCCCAGAATGCATGACGGATCGAGCCGAACAGAAGCGTGTCCTGCGCGATGCCCGTTTGGAATTCCAGATTGATGCTTTCGGGGAACTCGACGGTGAAGTTCGATCTGCCGGCCGGCGCGAACGGTGTCCCGGAGGTGGGGATGATCAACTGCTCGGTGGCGGTGAAATCCAGATCGATCGCCGAGTTGTAAGTCAGCGCAACGCGGAGCGCGATTTCGGGCCGCTCATAAGCGGCACCGACCAGGTAGCCGTAGCCGGTGTCGCTGTCACCCGTCAGTTGGTTGAAGAGCGGCGAGCTAACCGAGGTATAGATCGAACCTTCGGCGCGCATGGCCCGCAGACCACCGTGGACGCTGAAGCCGTTCCCAAACTCATAACGCCCCACGAAGGTCAGCGCGTCGGTCTCGACGGTCGCGTTGCCGCCGAAGAAGGGAAGGCCAGCCGGCGCGGGTGTGCCGAAGCCCGGATAAGCAATCTCAGCGCCGAACGGCTGATCATAGATCAGTGCGACCGAGACTTGATCATTGAACCGATGAAGGAACCCAAATCCGGCCTGATTGTAGTCGCCAAGCGGGTTCGGAACGGCCGAGGTATTTGCCTCTGGCGAGACCTGCCCAAAGGACAGTTCCACATAGTTACCCGATGGTCCGGTTTCTTCGAACAAGATCCGCATTGACTGATCCGTGCGGCTTAGATCGGCTTGTGCCAGTGAGGTTGTCGCCAATAGCGCGGCGGAGGCTGTGGCCAAGATCCTCATTGTTTCTCCCTCCCTCTCGAAGAAAACATGTCCCTAGTACTGCAAGACTATTGGCCGCGCCAAATAGGATCGGTCAAATCTTCCCTGGCGTAAGGCACGGTTTGCCCCCCAGATCGCCCGTGTTTTCAGGCGCTTTGTGTCAGATATGTAACACCAAGCGCCTCAAGCCCGTCGCTTCGCCTCGGCCAGGACATTGGCGTAATTGGCCGCAAAAATCACGATGGCGCCAAGGAACACCGCCCATTGCAGAGGTTCGTTGTAGAAGATCATCCCGATCACCGCGATGACCGGCAGGCGGACAAAATCCATCGGCATGACGATGCTGGCCGGCGCGATCTGAAGCGCCCGGGTCATGCAAAAATGCGCGGTCAGCCCGCAAATCCCGATCAGGATCACCCACGGCCAGGAGATGAGCGAAGGCCAGGCCATATCCCCGTCAATGAGGCAAGCGATCAGGCCAAAGACCAGCTGCATCGCGGTCAGATAGAACAGGATACAGGTGATCGTCTCGGTCCGGGTGAGGAATTTGGTGAAGATCGCCGTCGTGGCAAAGCAAAGCGCGGCCAGGGCCGCGGCCCCCATCCCAATCGAGGGCGTCGCACCCCAGGGTTGGACCACAGCCAGAATACCCAAGAACCCCGCGATCCCCGCGGCGGCTTTTACCCAGGTCATACGCTCCCCTAGGAACAGTGCCGCCAGAAGCATCACCCAAAGCGGAGAGGTGAATTCGAGCGCAAAGACTTGGGCCAGCGGGATGGCGGTCAGGGCATAGAACCAAAGATTCTGGCCCGCGAAGTGGAAGAGATTGCGGAACCCGTGCAGCCTCAGATTACGCCGCGTGATCTGCCCCAACGTCCCCGCTGAACCGGCGATGAGCAGGACCAGGATCAGCCCAACAATTGAGCGATAGGTCATCATCTCAAACGTGTCGAGCTCGACCGACGCCGCGCGGCCCGCCACCGCCATGGCGGAGAATGAGACAATCGCGCCCGTCATCCACAGCGCCGCGCGACCGGGTTCGGACGGGGCCGCCGCGGTAGCGGATGGGGGTGCCGGATCGTTAGCCATCTCGGGCTTTCGCCAGATCCCACAGCGCGTCCATCTCGGCCAGGTCGCTGTCTTCGGGCCGCTTGCCGCGCTTGGCCAGTTCCGCCTCGATAAAGGCAAAGCGCCGGGTGAATTTCGCATTGGCGGCGCGGAGGGCGGTTTCGGCGTCCACCTTCAAATGACGCGCCAGATTGGCCATCACAAAAAGCAGATCGCCCATTTCTTCAGCTAAATGCGCTGGATCACCGGCCTCTTGTGCCTCCGCCAATTCGCGGGCTTCCTCCGCAATCTTCTCCACCACCTGGCCAATCTCAGGCCAATCGAACCCGACCCGCGCGGCGCGCTTTTGCAGCTTCTCAGCCCGCATCAGCGCAGGCAGGTTCAGCGCGACATCGTCCAACACCCCGCCTTTGGCGCGACTTGCGCGTTCCGCAGCCTTGATCGTCTCCCAATCCTGGGTTTGCTGATCCGCCGTCTTCTCCCGGCTTTCGTCGCCAAAGACATGGGGGTGACGCGCCACCATCTTGTCGGAAATCCCATCAGCGATGGTGTCGAAATCAAAGAGGCCGCGCTCCGCCCCGATCTCGGCGTGATAGACCACCTGAAGCAGCAGGTCCCCTAACTCGCCTTTCAACTCGCCCCAGTCCTCACGCTCAATCGCATCGCTGACCTCGTAAGCTTCTTCGATTGTGTAAGGCGCGATGGTCTCGAAGCTCTGTTCGATATCCCAAGGACAGCCGGTCTCAGGATTGCGCAACCGGCGCATGATCTCCAGCAGCCGTGGCATCCCGCCGTGGGGATCGTGGATCAGCTTGTCCGCCTTTTCTCCCATGATCCGCCCCAACGCTCGCCTCGACCCCCGCCCTTAGACTGGAACCACCGATGGGTGTCCAGAACCTCACGCCCCCATCTTTGCTTTCTAAATATGGCCCCCGGAGGGCTGCCGGCCGTTTGCCACAAAGCTAATGCTTCTCGGCCCTCAGGTAACTCCGCATCCCATAAAGCAGCGGCGTGCCCTCCGGCGCCGTCACCACCTTATCCACCGCCCCGATGCAGATGTGATGGGTCCCGATCTTCTCAGCAGAGATCAGCAGACAATCAAAACTGACCAACGCATCCACCAGCCGGGGTGCGCCCGAGGGCATCGCCTCGATCCTGACGGCATTGAACTTGTCGCCATCTGGTGCCGGCGCCCGGCTGGAGAAGACATCGGAGACATCGTTCTGATCGATCCTGAGAACATTGATGCAGAAGCATTTGTTCTCCAGGACTAGGGGGAGGGAGGCCGAGGAGGCATTGAGACAAGCCAGCATCGTCGGACGTTCTCCATCGGCGGAGATGGATGTCATCGCGCTCACCGTCACCCCGGCGCGGCCTGCCGGCCCGTCCGTTGTGACAACGGACACCGAGGCCGCCGCCCGGCTCATGCCTTCGATGAAATCCCGCCTCAGCGCGTCCCTGTCCATAAGCTGCCCATCTCCCTGCCGCCGCACCATCCGGCCCCTTCCTGCCCCTTGCCGGACCTCGGCGCAAGCGCTTCTGCTTGCCTTTTGCGGACGCCCTCGCAAAGCATGGGCGGCAAAGACGGAGGGGCGGCGATGGCGCTGGAAGATGCAAAGGATCAGGTGGATCGGGCGTTTACGCGGGAGGAGTTGACCGGCCTCTCCCATGAAAACGCCTTTGGCGGAGCGCTGAGCTTTTTGCGTCGGCGCTATAGCAAAGACCTCAGCGCCGCCGATCTGGCTGTCACCGGCATTCCCTTCGACCAGGCGGTCACCAATCGCCCCGGCACCCGGCTTGGCCCCCGCGCGATCCGGGAGGCCTCAAGCCTGCAACCCTTCGACCCGCCTTACGGGTGGGACGGGTTTTCGCCACTCGAAGAGCTGGCCATTGTCGATTACGGCGACATGGCCTTCGATTATGCATTCACAGGCGACGTGCCGGACCGGATTGAGGCCCATATCGCGGGCATCCTCGATACAGAGACCGCGCCGATCACCTTTGGCGGTGATCACTCCATCACGCTGCCGATCCTGCGCGCCTTCGCCAAACGTTATGGCCCGATGGCGCTAATCCAGGTTGATGCCCATACCGACACCTGGCCTGATTACGATGATCGGCGCATCGACCACGGCACCTTCCTTTACACCGCCGTGAAGGAGGGCCTGATCGACACCGCGAAGTCCGTCCATGTCGGGATCCGCACGGTGGTTGAAGACAATCTGGGGATGGAGATCATTGATGCGCGCGCGGTGCATGAACGTGGCCCCGCCGCCGCTGCGGCCCGGGTGAAAGAGATCGTCGGCCTCGCGCCCGTTTATCTCAGCTTTGATATCGACGGGCTGGACCCCGCCTTCGCGCCTGGTACCGGCACACCGGTCTGGGGTGGGCTGACCAGCGGGCAGGCGGCGATCATCTTGCGCGACTTGGCGGGCATCGACCTGAAAGGCGGCGATGTGGTGGAGGTCTCTCCGCCTTTCGACCATGGCGGCATTACCGCCGTCGCGGCGGCTCATGTGGCGATGGAGCTGATCTGTCTTTGGGGTTGGCCACGCCGCGGAGGATAGGGGGCAGCCCCCGGGCCAGCATGTCAGGGATTTGCCGGCAAATTCGTCCGGAAAAGCCAGCTTTTCCGAGACACCTCTCTCAGATGTGCGGGACTGTCACTGGACCGAGTCATTCCCATTCTATAAGGGCTGGATGGACGATCAGAGCTTCGTGACGCCGCGATGACAAAACGCACACAATCCAAAGAAAAGCGCCAGATCGCGCGGGAGATTTCTTATGCCTCTTCCGCCGCATCAAAAGGCGGGCGCGCGATGATCCGGGTGATGGAGAACGCGACGGGCCGTTTGGGGCTGATCAAACGCGCCAAAGGCTATGACGATGAGGTGCGCGAGGGTCGGGATTTCTGGCAGGTGATGGTGGAGCGTTACGGTCTGCGGCTAGAGATCGTGGGCGGCAGCCTTGACAATATCCCGGCAGACGGGCCGGTGATCGCGCTCGCCAATCATCCCTACGGCATTCTCGACGGGTTGATGTTGGGCCATATCCTGGCCCGCGCCCGGGGCGATTTTCGGATCCTGGCGCATCGGGTGTTCCGCAAGGCCGAGGATCTGAATCGGATCATCCTGCCGATCTCTTTCGACGAAACAAAAGAGGCCGTCGCGCTCAATATCGACACTCGCAAGACAGCGCTTAGATATCTCGCGGATGGCGGCGCCATCGGGATTTTCCCCGGCGGGACCGTCTCCACCGCGTCAAAACCTTTCGGGCAACCCATGGACCCAAATTGGCGTGGCTTCACGGCCCGGATGATCGCGAAATCCGAGGCCTCGGTGGTGCCGATTTTCTTCGATGGCCATAACTCGCGGCTTTTCCAATTGATGAGCCACCTGCATTCGACCCTGCGCATGGGGCTTTTGATCAATGAGTTTCGGACCCGGGTGGACAGCCCCGTCCGGGTTGTCGTCGGAGAGCCAATCCCGCGCGCCGATCTTGCGCCTTTAGCGAAGGATGCCCGCGCAATGATGGATTTCTTGCGCGAAGCCACCTATGGGTTGAGCCCGCACCCGGTCGATGTCAAAGAGGTCGGGTTCGAATTCGAGGAGCGGTACCGGGACGGGCCGCGAGAAAGGTACTAGGGACATGGCCGTCGGCATTTTCGACAGCGGTCTGGGCGGGTTGACCGTCTTGGATGCGGTGAGCAAACGCTTGCCTGACATCCCCTTTGTCTATTTTGGGGACAACGCGCACACGCCCTATGGGGTGCGCGATGCCGATGATGTTTATGATCTGACGACCACCGGGGTCGCGCACCTGTTCGACGCTGGATGCGATCTGGTGATCCTGGCCTGCAACACGGCCTCGGCTGCCGCCCTTCGGCGGATGCAGGAACAATGGGTGCCCGAGGATAAGCGCGTCCTCGGCGTCTTTGTACCGCTGATCGAAGCGCTGACGGAACGGCAATGGGGCGATAACTCGCCGCCGCGGGAAGTGGCCGTGAAACATGTGGCGCTGTTCGCCACGCCTGCCACGGTGCGGAGCCGGGCGTTTCAGCGGGAATTGGCGTTCCGGGCGATTGGGGTCGATGTGGAGGCGCAGCCCTGTGGCGGCGTCGTTGATGCCATCGAAGACGGGGACATGATCTTGGCCGAGGCGCTGGTCCGGTCCCATGTGGAGGCGCTGAAACGGCGGATGCCGACCCCGGAAGCGGCGGTTCTCGGCTGCACCCATTACCCAATCATGGAAGAGGTGTTTCAGGACGCGCTTGGGCCGGATGTCACCGTCTATTCGCAAGCCAGCCTGGTCGCTGACAGCTTGGCGGATTACCTGGACCGGCATCCCGACAAGCTTGGGGCCGGAGCCGAGGCGCGGTTCCTGACCACCGGCGATCCGAAATCCGTGGCCAATAAGGCCACTCAATTCCTGCGACGAAAAATCGAGTTTGACCCCATCTGACCCTTCGATTTTTCTTAGACTTCTGAACAGGAGTGCAGGCATATGACCCACTCAATCGCAATTCTTGGCGCCTCGGGCTATACCGGGGCAGAGCTTGTCCGGCTCATCTCCACCCATCCCGATCTGACCATCGCGGCCTTGAGCGCTGATCGGAAGGCGGGGATGGCGATGGGGGATGTCTTTCCGTTCCTCCGCCATCTCGATCTGCCGGTGTTGCAACGGATTGAAGAGATCGACTTTGCGGGTATCGATCTGGTCTTCTGTGCGCTACCTCACGCGACATCGCAAAAGGTTATCAAAGGCCTACCAAGCGACCTTAAAGTGATCGACCTCAGCGCGGATTTCCGGCTGCGGGACGCGGCGGCCTATGAAAAATGGTACGGCAAACCCCATGACGCGCGGGATTTGCAGGCGGAGGCCGTCTATGGCCTGACCGAGTTCTATCGCGATGAGATCAGGGGCGCCCGGCTGGTGGCGGGGACCGGATGCAATGCGGCCACCGGGCAATATGGCTTGGTGCCGCTTCTGAAGGCCGGTGTGATCGACCCCGACGAGATCATCATCAACCTCGTCACCGGTGTTTCGGGCGCGGGGCGGTCGCTGAAGGAACATCTGCTCCATGCCGAGCTGTCCGAAGGCGCGAATCCCTACGGGATCGGCGGCACCCATCGGCATTTGGGGGAATTCGATCAAGAGTTCTCCAGAATCGTCGGGCGGCCGGTGTCAGTTCAATTTACGCCCCATCTGGCGCCCATGAACCGGGGTATCCTCGCCACGATCTATGTCAAAGGCGTGGGCGCAGACATCCACGCAACCCTAGCCGCGGCTTATGCGGATGAGCCCTTTGTGCAGGTGCTGCCTTTTGGCGCAGCCCCCTCGACACATGACGTGCGCGGCTCCAACTTTGTTCATATTGGTGTGGCCGCAGACCGGCAGGGCGGACGGGCGCAGGTCTTTGTGGCGCTCGACAACCTGACCAAAGGCTCTTCGGGCCAGGCGCTGCAAAACGCCAATCTGATGCTTGGAATGCCGGAGACAACGGGCCTGATGCTGGCGCCGCTTTATCCGTGAGGAGGGAGGAGGCCCGATGCGGGGTCTGAAGAAACAGCGCCGGATCCAGGTGATCATGCTGGCCACGGTTTGCTTGATCGGGGCGACAGCGCTGATCGGCTATGGTTTCCGCGATGGCATCAACTTCTTCCGCGCGCCATCAGACATCGCGGCGGCCCCGCCACCGGCGACCGAGGTCTTCCGTATCGGCGGTTTGGTGGAAGAAGGCACCTTGGTGCGCGGGCAAGGCGAGACAATCACCTTCCATGTGACCGATGGCGGCGCGAGCATTCCGGTCGCCTATACCGGGGTGCTGCCAGACCTCTTCGGAGAAGGCGAAGGGATGGTTGGTACCGGATCTTATGTGGATGGCGTGTTTCAGGCGACCGAAATCCTGGCGCGCCATGATGAGGCCTATATGCCTGCCGAAGTGATCGATGCGCTGCAATAGCAGGGCGTCTATCGCGACCCGAACCAAAGCTGAACGAAAAGGCTTCCCGGGGGAAGGGGCGCTGCCCCTCGGCCTTCGGCCTCACCCCGGAGGTATTTTGGAAGCAAAGACAGGCCAGCCCCGGATTTAACGGGATTTTAGGAGATCACTGCTTGAATTAGGGCCAGTGTGGTGTGTTCCTGGCGGGGGGGCACCCGGTGATCCGAGGTTTGCCCTCCGCCGCGTTCACACAAGATTTGAACCAACTGAGCATGGAGGGCGAACCCATGCAGTCGGTTCACCAAATTGCCTCTGATATCCTCGACCGCGAAGGCGGTTTTGTGAATGACCCGAACGATCCGGGCGGGGCCACCAATCATGGGGTCACAATCCATACGATGCGGCGGCTTGGGCTGGACCTGACCGATGATGGAGAGGTGGGTGTGGACGATGTGCGCGCCCTGACGCGGGACCAGGCACAAGAGATTTTCATCGAGCATTACTTTGAGCGCCCGTCGATCCAGGATTTGCCGGAAGCACTGCATCCGACGGTCTTTGATATGTATGTGAATGCCGGGTCAAACGCGGTCGTGCTGTTGCAGCGCCTGCTGCGCGACATGGGGTTCGAGATTCTGGTTGATGGGTTGATCGGCCCGCAAACCATCCGCGCGGCCCATGCGGCTTATGACACAAGCCCCGACAATCTGGTCGATGCCTATGGGATTGCGCGGCGGAACTACTATTACCGCTTGGCCGACCACCGCCCGGCCAGCCGGCGGTATGCCATGCGGCGGGATGGCGGCAAAGGCGGCTGGATTCGGCGGGCCGAGGAGTTCATCTCCCCCCGCTATCACCTGACGGAGGCCGAGCATCGCGCCCGGGTTGCGGGATGGGATTGATCCGCCGGGTCATCGGCGGGGCCGAGGCCACCCGCGCGCTTGGGGATGCGACCCAAGGGGTGGCGGAAGTGTTTGTGCCCTCCGCCTCGCGGCGCATGGAATTGTCGGCCGAGGCGTATCAGGCCGCCATCGCCAGCCACTCGGAGGAGTTTCAGTATCTGCGCCCGGGTCCGTTCGACCGTTTCGTCAATGGTTTGAACCGGCTACCCCGGCCCATGTTGGCGCTTGGGACGCTTGGGCTCTTCATATACGCCATGGTCGATCCGGTGAGCTTTGCGGGGCGGATGGCGGGGCTCGCTGAGGTGCCAGAGCCGCTTTGGTGGCTTCTGGGGGCCATCGTCAGCTTCTATTTCGGCGCGCGGGAGCTGCATTACTTCCGCGCGCCCCGTGCCCCCACAGAGGCGCGTGGGGTAGAGGCATCACCCGCTGTGCCGGAGCCCAATCCAGCGC
>JANQNZ010000348.1 GCA_028279315.1 Rhodophyticola sp. | reverse complement strand
TCGCTGGCCGCGATCATCGCCTCCACCATGCCGCTGATGGTCGCCGCCGCCAACTGGGCGGTGTTTCGGGAGCGGTTGCCAGCGCTTGGCATCCTGGGGCTTTGCGCGGGCTTCGGTGGGGTGGCGCTGATCATGGGCGACCGCCTGACCATTGGCGCCGACGCCCTTGGCCTCGCGCTTTGCGTGATCGGGGCCGTGGCGTTGACGGTCGCGACATTGGCTGTCCGCAGCGCGGCGTCAGGTGGGAAGAACCTTCTGATGATCGTGGCGCTTCAGATGTTTGTGGGTGGGCTGGCCCTGTTGCCCTTCGCGGTCGCCCTTGAACCCTGGGAGGTCACCTGGTCCTGGCCGCTGGTCATCGCGTTTCTCTACACCACATTCGTTCCGGGACTTTTGGCGACATGGATTTGGTTTGTGCTGGTCGGGCGGATCGGGCCAACCCGCGCGGCCACGTACCATTTCCTGAACCCGTTTTTTGGGGTGGCGATTGCCGCGGCGCTTCTAAGCGAGCGCCTGACCTGGACGGACATTTTGGGCGTCACGATCATCGCCGCCGGGATTCTGGCGGTGCAGCGCGCTAAGGTGCGGGGCTGAAGCGGCGCTTCAGCCCGGCTGGGGCGCCATCGCCACCACACGGATATTGTCCACGGCCCAACTGGCCTCATAAGGCGGACGCGCGAGGGTGGAGCCGAAGCCAAGGGTGAAGCTGCCCTCCGGCACATAGGCGCGGATACGTACGCGCAAAGTCTGATCCTCGGTCGCCGGGCGGCCTTGGGCATAGCCGCGGTCCCGGCGCGCGCCGGTGCGGGCCTCAGCGATCAGATCGAGACCTTCGTGATCCGGCGCCATAAGCAGCCGCTGCGCCCCCATCATCTCAGGCCGGGTGGAGAAGCTGCGGCGGGCAAGCTCAACCCCATCGGCAAAGATCACCACATCTTCCAACCGCCAATCGTCGATTGCGTGAAGGTCGAAACTGATTTCCAGATGGGACACCCCCGCGGGCAGGTCGTAGGTGCGCCAAACGCCTTCGGCGCCGCCCGTGCCGCCATAACGCCCCAGGATGCCGCCAAAGCCCGGGGCCTGGTCTTCTACCCGGCCCGCACGCCACTGCGGCGCGCCCGCCTCAAAGTCCTCAATCGCAATCAGGTGATGATCCGACGGTAAGACATCCGGCCCCAAGGCAGGCAGAGCCACCTCATTGGCGGCATTGCCAATGCCAGATTTCACGAAAGCCCCCGACGCCAAACCCAAGGCAACCAACGCGACCACAACCAGGGTCCAATCCACACTCACCACGCCATCGGAGCGCGTGAGATACCGCACGACCTGCATAGAACTACCTTTAATTCTCCACAAATTCGACGTCTTCCGGGCAAATGTGGCGAAAAGATGGCACGAATGGGGAGGATTCCGAGCACTGTTTCGCGCCCGCGCGGCAATGGGATCGGAGTGGTCCGACTGTGGCGGAATCCTGGGTCAATCGCGAAAGAAATTTCGACGGGGTCAGCCGATCTTGCCGCCCGCGCCGCCGACCTGCCCCCGGTGCAAAAGCAGGTGATCGAGAAGCACACAGGCCATCATCGCCTCCCCCACGGGGACCGCGCGGATGCCGACACAGGGGTCATGGCGGCCTTTGGTGACAATCTCGGTCTCTTCCCCGGTTTTGGTGATGGTTTTGCGCGGAGTCAGGATGGAGGACGTGGGTTTCACCGCAAATCTCACCACGATCTCTTGACCGGTGGAGATGCCGCCAAGGATGCCGCCCGCGTGGTTGGAATTGTAGACCGGGCCGTCCGGGCCCATGGTGATCTCGTCCGCATTGGCGCTGCCCGTGAGCGCCGCGGCGGCCATACCGTCGCCGATCTCAACACCTTTGACGGCATTGATGCTCATCATCGCGGCCGCCAGATCGGTGTCGAGCTTGCCATAGACCGGTGCGCCCAGGCCCGGCGGGGCGCCTTTGGCCGTAACCTCAATCACCGCGCCGGTGCTGTCGCCGGATTTGCGCAAACCGTCGAGATAGCCCGCCCAGTCCTCCGCCGCTTGGGCATCGGGGACCCAGAACGGGTTCTGCTCGATCTCTGCGACGTCAAATCGGGAGCGGTCGATCTGATGCGGCCCCATCTGCACCATATAGCCCGTGATCGAGAGCCCCGGGGCAAGCGCGTCCAATGCCGCCCGTGCCACGCCGCCCGCCGCGACCCGAGCCGCCGTTTCCCGCGCCGAAGACCGGCCACCGCCGCGGTAATCGCGGATCCCGTATTTCTGCCAATAGGTGATGTCGGCATGGCCTGGGCGGAACTTCTCAGCAATATCGCCATAATCCTTAGACCGCTGATCAGTGTTCCGGATCATCAGTTGAATGGGTGTCCCGGTTGTCTTGCCTTCGAAGACGCCGGACAGGATCTCGACCTCATCGGCCTCCCTCCGCTGCGTGGTGTATTTGCTCTGCCCCGGTTTCCGCCGATCCAACCACTGTTGCAGGGCGCTTTCGTCAATCGCCACGCCGGGTGGGCAGCCATCAATGACCGCGCCGAGGGCGGGCCCATGGCTTTCACCCCATGTGGTGACACGGAAGAGATGGCCGAAACTGTTGAGCGACATCGAGGTGACCTGCCTTTCTTGAAGGCGTCCGTTAACGTCAACTGGTCAAAAAACCAAGTCATTCGGATGAAGAAAGTCTGCAGCGCCTGAAGAAACGAGGATGCAGCAGGCTAATTCGCCAAATCTAGAAAAGCGATGTAAGGCACCCGATCTGGCATTGGAAATGTAGTTTAATACTAAACTATTTTTCCAAACCCCACAGAATCCCCCTTGCAGCCGACGCGCACTCCCGCTACCTCTACCCCTACCTCGGGGTGGCCGGATCGGCCTGAGATGCGCAAGCGAACCCGTAGAACCTGAACCGGTTAGGACCGGCGGAGGGAAGGTGACGAGACAGTCTCTCAGCCTCGCTTCGCCCGTCGCAATGGAGGCTGTAAGACATGAAACAGACCATCATCGCCACGGGGATCTCGCTTTTGGCCAGCATGGCCTGGGCGGACACACCCGTTTTGACGATTTACACCTATGACAGTTTCGTCTCGGATTGGGGGCCTGGGCCTCAAATCGAAGCGGCGTTTGAAGAGACCTGCGCCTGCGATCTGCAATTTGTGGGCGCAGGCGACGGTGCGGCGCTTCTGGCGCGGGTGCGGTTGGAAGGGGAACGGTCCGACGCCGATTTGGTCCTGGGCCTCGATACCAACCTGACCGACGCGGCGATGCAATCCGGGCTTTTTGCACCCCACGGGGTGACGGCAGAGGGGCTGACCCTGCCTATCGCCTGGGAAGACGAGACATTCCTGCCCTTCGACTGGGGCTATTTCGCCTTTGTGCACAACACGGATATGGCCGAGGTTCCGGCCAATTTCCCCGCCCTTGCGGAAAGTGACGCGCGGATCGTGATCCAAGACCCGCGCTCCTCCACCCCCGGCCTTGGGCTTTTGATGTGGGTGATGGCCGCCCATGGTGAAAACGCGGGCGCGATTTGGGAAGGCTTGGCGGACAATATCGTCACCGTCACGCCCGGCTGGTCGGAAGCTTACGACCTATTTCTGGAGGGGGAGGCGGATATGGTCCTGTCTTACACCACCTCCCCCGCTTATCACCTGATCGCGGAAGAGGACCCGTCGAAAGCCGCCGCCGCCTTCGACGAAGGCCATTACATGCAGGTGGAGGTGGCTGGAGTGCTGGCCGGGGCGGATCAGCCCGACCTGGCCCGCGATTTCCTGGCCTTCATGCTGACACCCGCCTTCCAAGAGGTGATCCCGACCACCAATTGGATGTATCCCGCGGCCCTGCCGCCAGAGGCCCTGCCGGAGGGGTTTGAGACGCTGATCCAGCCCGATACCGCGCTGCTTCTGGACCCGGTGACCGCCGCGGCGATCCGTGAGGAGGCGCTTGAGATATGGCGGAGCGCGCTCAGCCGTTAACCGGGCTTCATTGGTCCGGGCTTGGCACCG
>JANQNZ010000327.1 GCA_028279315.1 Rhodophyticola sp. | reverse complement strand
GGCCTGTCTCGATGAGGCGGGGGAGGGGGCGGAGCTGGCCCATCTCGCCTGCGCCCGGGATTGGCGGTTTGATCAATTATTGCGGTCGCGGATGGCGGCCCGGGGGGAGCAGATATGAAACTGACCTCATCTTTCATGGCGGGCTCCGAGGAGGCCGCGTCCAACCGCGCGGCGCATCTGGAGAGCTTGGCAGTGATCGAAGAGGCCGCCGCGCTGGCCGCCGCAGGGGGTGGTGAGAAATCCCGCGCCCGACATTTGTCGCGTGGCAAGATGTTGCCGAGGGAACGGGTGGCGAACCTGCTCGACCCAGGGTCTCCCTTCCTGGAGGTGGGGGCCACGGCAGGCCACGGGATGTATGATGGTGCCGCGCCGTGTGGGGGGGCGATTGCGGGTGTCGGCCGGGTCCATGGCCAGGAGGTCATGGTGGTCTGCAACGATGCCACGGTGAAAGGCGGCACCTACTATCCGATCACGGTGAAGAAACACCTGCGCGCGCAGGAGATTGCGGAGGAATGCCATCTGCCCTGCCTCTATCTGGTGGACTCAGGCGGCGCGAACCTGCCGAACCAGGATGAGGTCTTCCCCGACCGCGATCATTTCGGCCGCATCTTCTACAACCAAGCGCGGATGAGTGCGAAGGGCATCCCGCAGATTGCCGTGGTCATGGGCTCCTGCACGGCGGGGGGGGCCTATGTGCCGGCGATGTCGGATGTGACAATTATTGTCAAAGAACAGGGCACGATCTTCTTAGCTGGACCACCTTTGGTGAAGGCCGCGACGGGGGAGGTGGTCACCGCCGAGGATTTGGGCGGCGGAGACGTGCACACGCGCCTCTCCGGTGTGGCGGATTATCTGGCGGAGGATGATGCCCATGCCTTGGCGCTGGCGCGGCGGGCGGTGGCGTCCCTCAACCGAGCCAAACCGGTCACGGTTCAGTGGCAATCGCCTGAGGACCCGGCGTACGACCCTGAGGAGCTGCTCTCGGTTGTGCCGCGCAGCCTATCGACGCCTTACGACATCCGTGAGGTGATTGCCCGGGTTGTCGATGGCTCTCGCTTTGACGAGTTCAAACCGCGTTTTGGGGAGACGATTGTCTGCGGCTTTGCTCATGTCATGGGCTGCCCGGTGGGGATCATCGCCAATAACGGCGTGCTCTTCTCCGAAAGCGCGCAGAAAGCGGCGCATTTTGTGGAATTGTGCTCACAGAGGTCCATCCCATTGGTATTCTTGCAGAATATCACCGGGTTCATGGTCGGCCGGAAATACGAGAATGAAGGGATCGCGCGGCATGGGGCGAAGATGGTGACCGCCGTGGCGACGACCTCTGTCCCAAAGATCACTATGGTCGTCGGCGGCTCCTTCGGGGCCGGGAATTACGGCATGGCGGGCCGGGCCTATCAGCCGCGTTTCATGTGGTCTTGGCCCAATTCCCGCATCTCGGTGATGGGGGGGGCGCAGGCCGCAGGCGTCTTGGCCACGGTGAAACGCGAGGCGATGGAGCGGGCGGGCGAAAGCTGGTCCGACGAAGAAGAGGCCGCGTTCAAACAGCCGACGATTGATATGTTCGATGAACAGTCGCATCCGCTTTATGCCTCGGCCCGGCTTTGGGATGACGGCGTGGTCGACCCGCGCAAAAGCCGGGAGGTCCTGTTCCTGAGCCTCAGCGCCGCCTTGAACGCGCCAATTGAAGAGACGCGCTTCGGCGTCTTCCGGATGTGAGGGCACAATGACCGCCGTCAGCCGGTTTCTCTTCGGGGCAGACGCCTCGCCCCGCCAGGTCGGGTTGATCCTGATCGCCGCTTTGGTTGGGATGGTCGCCGTGGCGGCGCTGACCGGGATGGACAGGTGGCAGGATTGGGTTCTGCTCTTGGCTGCCTTCGACATCTTCGGCGGCATCGTGTCGAACGCTTCTGCCTCGACCCGGGCGCATCACGCGGCCTCCGCCCCGGGCGCGCGCCGGGCCTTTCTGCTTATCCATCTGGCGGAGGTGCCGATTATCTGGTGGTTGGCCGCAGGCGGGCCGGTGTTCTGGCTGCTTTTGGCGGGGATGGCCGCGAAACTGACGATTTATGCTTTGGGTGTGGAGGAGGAGCGATGACACCGAAGCTGGAGGAGGTCAAAGCGCAGTATCCCGGCGCGGCGACGTTCCGTTTCGACGAGGGTGGCGAGTTGACGAACATGCTGTTGGCCCTGGTGCGCGCGGGCAAGAAACGCGCGACCTGTACCCATATGGCGCTGTTGGAGGCCGGGGCGGAGGCGCCTCAGGTGGGGCGGCGCGACATTGCGCTGAACGTCGATGGCAGCCCGGCCCTGGTGATCGAGACGCTGGAATTGCGCCACACGACATTTGCCGAGATGACCGAAGAGATGGCGCTGTTGGAGGGCGAGGATGAGAGCCTGGAGAGCTGGCGTGAGAACCACGAGCGGTATTTCCGCCGCTTGGGCGTCTTCGCGCCCGATATGCCGCTGATCTGGGAGCGGTTTGAGGTCGTCGAAGATTTTGGGGATGGGGATGCCGATGATGTGGGGTGAGCTGAGGCCCTCAACCCGGTTTATGGCCGGACCAAATCCAGGCTGCGCCGCCGACCAAAGGCTTGGCCTCTACCGCGAGGCCAACGTCGTGCAGGGCCTCGGTGACGGTCTGACCCATGCCGAAGGCTTTGGTGTAGGTGCCGATCATCGCGAAATCCTGGGCACCGCGCAGAAACACGCGTTCAATCCCCGGCAGAACGCCATCCAGGTAAAGCCGGTAGGCCGGGCGGAGAACCCAACCTTTTGGGTCTGCGGCCTCGATCAGGGAAAATGGGGCGCCTGGCTTGAGAATACGCGCGAGTTGTCGCGCGAAGGCGGTGTGTTGCGCCGCATTGAAGGTCTTGAGGCCAAAGGTCGAGACGGCGAAATCAGCGGAGGCATCGGGCAGGTCGGTCTCCAGCATATTGGCACAAAGATGCGCGATCCGGTCGGCGCGGGCCCCGTGCAGGCGGGCGACGGCTTCGGTGTGCATACGGGGGCTGATGTCAATTGCGGTGATCCGAGCGATCTCTGGGAAGCGGCGCAACAGATGCGGCCAAACTTCACCGGTGCCAGCCATCAAATCGACCCCATGGGTGCCATCGGCTTTTGGCAGATCAAGGGCTGTCACACAGGCACGCCGCCAAGCATGGATCAGGCCGAAGGCGGCCGAAGCGCTCCAACGTCGGTAGCGCGCGGAGCAGCGGTCGAACACATCGGCGACGAAGGCTGGGTCATAGATGTCCTGCGCCATGGCGGCGGTATGGATCATCGCCGGTCGAATGCAAAGTGCTGAAAACGGGGATGGGGATGTTTAGGAAGATCTTGATCGCGAACCGAGGTGAGATTGCCTGCCGGGTTATCGAGACGGCGCGCGCCATGGGGGTGCGGACGGTTGCGGTGTACTCCGACGCGGATGCCGGTGCGCGACACGTCGCGATGGCCGATGAGGCGGTGCATATTGGGGGCCCGGCACCGGCCGAGAGCTATCTGCGCGGCGATGCGATTATCGCGGCGGCCAAGGCGACGGAGGCGGAGGCGATCCATCCCGGCTATGGGTTCTTGAGCGAGAACCCCGAGTTTGTGGAGGCGGTGGAAGCAGCGGGCCTAACCTTTATCGGGCCGTCGGCCAAGGCGATCCGGGCGATGGGGCTGAAAGATGCCGCCAAGGCGCTGATGGCCGAGGCCGGGGTGCCCGTGGTGCCGGGCTATCATGGGGAAGATCAGGAGCCCGGGCATCTGGAAGTGGAGGCGGCCCAGATCGGCTATCCCGTGCTGATCAAGGCTGTGGCGGGCGGCGGCGGCAAGGGGATGCGCAAGGTTGATGGCCCCGAGGGGTTTGTCACCGCGTTGGAAAGCGCCAAGGCCGAGGCGCTGGGGGCCTTTGGAAATGACGCAGTTCTTATAGAAAAATTCGTGGAGCAGCCGCGCCATATCGAGGTGCAGGTCTTTGGCGACGGGACGCGCGCGGTGCATCTCTTTGAGCGCGATTGCTCGCTGCAACGGCGCCATCAGAAAGTCATCGAAGAGGCGCCTGCGCCAGGCATGACCGCAGAGATGCGTGCGGCCATGGGGGAGGCCGCGGTCCGCGCGGCGGAGGCGATTGGGTATGCAGGGGCAGGCACGGTGGAGTTCATCGTCGATGGCTCAGACGGGCTCCGCCCCGATCGGTTCTGGTTCATGGAGATGAACACACGGCTTCAGGTGGAGCATCCTGTGACCGAGATGATCACCGGGGTTGATCTGGTCGAGTGGCAGTTGCGCGTGGCGGCAGGTGAAGGCTTGCCTGCCTCTCAGGATGCGCTGTCGATTGACGGCCATGCCTTTGAGGCGCGGCTTTATGCCGAAGACGTGCCGAAAGGGTTTCTGCCGGCCACCGGAACGCTCGCCCATCTCAGATTCCCCGACGGCGCGCGCGCCGATACCGGGGTTCGGCCCGGGGATACGATCAGCCCTTGGTATGATCCGATGATTGCCAAGCTGATTGTGCATGGGCCAACACGGGCCGTGGCGTTGACCCAGTTGGAACGGGCCCTGGCAGAGACCGAGGTGGCAGGGTCGGTGACCAATCTGGCCTTCCTTCGGAAGCTCGCGCGCCATGAGGGGTTTGGGGCGGGCGAGGTGGATACCGGGCTGATCGACCGGGATCTTGACGCGCTGGCCGAGGAGCCCGTCGCCTGCACCCGAACCCGGGCGCTGGCGGCCTTAGGGGCGCTTGGGCTGCATAAGGGCAAGGGCGCGCTGGCCGGATTTACGCTTTGGGCGCCGCTTCGCCAGACGGTGCCTCTGATCTATCAAGGCGAGCGGTTGGAGATTGCGGTGGAGACATTGGGGCCCGCGCGGTTCCGGGTGACTGTCGACGAAACCGTGCATGAGATCACGCGCGGTGCGGGATGGGCTGTGGATGGGGCGGCGGTCGCTGCCCAAGTGGTGCGCCATGCGGCAGGGGTCTCGGTCTTCTGGGGCAACAATTACGGGTTCGAATTGGTCGATCCGCTGGATGTGATGGCCGAAGGCGGCGGCGCGGCGGGCCGGATTGAGGCGCCGATGCCGGGGCTGGTGAAGTCGGTTTTTGTGGCACCGGGGCAGGCGGTGGCGAAAGGCGACCGGTTGGCCATTCTGGAAGCGATGAAGATGGAGCACACGCTGGCGGCAGGCCGCGATGGGGTGGTGGCGGAGCTGTTGGTCGAGGCGGGCGCGCAGGTTGAGGCGGGCGCGGCGTTGATTGTACTGGAGGAGGAGTCATGAGCGGGGGCAAATTCTTGCAAGAATTTGGGTCGGAATTTTGCAAAATTCCGGTGCGGGACGGGGCGCGCGCGCGATGATCCGGCTGCATCATGTGCCCTGGTCGCGGTCTTTCCGGGTCCTTTGGCTTCTGACCGAAATGGGGATTGAGCCGGAACTCATCCGCTATCGGATTGGCGATCGGGAAATGCGGTCGCCGGAGATGCTGGCTCTATCGCCCGCGGGCCGGGTGCCGGCTTTGGAGATCGACGGGATCACGCTTTTCGAAAGCTCAGCGATCCTGCATTACCTTTGCGAGACCCGGCCTGAGCATGGCTTTGGCCGTGCGCCAGGGGATCCGGAGCGGGTGCGATTCTTGGAGCTTCTGAGCTTCGCCGAAACCATGGCGTCCTTGATCGAACAGCTGAACCTCAACCACATCTTCCTCAGGCCCCCCGCCAAACCCTCGCCCGTGGTGATTAAGCTCAACACCGCGCGTCTCAGGGCCACATTGGCGGCGCTCGACCGGATGGTGGCCGGGGACTATCTGTTGGAGGGCGGGTTTTCGGCGGCCGATACGATGATGGGGTTCAACCTTTTTGCGGCGCCCTATTATGTGAAGCTCGATCCCTGGCCGGGCTTGCAGGCCTATTGGCAACGGCTGGAGGCGCGGCCTGGGTTCCAGAAGGCCGCCGCAACCGAGGGTCCGCAGGATTTCTATGACCGCGCGTTCTATCCGGTGCCGGAGGGGTGATGGATCATGCCTCCGGCGGGAGTATTTGCGAAGCAAAGACGGGTGGATCGCTATGCAAGCTTGATAAGGCGGGGCGGTGATGGGTGACTTTGTCGAGATCTTTGAGGTCGGCCCCAGGGATGGCTTGCAGAACGAGGCGCGAATGATCCCGGCGGCGGAGAAGATCGCGCTGATCGATTGTTTGAGCGGCGCGGGGTTTCGGCGGATCGAGGTGGTGAGTTTTGTCTCCCCCAAATGGGTGCCGCAGATGGCCGATGGGGCGGAGGTTTTGGCGGGGATCACGCGCGCGCCGGGGGTGTCCTACGCGGCGCTGACGCCGAATATGAAGGGTTATGACGGCGCGAAAGCGGCGGGGGCCGATGAGATCGCGATT
>JANQNZ010000319.1 GCA_028279315.1 Rhodophyticola sp. | reverse complement strand
ATCCTGAGGCAGAAATCGACGATCAACGGCCCGCGCGCATTGGGCAGGATCTCCCACAGCATGATGTACCAAGGGCCTTCCCCGCGCGTCTGCCCGGCGGCCACATAGTCCCGCGTCTTGATGTCGAGGACGATGCCCCGGACGATCCGGAAGACGGTCGGCGAGTTCACGAAGACCACCGAGACAAACACAATCAGGATGTTGCCGGGCACGTCGAAGAGGTCGATTGCGCCTGGCAGGATCGGCAGCACCGCGTCCTCTCCCGACTCCGACAGAAGCGAGAGATAGACCCAACCGCCGAAGAGCAGCACCGCACCCACCAGGATATTCCGCAGCATCGGTTGGGTGTAGAACCGGCTGTTGAACAGGACCGTGAAGAAGATCAGCGGGAAGATGAACAGAACCGCCGACATGAAGATCGGCACACCTGCGGCCACGATCTCGGGCGTCACCAGAAGGTAGAAGAGCAGGATCACCGGGAAGGCCAGAACCAGGTTGGCCACGAAAGTGATGACCGTGTCCATCCGGCCGCCGAAATAGCCGGCGGGCAGGCCCAGGGTGATCCCAACCATGAAGGCGAACAGCGTCGCGGCGGGCGCGATCTGCAACACCTCCCGCGCGCCATAGACCATGCGGCTAAAGACGTCGCGGCCCAGATTGTCGCCACCCAGAAGATAGGCAGGAAAATCGCCTTCATCGGGGTCGGGCAGGAAAGTCCCCGGCACCTCATTCCGCATCTGGGAAATCACGTCGATCGGCCCGTGGGTGCCGACCATGCCGGCGAAGACCGCGGTGAACAGCCAGAACATCACCAGGAAGAAGCCGATCATGCCGATGGGGCTGTCGAAGAGCTTTCCGTATAGCCCCAAGCGGCGCTTGAAGGTGATCGAGACGGCAAAGGTCAAAATCAGCGCAATCCAAACCGGCAGGAACCGCGCGCCGATGGCGCCGATAATGCCTTGGGCCGGTAGCTCTGATTGGAGGATCCCGCCGATGAAGAAGATGATGATACAGGCCAAGAAGACCAGCACCGCATATTTCATCGCCATCAGCGTGTAATCAACCGGGCTGCGGTTGAGCGTGATCGTGTGATCGGGGTTGATCTGCACCTCGCCAGGCCGGACGCCCGCGAAGCTCAAGGTCACCTGCGCCAGGAAGGCGAGGACAAACACAACCACGGTCGCCAGGATCAGCGGGTTCAGGATGGGGCCAAGAGAGCCAGTCCAAGTCATCGGGTCCATTGCTCAGCCCTCCCTCAAGAAATTCGGATCCGGGGGTTCAGATACACATAGCCGATGTCTGAGATCAGCTGTGTGGTCAGAACCACCACGACCGCGACAATCGAGACCGCCATCAGCAGCTCGATGTCATTGTTGGAGGCCGCCTGAACCAGGGTCCAGCCAAAGCCGTTATAGTTGAAGAGCGTCTCCACGATCACCACCCCGGTCAGAAGCCAGGGGATTTGCAGCATGATCACCGTGAAAGGCGCGATCAGCGCGTTGCGGAGGGCGTGTTTCAGAACGATGTTGCGGAAGCTGACGCCTTTTAGCCGCGCGGTGCGGATATATTGCGCGGTCATCACCTCGGCCATCGACGCGCGTGTCATCCGTGCGATATAGCCCATGCCGTAAAGCGCCAGCGTCATGACCGGCAAGGTGAAGTTCCAGAAGGTGATGTCATCCATCGCAGATCGCGACGATCCTAAGAAGAGCGTTCGTCCTTCTATCCATCCGTTCTCAGCCAGCCAGGGCGAGATGCCCGCGGTCGATGAGGCGAGAAGCACGATGAAGATCACGCCCGACACATATTCCGGTGTCGCCGTGGTGGCGATGGAGAGCGTCGACAGCGATCGGTCCATTCGGGAGCCTTCGCGCATCCCCGCCAGCACCCCCACAATCAGCGCCGACGGCACCATGACAATCAGCACCCATCCCATGAGCTTGCCCGTGAGCAACAGCCGCCCGCCCACGATATTGGCCACCTCATCATCCGAGACGGTGGAATAACCCCAATCGCCCTGAAGCAATCCGCAGAAGCGAGGGGCATCCGCCGGGTCCTCTCCGAAGTCGATGCAGCGTCCGGTGATCTCTCCGGTTTCCTCATCTTCAAGAACCCATCCGGGTGCCACGCCCAGCCATTGGCCGTAGCGCACCAGCATCGGATCGCCGAACCCGTTATTGTCGAGCCAGCGGACAACCTCTTGATCGGTCATCCTTGCATTGCCTTGGGTCTTGGCGAGCTTTTCGAGGTTGGGGAAAAGGTTGGTGAGGAAGAAGACCACGAAGGTCAGACATAGCGCCGTCAAGATCATGACGCCAACACGCTTCAGGATGAATAGTCCCATGTGATTCCCTGTCTAATGTGACCTGAGGGGCGGCCCAGGTCTCGGACCTCTTCTCAAGGTGGGCCCGTTTCGGATGGGGCGGGATCTGGGGCCCCGCAAAAGAAGATCGGGGCGGCCCTTGGCCAGGCCGCCCCGATCCTGTTTCCGACTTAGGCTTCCACGCCCAAGTAGTGCACGTTGATCTCAAACTTCGGATGCATATCCGCGTTGATCACATTTGGTGTGTAGTGACGGTAAAGCGAACGCCAGTAAGGCTGCAGCGTCACGCCTTCCTCCTGCATGATGGTTTGCAGGCGGGTCATCACCTCCCGCCGCGCATCGGCATCTTGGATACCGTTGGCCTGGTCGAGCAGGGTGTCGAACTCTTCGTTCGCGAACCCAGATTCGTTCCATGCCACGCCAGAGCGATAGGCGAGGTTCAGGATCTGCACCCCAAGCTCCCGGTGGTTCCAGTTGGTGGAGCTGAACGGGTAAGACGTCCAGTCGTTCCAGAAGGTCGACCCCGGGATCACCGTGCGGGTCACGTTGAAGCCCGCATCGCGCAGCTGAGCGGCGACCGCGTCGGTGGTGTTCCGGCGATAGTCGTCGTCGATCGACACGATTTCGAACTCATGATCCGCTTGGCCCGCTTCCTCCAGCATTGCAAAGGCCGCGTCCTTATCCACGGTGATCGGCGGAAGCTCCGCGTATTCCGGGTGGATCGGGCAGACATGGTGGTTTTCGGCAAGGATCCCCTGACCGTTGATGCCGAGGTCCAGGCAGACCTGCGGATCGACCGCCATGGCGACCGCCCGGCGCACGCGCACGTCATCATAAGGTGCGTTGTTCTGGTTCGGGCGGATCACCACGGTGGCCGCGGTGGTCACCTCGGACTCGGTCCAGCCGATGGCGGTGAAGAGGTCGACAAATTCCCCCACGGTTTCGTAGGTCATGTCGAACTCACCGGCCTCAGCACCGGCCAGCCAGGCCGCCGGGTCTTGGCCCAGATCGATGAAGTCAATCTGGTCGAGATAGGCGTCACCCCAATAGGTGTGATCGGGGTTCCTTTCCAGCGTCGCCTGCACGCCAACCTCGTAGCTGGCGATGCGGTACGCGCCGGTGCCGACACCGTGATCCTGCGGGTTGGACCCGATCAGATCGCGGTGCTGGATGGCCGACGGGTAATCCGCGATGCCGGGAATCAGCGTGATGTCCGGCGTCGGATAGTTGATCTGAACGGTCAGATCGTCGACGACCACGATCCCGCCTTCCACGGCGCGGTTGGTGTCGGGGTCCACCAGCGAGCCCATACGCGCGGCCATGGAATTGCCTTCCACATCGCCTTCGCACCAGCCTTCGAAATTCGCGGCCACATCGGCAGCGGTGAAGGCGTCGCCATTGTTCCAGGTCACGCCAGGACGCAGGCGAAGCGTATATTGCGTGGCGTCGTCATTGGCCTCCCAGCTGTCCAAAAGGACGCCCGAGAAGGAGCCATCGGCGTTATACTCCACGAGGTATTCCAGGAACCCGCGGGTGACATTGGCCATCTGGCTCCAGTCATAGCTGCGGGGGTCCTTCAGCGCGCGCACTTCCATCTGAATGCGCAGCCTGCCGCCTTCGGGCGGGGTTGCGCGTTGGGCCATGGCGGGCTTCACGCCGATCAGCGCATAAGCTGCGGCCGCGCTCATCCCAAGCGCGGTCGAACGCACGAGGAATTCGCGGCGGCTCAACTGCCCCGCTTTATACTCCTCGGCATACATCTTGGCCGCGGGGTGGACCCGTTGGCCTGTGGTTGTCGGATGCGTCATCCTTGTCTCCCTGTGACACGGTTCATTGTTTTGATTGGGTCCGGCCTGGGCTTCGGACCCAGGGTCAGACCGCTGTGTGGCGCATTGCGCAATATTCTGCGCAATGCGTCAATGGTCATGACCGGCTAAAACTGTAATAAATACGACATCGGACTTGGTCAAAAACGACACTTGTCCAGAGGACTGGACAGGACTGTCCTGTTCGCGGGTCCCTTAATGCAGACGTGCGTTGCCCCGAAAAGCGGTCGGTGTCAGGCCCACGGTCTGCGAAAAGGCGCGGGTAAAATAGGCGGCTGAGGAGAAGCCGAGCTGTTCCGAAATCTCCCGCGCGCTGAGCTTCGTGTCGGCTAGCATCCGCCGCGCCTCATGCATCATCCGTTCGTGGATCAAGGCATGGGCGGGTTTGCCCGAGGCCTCTTTGCAGACCCGGCTGAGATGGGTCGGGGTGATGCCAAGCCGCTCGGCATAATCCGCAACGCCCGCGCCGGTGTGATAGCTGATCGCCAATAGCACCGCGAATTTCTCCACCAGATGATGCGCCTTGTCGCGGAGGATCGCGCCCTCCGCCCGGCTGAGTTCGCGCGCCATCCAGGTGGAGACCAGAAGACCATACGCCCGAAGCGCGCGGTCCATCGCGGGCGCATGGCCCGCCAATTCCCGCTCCACCCGTTCGATATGGCCGGTCAGGTTGGCCTGAGCCTCGATATTGGAAATGCGCAAATGGAACGGGCCTTTGGGAAGCTCCAGCACCGGATCGGGCGGGATGTGAAGGACCAGCCCTTGGATCTGTGGAGGCAGTTCCAAGGACATCACGGTGCCCGCGGGCACAAATATCGCCGTATGCGGCCCATACCCGCGCGTAATGCAGCCAACGGACACACGGCCCTGACCGCGTGTGATCCAATAGAGGTGATGGGTGTCATTGGAATGCAGCGTCTCGACCCGCCAGGTCGGGCGCATCCGCAATTGGCCAAGCGAGGTTACGGTGTAAGACACGGACATAAGGCAAAACGCTAAAGGTGCAAAAAGTGAAAGGGAAGGGGGGTTTAGGCTTGATGCTGAATCACATCGGCGGGAACTGGCCTAAGGATAGGCAAGCGCTTGCCAAGCGCCCATCCGGGCGCGGAACCACGTGCGTTGGCGTTTGGCGTATTGCCGCGTGGCGATGATAGCGGCCTCGCGCGCGTCCTCAAGGCTGAGCTCGTCCTTGAGAAAAGCGATCAATTCCGGGGCGCCGATGGCCTTTCTGGCGCCTCCAGCGTGAGGCCAACGGGGGAGGTTGGCGCGCGCTTCATCGAGCACGGCGTCGGCCAGCATCCGGTCGAACCGTTGCGCGATCCGGGCGTTCAGCCAGTCCGTGTCCGCGTCAGTCAGAAGCGGCTGTGTCACGTCGAGGGGCAGGGCGGGCGGCGGTGTCTCGGCCTGCCAGTCCGACAGCGGTCTGCCCGTTGCGCGCCATACCTCCCAGCCCCGTTGTACCCGCGCCCGGTTTTGCCGGTCGATCCGCGAGGCCAAAACGGGATCAGCCCCATCCAATTCGGCAAGCAGTTGAGGGAAAGGAATCTGGTCGGCCTCGGCCCGGACCTCTGGCGGGCTTTCCGGCACCTCTGCCAGACCTTCGGTCAAAGCGCGGAAGTAAAGCCCGGTGCCACCGACGATGATCGGCCTTGGACCACCCGTCAGAAGGGGTGTCACGTCGCGCAGCCAGGCGCCTACGGAATACTCCGCCTCAAAGGGCACGTGGCCATAGAGCGCATGAGGCGCGCGCGCCTCATCCTCCGGCCCGGGGCGGGCGGTCAGAATGCGCCAGCCCTCATAGACCTGAAGCGCGTCGGCATTGATGATCCGGCCTCCCTGAGCCTCAGCGATCTCCAGCGCCAAAGCCGATTTCCCTGAGGCTGTCGGCCCGGCAATCAAGACCGGTCGATCCGGCGAAAGCGCGTCGATCTTCATCTGCTTTCAGCCGCCTCCCCGCACCCCGGAATGCCCGTTGAACCCGCGCCCCTTTTACGCCATGTTGCGCCGAGCTCAATGAGGGCCCGGGAAACGGGCCGCGCCCGAGCGATGAGGACAGCCCCGAGGACATCCATGCCGGACGACGCCAGCCCGACCCGCCCCGCCTATCGCCGTGTGCTTTTGAAGATATCCGGTGAGGCGCTGATGGGCGATCAGGGCTTTGGGCTGCATCCCCCGACGGTTGAGCGCATCGCGGCAGAGATCAAAACGGTGCATGATCTGGGTGTTGAGATTTGCCTGGTGATCGGCGGCGGCAACATCTTCCGGGGTCTGCAAGGTTCGGCCCAGGGGATGGAGCGGACCACCGCCGATTATATGGGGATGCTGGCGACGGTGATGAACGCGCTGGCCATGCAGTCGGCGCTTGAGTCGATGGGCGTCTTCACCCGCGTCATTTCGGCCATCACCATGAACGAAGTGGCCGAGCCTTACATCCGCCGCCGTGCGATCCGGCATCTAGAGAAGAAACGGGTGGTGATCTTCGCCGCGGGCACCGGCAACCCCTATTTCACAACCGACACGGCGGCGACGCTCCGGGCCAATGAGATGGACTGCGAGGCGATCTTCAAAGGCACCAAGGTCGACGGGGTCTATGACAAAGACCCCGCCAAACATGACGACGCCGAACGCTATGAAGAAATCACCTATGATGAGGTGCTGGCCAAACATCTGGGTGTCATGGATGCCTCGGCCATTGCGCTCGCGCGCGAGAACGAATTGCCGATCATCGTCTTCAGCCTGGACGAACCCGGCGGGTTCCGGGGGATCCTTGCCGGGCAGGGCACCTATACAAAAGTCAACTAAGCGCTTAGAAGCGCGCGTGATGTGGTGGGAAAAGACCTAAGGGCGCGAGAAAGATGTCCGACGATATCGACATTGATGTAGATGATTTGGAACGCCGGATGGAGGGGGCCTTGGCCTCGCTTCGGACGGAGTTCGCCTCGCTCCGCACGGGCCGCGCCTCTGCCGCGATGCTGGAGCCGGTGCAGGTTGAGGCCTATGGCCAGATGACACCCATCAATCAGGTCGGCACCGTAAATGTGCCCGAGCCGCGGATGGTCACGGTGAATGTCTGGGACAAATCCATGGTTGGCGCCGTGGAAAAGGCGATCCGCGAGTCGGGCCTGGGCATCAATCCGCAACTGAACGGCACGATCATCATGCTGCCGATCCCCGAATTGAACGAAGAACGCCGGCGTGAGCTTGCCAAGGTTGCCGCGCAATACGCCGAAAACGCGCGTGTGGCGATCCGCAATATCCGCCGCGACGGCATGGATCAGATCAAGAAGGCCAAGGCAGAGGGGATGTCCGAAGACGACCAGAAGCTTTGGGAAACGGAAGTGCAGGACCTGACCGACGGCCATATCGACCGGGTCGATTCCGCGCTGAACGCAAAACAAGAGGAGATCATGCAAGTCTAATCGCTTGCGTGACCCGATAGACCGGAGGCCCCCCTGAGTATGGCCAAATCGAGCAATTCCGACACGCCCACCCACGTCGCCATCATCATGGATGGCAATGGCCGATGGGCCCAGATGCGGGGGCGGCCCCGGCTTGTGGGGCACCATGCAGGCGCTAAACGGGTGAAAGAGATTGTCCGCGCCTGTCCCGATCTGGGGGTGAAATACCTCACCATCTTCGCCTTCTCGACTGAGAACTGGACCCGGACCCAGACCGAAGTTGCAGGGCTGATGAAGCTGTTCAAACGGTATATTCGGCGCGAGACGCAATCGCTCCATGATGAGAGGGTGCGGGTGCGCTTTATCGGCGACCGGGTGCGGTTGGAACCGGCCCTGGTTGATCTGATGGACAATCTGGAGCTTTTGACGGCTGAAAACACCGGTGTTCATCTGACAATAGCGCTGAATTATGGCGGCCGGGATGAGGTGGCGCGCGCCACGCGGCGCTTGGCCCATGACGTGGCCCTGGGCAAGCTTGACCCGCGCGAGGTCAGCGATGAAACCATGCCCAAATATCTCGACACCTATTTTCTGCCCGACCCCGATCTTGTCATCCGCACCTCAGGCGAGGCGCGGATTTCCAATTTCCTGCTCTGGCAATCAGCCTATGCGGAGTATGAGTTTATCGACACGCTGTGGCCGGATTTCTCCGAGACCGAGTTTCAGAAGGTGCTCAGCCGCTTTGGCCAGCGGGAACGTCGGTTCGGGGCGGTGCCGGTCTAATCCCCGGCGACAGGTCACCGGATGGCCCTTTCTACGGACAGCTTTCCAGACCTCGCGGCCCGTATGGCCACGGGGGCGGCGATTGCCGTTGTCGGGCTGACGGCGGTCTGGCTTGGTGGCTGGTGGTTTATCGGGCTCGTCCTTCTGGTTATCGGCGCTTTGGTCTGGGAATTGGTGCGGATGTTGGGCGGCGGGCCAACCCGCGCGCTGAGCCTTGGCATCATGGCCGCGGCGTTGCTTTTGGTGGCAAAGCTGCTGCCGGTCGGCTTCGCGATCCCGCTTCTGCTTCTGCCAGGGATCGCGGGCCTGGCGGTCTTGGAGAAGAACCGGACGCTTTACCTCATCTACACCGCGCTGATCATGTTTGCGGGGTTTGGCCTGCTGATCCATCGTGAGGATTTCGGGTTTCTCTGGATGCTGTGGCTGGTCCTTCTGGTCGCGGCCACGGATGTTTTTGGCTATTTCGCCGGGCGGATTTTCGGAGGGCCGAAATTCTGGCCGCAGGTCAGCCCCAAGAAGACCTGGTCGGGGACCATCGCGGGTTGGGTGACCGCCGGGCTTGTGGGCGCGGCCTTCATGAAGGTCACCGTGTCGGGGGTGGAGTTGATAGGAATTTCCATCGCTCTCAGCATGGCCAGTCAAATGGGCGATATCGCCGAAAGTGCGGTAAAAAGGCGGGTAGGGGTCAAGGACAGTTCCACGCTTCTGCCGGGGCATGGCGGCGTCTTCGACCGGTTTGACGGGATGCTCGGCGCGGCGGTTCTTCTGCTGCTGGTCGAAAGCTTCACCGATTTCCCGCCGCCGCTTTAGAGAAAGGGCGCCATGCGCAAGGTCAGCATCTTCGGGGCGACGGGGTCGATTGGGCAGAATACGCTTGATCTGATCGCGCGCACGCCCGAGGCCTATGATGTTGTGGCCCTGACCGGCGGGCGGAATGTGGCGCAACTGGCCAAGGATGCGCAGGCGGTTGATGCCGATCTGGCCGTCACGGCGTTCGAGGACGAGCTTCAGCCCCTGCGCGAGGCATTGTCCGGCACGGGTATTGAAGCCGCGGCTGGGGAGGCGGCTCTGATCGAGGCCGCAGATCGCCCCGCCGATTGGGTCATGTCGGCCATTGTCGGCGCTGCCGGTCTTGCACCAGGCTTCCGAGCCTTGCGGCGAGGCCTGACCTTAGCGCTGGCGAACAAGGAGAGCCTGGTGACCGCGGGGCCGCTTCTGATGGCCGAAGCGCAGGCCCATGACGCCACAATCTTGCCGGTCGACTCTGAGCATTCAGCTGTATTCCAAGCCTTGGTGGGCGAGGATATGGACGCCGTGGAGCGGATCATCATCACAGCGTCAGGTGGTGCGTTGCGCGATTGGCCCGTGGAGAGGTTGGCAGAGGCGACGGTGGAAGACGCGGGCGCCCATCCGAATTGGGAGATGGGCCAGCGGATCACCATCGATTCCGCCTCCATGTTCAACAAAGCCATGGAGCTGATTGAAACGAAGGAGTTTTTCGGCGTCCGGCCCGATCAAATCGAAGCCGTGATCCACCCGCAATCGATCATCCACGCCCTGGTTGGTTTCGCCGATGGCGCGCTGATGGCGCAGCTTGGCCCGCCGGATATGCGCCACGCGATTGGCTATGCGCTGCATTACCCGGATCGGCGCGATCTGCCGGTGGAGCGGCTCGACCTCGCCGAACTCGCCACACTGGAGTTCCGCGCGCCTTGCGACACCCGCTATCCTGCGCTCAGGATTGCGCGCGGCGTCATGGAAACCGGCGGACATGCCGGGGCTGTCTTCACAGCGGCCAAGGAAATTGCGCTCGATGGCTTCCTCGCAGGCCGCATTAAGTTCACCCAAATGGCGGAGGTTGTCGAAGGCACGCTTGACGCGATTTCGCGCGATCTTCGCCTTCACGATGCCATAGAGACCCTTGAGACCGTGCTGGAAACGGACCATTTGGCACGGGTAAGGGCCGAAGAGCAGGTCAAAGACAGACAGGGGCACGGGTAATCCATGGAATTCATTCCGCAGTTCGGCAGCGTGGCATTCACGATCTTCGCCTTCATCGTGGCGCTTTCGATCATCGTGGCGATCCACGAATACGGCCATTACATCGTCGGGCGCTGGTCGGGCATCCACGCGGAGGTGTTCTCAATAGGGTTTGGTCCGGTTCTGATGAGCCGTGTGGACAAGCACGGGACACGCTGGCAGGTCGCCGCCTTGCCCTTTGGCGGATACGTGAAATTCCTCGGTGATGCGGATGCGGCCTCTGGCAAAGACGCGGCGGCTATCGACGCGCTTGATGTGTCAGAGCGGCGGCGCTCCATGCATGGCGCACCGCTTTGGGCGCGGGCGGCCACCGTTGCCGCCGGCCCGATCTTCAACTTCATCCTGTCGATCTTGATCTTCGGCGCGGTGATCCTCTCCTCCGGCCAGCCGGTGGAAGAGGCGCGGATTGGCGAGCCCCGGAACCTGCCTGCCGATGTGGCCGTGCTGGAGGCGGGGGACCTGATCACCGCCGTGAATGGGCGCGAGATCACCAGCCTGGCTGACCTCTACGATATCGAGCGGGACACAAGCGATGACGGTCTTTTGGACTACACCGTCATCCGCGATGGCGAGGAAGTGGTCGCGCGCGCTAGCTATCCGCTGATCGGCCTTGTCAACGCGGTCACCCCGCAATCGGCAGCGATTGAGGCCGGACTCGAAGAGGGCGATGTGATCCGCGCCATTGACGGCACGCCGATCCATGCTTTTGAGGACCTCCGCACCGCCGTCGAGGCCTCCGAAGGCGCGCCGCTGTCCCTGGACGTCTGGCGCGATGGCGAGACGCTGGAGGTGACGCTCAGCCCCCGGCGAATGGATCTTCCGCTGGCTGAAGGCGGGTTTGAGACCCGGTGGCTGATCGGCATCCGGGGCGGGCTGTTCTTTGATCCGGTGACGGAGCCCGTTAGCGCGTTTGAGGCGGTGCAATTCGGGTTTAGTCAGACCGGGTTCATCATCGAATCCTCGCTTTCGGGCCTCTGGCACATGATCACCGGCGCGATTTCCAGCTGTAACCTGCAAGGCCCGATTGGCATTGCCGAGACCTCAGGTGCGGCGGCGAGCCAAGGTTTGGACAATTTCATCTGGTTCATTGCGGTCCTGTCAACGGCCGTCGGCCTGTTGAACTTGTTCCCGATCCCAGTGCTTGATGGGGGCCATCTGCTCTTCCACGCCTATGAGGCCGTGGCGGGCAAACCGCCGTCCGACCGGGCGCTCCGCATCTTCATGACCGTGGGCCTGATCCTCTTGTTATCATTGATGCTTTTCGCTATCACCAACGATATCTTCTGCCCCTGAGTGGGGCGGAATGACCATCAAACGGCCCGACAGGCGCCCCAATTCCGACATATTCCCCCAACATATCTCGGGGAGGTGAAGCCCGGGTGGTCCGGGCTGGAATAGGGCGCTTATCAGATGAAACTCCTGGCCGACGGATATCGTGGTGTGAGCTTTATCTTGCAGATCAATGCGGACCGTTTTTTGGTTCCGCTGACGATCGTGGGCGCGCTGACACTGGCCGGCTGGCTTTTGTCGTTCGTCACCGGTTAAGCCGCCCGCGCAGGCGTCAAAACGCGCGACCTCCAAAAAAAGACTTGTGTATATCTTGTGACAGTGCGGGCTTGGGCCCCATTTTCTGGCGCGGATCGTTTTGACATCACCGGGCCGCTTCGCTACCCATGTCGGAAGCACTTGGGGTCAGGAATGGGGCAGGATTCGATGAGCAGTCTCGCGAGGTATTGGGCGGGGGGGTGCACAGGCTTCGCCACCTGGTTTGCAATCGCTTTTCTTGTGATCTCGACCGGCCCCCTTGGCGCGCAGGATTTCCGCTTCTCGCAGTTTGACGTCCAGGGCAACCAGCGGATTCCCGACAGCGCGGTCTTGCTGACCGCCGGGATTGCGCCGGGTGAGGCCGTCACCTCCGGACAGGTGAATGACGCGGCGCAGCGGTTGCAGAACTCAGGCCTTTTTGAAGAAGTCGAAGTGGTGCCGCGCGGGTCGACCCTGGTCATCATCGTGCGCGAGTTTCCGACGATCAACCGGATCAATGTCGAAGGCAACCGGCGCCTGAATGACGAGGACCTTCTGACCATCATCACCTCGCAGCCGCGGCGCGTCTATTCGCCGTCGGTGGCCGAGCAAGACGCCGCAGCGATCACCGAGGCTTACCGGCAGGCGGGCCGTCTGACCGCAACCGTGACGCCGCAGATCATTCGCCGCACGGACAACCGTGTCGATCTTGTCTTTGAAGTCAGCGAAGGCCGCGTGGTCGAGACGGAGCGCATTGCCTTTGTCGGCAACCGCGCCTTTTCCGACCGGCGCCTGCGGCGCGTCTTGGAAAGCACCCAGGCCGGGATTTTTCGGCAGATCATCCGCCGCGACAGTTTCGTCGCCGACCGGATTGCCTTTGACCAACAGCTTCTGACGGATTTCTATCAAGATCGCGGCTACGTCGATTTTGAGGTCTTGAGCGTCACCTCGGAACTGGCCCGTGGCCGCGACGCCTTCTTCATCACCTTCAACATCCGCGAAGGTCAAAGCTTCAACATCGGTGAGATCACCGTTGTCAGCGATCTGCCAGAGATCGACACCGCGGAATATGAGGACGTGATCCGCATCCGACCGGGCGTGACCTACAGCCCGCGGCTGATCGACAACACGATCACGCGGATGGAGAACCTCGCCACCCGTCAGGGTCTGCGCTTCATCCGTGTTGAGCCCCGGATTACGCGGAACGATGCGGATTTGACGCTGGACGTCGAATTCGCCGTTGTCCGTGGGGAGCGGGTCTTTGTCGAACGCATCGATATTGAGGGCAATGCCACCACGCTTGACCGGGTAATCCGGCGGCAGTTCGACACGGTCGAAGGTGACCCGTTTGATCCGCGCGCCATTCGTCAGGCCGCGGAACGCATTCGGGCGCTGGCCTTCTTCTCGGACGTGCAGGTTGAGGGGCGACAGGGCACCTCTGCCGATACGGTGATCGTCGATGTGGATGTTGAAGAACAGCCCACGGGGTCGCTTGGCTTCTCAGTCGGGTATTCCAGTGACTCCGGGACGGGTGTCGCGGTGACCTTCTCAGAAACCAATTTCCTTGGGCGCGGTCAGCGGCTGCGGTTCTCCGTCGATACCACCGCGGACAGCCGGACTTTCGACTTTAACTTCGTCGAACCGGCCTTCCTGAACCGAGACCTCTCCCTTGGCCTCAACCTCTTCTTCCGCGAGACCGAGCGTGAGAACACCGCCTTCAACACCGAAAATGTGGGCCTCAGAACCACCTTGGGCTTCCCCATCAGTGAATATGGCCGCCTGCGGGTGTTCTATCGGATTTCCGAGGACAGTCTTTTGAGCGTCCCGGCGGGGAGTTCCGATATTCTCCAGCGGGAGGCCGGGTCTCGTGTGACCTCCTCCATCGGCTATGGCTATAGCTTTGACACGCGGGGCACCGGGCTTAACCCCAATGCGGGTGTCCTCTTGCAGTTCGACCAGGAATTCGCCGGGGTTGGCGGTGATCAGCAATATGTGCGGACTACGGCGCTTGCCCAAGGTGAGACCACAATTGCTCGGGAAGAGGTCACGCTTCGCGCCACCTTTGAGGCAGGCGCCCTGACCATGCTTGAGGGCAATAGCCGCTATCTCGACCGGTTCTTCTTGTCGAGCCGGCAGATGCGCGGGTTTGAGCCCCGGGGGCTTGGCCCTCGTGACCTGAACGCGCCGAACCAGGACGCTCTTGGTGGCAACTACTTCGCCGTCGCGCGGTTTGAGGCGGCCTTCCCCTTGGGCCTGCCTGAGGAATACGGCATCTCGGGCGGGGTCTTTGCCGATATCGGCACCGTCTGGGGCCTGGACGATACGCTTGGCACCGGCGGGGTTGTTGTTGACGATGACCTGCATTGGCGGAGTTCGGTTGGCTTCTCCATCTTCTGGGACACGGCGATCGGTCCGCTTCGGTTCAACTTCAGCCGCGCAATCGACACACAGCCGGGTGACCTGACGCGAGACTTTGACCTCACCATCGAGGCGCGTTTCTAAGGAGGCGCAGCATGGCGCCGGTAGCGATGACAAGAGGGCGGTGGCGTTGGGCGCTGGCCGCTTGTCTGGCCCTTGGGATGACCGGCCCCGCCGCAGCACAGCAACTTCCAGGCCCCGCGCCGGAAGGCATCTTGATACTGAACCAGGACCGCCTGTTCAGCAGCTCGATTTATGGTCAGCGTGTGCAAAGCGAGTTGGAGGCCGCGGGCGAGGCTTTGGCGGCCGAAAACCGCCAGATCGAGGCGCAACTCACCGAGGAAGAGCTGCAACTCACGAGCGACCGCGCCAATCTGCCGCCGGAGGAGTTCCGCGCGCTTGCGGATGAATTCGACACCCGCGTCGGCGAAATCCGCACCGCGCAAGAAGCCAAGGCGCAGGCCCTTGCCGCTCAAGCCGATGCCGCCCGGCAGCGGTTCTTCGAAGCGGCCTTTCCGATCCTTCTTGATCTGATGCGAGAGCGCGGCGCGGCGGTCCTTCTCGATAACCGCTCCGTCCTCCTCTCGGCGGAAACGGTCGATATCACGCAAATGGCGCTGGACCGGGTCAATGCCGAGATCGGCGATGGCGGCGACGGCCCGCTTGTCGGTCCGGAAACCTTGCCGCCCCCTGAACGCCGCCCGGACAGCGCGGAGCCGGACGACGCGGCCCCCGATGAGACCGACCCCTGATCTTGCCGCCTCTCTGGCGAGTTGATACCAGGGAAGCACAAGGGGCCCAAGGCCCCAAGAGCAGCCAATGACCTAAAGGACGACCGGACATGTCCGCCACCCCCCCTGACAGCGCCGATATCGACCTCATCCAGCGGATCATCCCGCATCGGTATCCGTTTCTTCTGATCGACAAGGTGCGCGATATCGTTCCGTTTGAAAGCGCGACGGGCATCAAGAATGTCACCTTCAACGAGCCGCATTTTCAGGGCCATTTCCCGGGCACCCCAATCATGCCGGGTGTGACGATTGTGGAGGCGATGGCCCAAACCGCCGCTGTGATGGTGGGCGTCAGCATGGACATGGCGGATAAGGAGCTGCTGGTCTATTTCATGGCCATCGACGGCTGCAAATTCCGTCGCAAGGTTGTGCCGGGCGATGTGTTGGAGCTGTCGCTCAGCGTCATCCGCGGCAAGCCGGGCGGGAAGGTTTGGAAATTCAAAGGCGTCGGCACTGTCGAAGGGGACTTGGCGGCAGAGGCGGAATTCACCGCGATGATGGACCTGCCGGCTGAGGGCGCGTGAATGGCGATTGACGCAACAGCGCGCGTTCACGCCTCGGCGATTGTCGAAGACGGCGCGGTGATTGGGCCAGACTGCGAGATCGGACCGTTCAGCCTGGTCGGGCCAGAGGTCCGACTGGGCCGCGGCGTGACGCTCAAATCCCACGTGGTTGTGACCGGCCATACCGAGATTGGCGACGAGACGGTGATTTTCCCCTTCGCCGTGATCGGAGAAATCCCGCAGGATGTGAAATTCGCCGGTGAGAAGACGCAATTGGTGATCGGCGCCCGGAACCGCATCCGTGAACATGTGACGATCAACACCGGGACGGCGGGTGGCGGTGGCATCACCCGGATCGGCGATGATGGGCTGTTTCTGGCGGGCTGCCACATCGCCCATGACGCCCAAGTTGGCGACCGGGTGATCGTGGTGAACTCCGCCGCTGTGGCCGGGCATTGCGTGATCGAGGATGACGTGCTGCTTGGCGGGCTCTGCGGCATTCACCAATTTGTCCGGATCGGCAAAGGCGCGGTGATTGGTGCTGTGACCATGGTCACCCATGACGTGATTCCGTACGGCCTGGTCCATGCAGCGCGGGGTGAGTTGGAAGGGCTGAACCTTGTTGGTCTGAAGCGCCGGGGGGCGACAAAGGCCGATATCCATGCCCTGCGCGCCGCCTTCCAGGCCTTGTCCGATGCGGAAGGGTCGTTCCTGGACCGCGCGCGAAGCCTGTCGGAAGAGGCGAAAAGCTCGCCTTATGTACGGGATATTGTTGAGTTTGTTCTGGGGCCGACCGACCGCTCCTTCCTGACGCCGAGGTAACCCCATGCACCGCGCCATCATTGCCGGAACCGGCGCTTTGCCGGGGCTGCTGCTGGAGGCAAGCGAGGCCCATGTCGTCGCCTTCCAGGGTGTCACCCCGGATGTGAAAACCGCCCCCCTCATTCCGGCGCGGTTCGAAGGGTTTGGTGCGCTTTTTGACGATCTTCGCGCGGCGGGGGTGACAGAGATTTGCATGGCCGGCGGGATGGAGCGCCCGGCCTTCGACCCTTCAGCGATGGATGCCACCACCATTTCCCTGATGCCGCGTCTTATGGCGGCAATCGGGCAGGGGGATGATCAACTGTTGCGGACCGTCATCGGGCTTTTTGAGGATGAGGGCTTCCGCGTGGTGGCGGCGCAGGACCTGCGGCCCGACCTGCTGGCCGACGAGGGGGTTCTGACCGGCATCCCCAATGAACGCCAGCGCGAGGATGCGGCCCGCGCGCGCGCCGTGCTTGACGCCCTTGGGCCCTTGGATGTGGGTCAAAGTGCTGTCGCTGCGGCGGGCCAGATGATTGGCATTGAGACCCTGCAAGGCACCGATGCCATGCTGCGCTATGTCACCGAAAGCCGCCCGGGCTCAGGCGGGGTCTTTGTGAAGCGCCCGAAACCGGGGCAGGACCGGCGCGTCGATCTGCCCGCCATTGGGCCCGGCACGGTGCAATTGGTGGCGGAGGCGGGGCTGTCGGCCATTGAGTTGGCCGCAGGCGGCGTGCTCCTCCTCGACCGCCGGGCGATCCTGGCCGAGGCCGAGGCGCGGGGCATCGTGATCTGGGCCGCCCCGTGACCCTGCGCCTGTTCCTTGTGGCGGGCGAACCCTCGGGCGACCGGTTGGGTGCGGCTTTGATGGTCGGCCTAAAGAGCCTGGAACCGGAGGTGGAGTTTCACGGGATCGGCGGCCCCTTGATGCTGGCCGAGGGCCTTCAGCCGCTTTTCCCGATGGAGGAGTTGAGCGTCATTGGCCTGGCCGAGATTCTGCCCCGCCTTCGCTCCCTTCTCGCCCGGGTCAGCCAGACGGCGGATGCGGTTCTGGAGCTGAAACCCGACGCGTTGATCACCATCGACATTCCAGAGTTTTCGCTGCGCGTGGCCAGCAAGGTGAAAGCGGCGGCCGTGCATCTGCCGACCATCCACTATGTGGCCCCGACGGTCTGGGCTTGGCGCCCGGGGCGGGCCAAGAAGATGGCGCGGAATATCGACCATGTCCTGGCGCTTTTCCCGTTTGAGCCGCCCTTGATGGAAGCCGCTGGCATGACCTGCGATTTCGTGGGCCATCCGGTGGCGACCGAACCCCAGGCAAGCGCCGAAGAGGTCGCCGCATTCCGCGCGCGCCACGACATTGACCCGGACGCGCCGATTGTCTTGGTTCTGCCAGG
>JANQNZ010000313.1 GCA_028279315.1 Rhodophyticola sp. | reverse complement strand
CTGGCCATCCTCGCCGAAGTTTCGGGGCGCCAGCCAAGCCGCGAAGGCCTCTTTCAAAGCCGGCCATTCCTGATCGATCACGGCAAACCAGGCCGTATCGCGATTGTGGCCCTTGATCACCGCGGCCTGCCGGAAGACACCTTCATAGGAGAAGCCCAGCCGCTGCGCCGCCCGGCGCGACGCCAGATTGAGCGCGTTACATTTCCACTCATACCGCCGATACCCCGCCTCGAAGGCCCAAGCCATCATCAGCATCATCGCCTCGGTCGCGGCCCGGGTCCGCTGAAGGGCGGAGGCATAGTTGATATGGCCCACCTCGATTGTGCCCATCTCCGGGTTGATCCGCAGATAGCTCGCCACGCCGGACCATTGGCCTGTCTCGACATCCTGGATCGCATAGAAGAGCGGGTCAGGCCCGCCCTCCACCTCTCGGACCCACCGGTGATAGGCGGCGGCAGAGGAGAAGGGGCCATAAGGCAGATAATCCCAAATCCGGTCATCAACGGCGTTGGATTTGTGGAGATCGGCGGCGTGGATATCGGCGCTCAGCCGTCGCAGCCGCGCGTATCGCCCGTCCAGCGGCGCCCCATCGGGTCGTGGCGGCGGCCGGAACCCTGGGACGGGGGCGCCCAAATCAGCACTCTGTGACATACTCGGAACCCTTCACCGCCCCTGCCGAACTGCGCGTCCTTCAGCCCACCATAGCGAAAGGCGATAAGAAACGCGGGTCCTCGCAGAAAAGGCGAATTCCTGAGGTCTGGCAAGAGAAACCAATGGGATGGCGGCTCAAATGATCCGGGGATCGGTGCCCAGATCAAGCCCCGGAAACACCGCCTGCTCCAAGATCGCCCGGTCGATCCCGTAAAGCCCGGCCATCGCCCACCCGGCATAGGCGCGCACGTCACCCGTGGGCATCAGATCGCGGTGGGCATAGAGATCGCCCTCGCCCAGACCCGGCCAAACCCCATGAACCCGCGCGCCCGACAAGGCGCCACCGGCCATCAGCATCAGGCCGCCCGTGCCGTGATCGGTGCCACCGCTGCCATTGATCCGCGCGGTGCGTCCGAACTCGGTCATCGCCAAAACCGTGGTCTGGGCCCAGACCGGCCCAAGCTCTGCCTTCAGCTCCAGCAAGGTCTGCGCCAACCGGCCCGAGGCACGGCGAAGCGGCCCGGCTTGCGCGCGATGGGTGTCCCAGCCGCCAAGGGAGAAGCTGGCGATGCGGGTATCGGCCTTCAACCGACCCGCCAGGAACTGGGTCAGGCCCCGGCGCTGCCCGCGCGCGGCATTGACCATCGCATCTTCCATCATCTCCTGCATCTCATCGGCCTCCATCTCCGGCAGGTCACCGAAGATTTCGGACGTCAGAAGCTGCGCTTCTTCAAAGGCTTCCCGGAAGATGTCGTCGTCATGGTAGAGATGGGACAATAGCGCCTCCGCCGCCGGGCTGAGGCTGAGGCGGGAGGCCGGCGACCAGCTGAGCGAAGGCGCCGGCCCCCGCAGGATCATCATCTCTTCGGTCCCGACCGCCAGGGCCGTCTCAGCCTCGGCCCCCGGCATATGCTGCAAGAGCCGGTTCAGCCAGCCATCCGCATGGTACCGCCCGGCCCGGTCATTGCCGAACCCCGCTTCCAGCAGATCTTGGCCGTCAAAATGGCTGCGCTGATCGCGATAGGGGGTGGAGACCGCATGGGCAAAGCTCAACTCCCCCGCCCGCCAAAGCGGCATCAGATCGGCCAGATCGGCGCTGAGGGCATAGAAGCCGTCCAGATCAAATGCCCCATTCTGAGGCCCAAGCTCAGGCCGCAGCGCCGCGAAATCCGGGTCGCCATAAGGCTGGACGATGGACAGGCCATCCATCCCACCTCTTAGGATGATGACCACCAAACGGTGATCGGTTGCGGCATTGGCCAAGGTCACCGGGGTCAGAAGTGGGCTCGCCGCCGCCGAACAGCCCAACGCCGTGGCGCGGAGCAAGAATTTCCGACGGGAGAGCGGGTATGACATCTGGCCTCTCATCGGCGTTGGAACTCCGGCGCGGCCAGGACAATCCCAATGCCCTCGGCCCGGGTCTCCGCGCGCGCGGCGGCCCAGATCAACGGATCACTTGCGGCATCGGCCAGCGCGGTTCGGACAAAATCACGCGGGTCGGGCAGGCTTCTTCGGGCGCGGGCGGGCGCCAGCATCGCCCACCCGATCCGCGCAGCCAGCATCTGCGGTTTGATCCACGCCTCGATACTGTCGGGAAACCCATCCGGCCCCGGCGCATGTTGCCAATGCTGACCCATCACCCGCATCGGCACATCGAGGTAGTCACGAATCTCGCTGAATTCGGCCTCGGCGATCTGGCGCGGTCGCACCCCCAAGGCTTTCAAGGCAGAAGTCATGAACAGCATTGGGGATTTGGCTTTGGCAAACTCAGGCGCCCAGGCAGCCGGGTGGTCCAACAGCGCGCGATAGGTCTCCAAGAGGTCACCGCCTGAGGCCAGATAAGCCTCCGCCATCGCGGCCACGACCTCCTCAGACGGCTGATCGGCCAGGAAATGGGCGGCGAGTTTGTGCGACAGGTGGCGCGCCGTCTCAGGCCGAAGTGCGAGGTCTTCCAGCGCCTGTTCGACATGCTCCAACCGCGCCGGGCGCCAAGCACCATAGGTTTCGCCCAAAACCTCCTCAGGCCCTGGCTCCGCGCGGAGTTGCAAGAACAGAAACTCCCCGTCACGATTTGTGGTCACCCCGGTCAGAAGCTCGGCGAACTCGGTCACGTCGCGCTGCGTATAGCCACTGCCAAGCGTGTGCAGTTCCAAAACCTCGCGGGCCAGGTTCTCATTCAAACCGCGGTTTCGGCGGAGGCCGACCCGGGAGCGTGGCCCGATGGAACTGTCCTGATCGAGATAGAGGATCATGACCGGATGCAGGACAGCAGCGCGAAGGAGATCGGCAAAACGCCCGGCGATATGGGGGCGGATGGCGCCCTCCACATAAGCCGAGATAGCGCCGCGCATGGCGCCGCGCGTGCCCACGGTGGTGAAAT
>JANQNZ010000309.1 GCA_028279315.1 Rhodophyticola sp. | reverse complement strand
ACCCAAGCCGGGATCGCCACCGACGCCTCCGGCCCGCTGGCAGAGCTTGCCCAAGGCTCCGTCGGTGACGCGGCGCGCCTGATCGAGATGGATGGCCTTACGCTCTACGCCGACATCCTGGCGCTTTTCGCCGATATGCCGGGCATGGACCGCGCCCGCGCCGCCAAATTGGCCGAAGCCGCAGCCGCCCGGGGGGAGGCCGAGCGGTTCGATCTGACACTGACGCTCCTGGACCGCCTGCTTGCGCGTTTGGCCCGAACCGGCGCCACCGGGACCGCACCCCCTGATATCGTGACGGGGGAGGCGCAAACCCTCACCCGCCTCGCCCCCGATCCTGCCACGGGCCGGGCCTGGGCTGATTTGGCCCAATCCCTCACCGCGCGGGCCCGCCGCGGCAAGGCGGTCAATCTTGACCCTGCCGCGCTCATCCTCGATATGTGTTTGCAGATCGATAAGACGGCGGCGCGCATTCCCGCCTGAGCTTTCCCGAAAGCAGGCCTAACATGCCCACCCCGCCCGAAATTACGGATAGCCATTGCCATCTGGATTTCCCCGATTTCGCTGAGGAATTGCCCGAGATCGTGGCCCGCGCGGTCGCGGCGGGCGTGACCCGCATGGTCACGATCTGCACCAAACTGCGCCTCGCGCCTCAGGTCCGCGCCATCGCCGAGGCCCATGCGCCTGTCTTCTGGGCTGGCGGTACCCATCCGATGAGCGCGGCGGAAGAGCCGCTGGCCACGGTGGAAGAGTTGGAGGCCCTCGCCACCCATCCGAAATTCGTCGGCATCGGCGAAAGCGGGCTCGATTACCACTACACCGCCGAAACTGCGGCGGTTCAGCAGGAGAGCCTACGCATCCATATCGAGGCCGCGCGCCGCACCGGCCTGCCGCTCATCATCCATGCCCGCGCCGCCGATGACGACATGGCCCGCATCCTGACCGAGGAGCATCGCGCAGGTGCCTATACCTGCGTCATGCACTGTTTCTCCTCCGGCGCGGGATTGGCCCAAGCCGCGCTAGACCTCGGCTTCTACCTGTCCATGTCCGGCATTGCCGCCTTCCCGAAATCGACTGAGTTGCGTGACATCTTCGCCGCCGCGCCCATCGACCGCATCCTGGTCGAAACCGACGCGCCTTATCTCGCTCCGCCCCCTTTCCGCGGCAAACGCAATGAACCGGCTTACACGGTCCACACGGCCCGGGTGGGCGCCGAGCTTTTTGGCCTCTCCGAAGCCGATTTCGCCGCCCAAACCAATGCCAATTTCGACCGGCTGTTCTGGAAAGCCGCCCGGTGGCAGGCGGCGGCCTGAATGGCGGAGCTGCGCTTCACCATCCTCGGCTGCGGCTCCTCCGGCGGGGTGCCGCGTTTGGGCGGGGTTTGGGGCGACTGTGACCCCAATGAGCCCCGAAACCGCCGCCGCCGCTGTTCGCTGCTGGTGGAGCGGATCACGGAGGAGGGCGAGACGGCGGTCCTCATCGACACCTCCCCGGATCTGCGCCAGCAACTGCTCGACACCGGCACCGGACGGCTTGACGCGGTGCTTTTCACCCACGCCCATGCGGATCATGTTCATGGGCTGGATGATCTCCGCATGATTGTCTTCAACATGCGCCAGCGGCTGCCCGTCTATGCCGACGGGCCCACCCAAAACGACCTGCTCAGCCGCTTCGGCTATGCCTTTGTGCAACCTGAGGGGTCGGCCTATCCGCCGATCCTGGACCTCCATGGGATCGACGGGCCTGTAACGATCGACGGGGCAGGGGGGCCGATCACCTTCAGGCCCTTTGAGGTCATCCACGGCTCCATCGATAGTCTGGGCTTCCGGATTGGCGATTTGGCTTATCTGCCGGATGTCTCGGACATCCCTGACACAGTTTGGCCGGTCCTCGACAATCTCGATTGCTGGGTCCTAGACGCGCTTCGGCGCAGCCCGCATCCCTCCCACGCCCATCTGGAGAAGTCGCTCACCTGGATCGCCCGCGCCGCACCCCGCCGCGCGGTTCTGACCAATATGCATATCGATCTCGACTATCGAACCGTTGAGGCCGAGACCCCAGACCATGTCACCCCGGCTTATGACGGCATGGTGATCCGCTACGAGGTCTAAGGCCCGCATGGCCGATCTCCTCGCCGTTGTCCTGCCGGTCTTCCTGGTGATCGGCGCCGGTTACGCCGCGGTCTGGCGTGGTCTTTTCTCGGATGAGGCGGTCGAGGGCCTCATGACCTTCACCCAGAAATTCGCGATCCCCTGCCTTCTGTTCATGGCCATCGCCACCCTTGATCTGGGGCAGGAGTTCGACTGGAAGCTGCTGATCTCTTTCTACGTAGGCTCCACAGTCTGCTTCTTCGCGGGCCTCTTCGGCGCGCGGCTTCTGTTCCACCGCCCCTGGCCCGACAGCGTGGCCATCGGCTTCTCTTGCCTCTTCGCCAACACGGTCCTTCTGGGCCTGCCGATCACTGAGCGCGCTTATGGGGCGGACGCGCTTGGGCCAAACTATGCCATCGTCGCCCTCCACGCGGCGTTCTGCTACCTCGTCGGCATCACCGCGATGGAGATCGTCAAGGCCGATACATCAGGCCCCGGGCGGCTGATCCGCACCGTCTCGGTCGCCATGTTCCGCAACGCGCTGATGATCGGCGTGGGGCTCGGGTTTCTGGTCAATCTCTCCGGCCTGCCGATCCCCACGGTTCTCGACGAAGCCCTGAACCTCATGATCCGCGCCGCTCTTCCGGCGGCACTTTTCGGCCTCGGCGGCGTCCTTTACCGCTACAAACCCGAAGGCGATGCGCTGACCATCGCGTTCATCTGCGTCATCTCGCTTATCCTGCACCCGGCCATTGCCTTCACCCTTGGCACCACTCTGACCGATCTCAGCGACGCACAACTGCGCTCCGCCACCCTGACCGCCGCCATGGCGCCCGGGGTCAACGCCTATCTCTTTGCCAATATCTACGGGGTCGCCCGTCGGGTCGTGGCCTCCGCTGTCTTGATCGGCACCGCGCTCACGGTCCTGACGGCTGCCGCTTGGCTCGCCATCCTCCCCTAAACGCAGCCTTCCCTTCTTCATCCCAAAAAAATATGGCCGCCGGAGGCATCAGGCCCGGCCGATCCCGCCGATCTGGCGGGTGAGGGCGGGCCTCGCGCCGGTCGCCCGCGCGGAGCGGGCGAAACCGCTTCACACCCCTTCGACCAAGATCAACACGCTTTTCGCGGCATTCCGCCGGATCTCGGCGACCTCCTGATACTCCGGATCGTG
>JANQNZ010000281.1 GCA_028279315.1 Rhodophyticola sp. | reverse complement strand
CTCGCCGCGCGCGGACCTGCTCCGTCTGCCCGCGCCGCCGGATCTGCACCCCCGTGGCGCGCCCGTCCTCGATCAGAACTTTCTCAGTCAGCGCCCGGGTGAGCACCGTCAGATTGGGCCGCTCCATCACCGGAAACAAATAGGCTGCCGCCGCAGAGCACCGCTCGCCTTTCTGCGGCCCATCCTGGAATTGGGTCACATGGTAAAGCCCCGCCCCCTCCTGCCGCGGCCCATTGAAGTCCTCTGTCACGGGAACCTGCGCCGCCTCACAGGCCTCCAGAAACGCACGCGAAATCGCCCGCGGCGCGCTTTGCGGGCCAACCTGCAATGGCCCTTCCGTACCGTGGAGCGCACCGGCTTCCCCATGAAACCGCTCCGACCGCCGAAAATAGGGTAAGACACTCTGCCAATCCCAGCCCTCGCAGCCGAGATCGGCCCAGCTGTCGTAATCGCTTGGGTGCCCCCGCACATACAGCATCGCATTGATCGCGGAGGAGCCGCCAAGCGCCTTACCCCGCGGCTGAAACCCACGCCGCCCGTTCAACCCCGGCTGCGGCACGGTCCGAAACGCCCAATTGTTGATCTTGGGTCGACCCGAGATCATCGTCGCCACCAAGGCCGGGGCACGTATGAAGATGTCGCGCCCCCCGCCACCCGCCTCGATCAGACAAACCGAGGCGCCCGGATCCTCACTCAACCGCGCGGCCAAGACACATCCCGCCGAGCCGCCACCCACAATCACATAGTCGAATTCCATGGCGCCCATGCTACGCCAGCTTGAGCCGGGACAAAGAAAAACCTGACGTCAGCCCGGCAGTTTCCCGGTCAGCACATAGCGCAGAATGTCGACCACCTGGCGCGGCTCTGACGTTACGGCAAGGGCTGCGGCATGAACTTCTTTCAAGGCATGCTGATGCTCATCCATGCTCAAGACGATCAAGGACTTGCCCAAAGCCGCCGCGTAGCCTGCATCGAAGGCTGCGTTCCACTGGCGATATCTCTCGCCAAACCGCACGACCACCACATCCGCCGCTTCGATCCCCTTTCGGGTCCGAATGGCATTCACCATCGCGCCTTTATGATCGTGCCAATACTTGTCCGGCTCCGCGCCCAAGATCGCGACCCCGCAATCATCGCTCGCCGCGTGATCAGTGACGGGGCTGTCGAAGACCACCTCCAGGCCCTCGGCGCCCGCCACGATCTGCTCCCGCCAATCGGTATGAATTTCACCCGACAGATACACCTTCAGCGCCATCACACCCCCCATCTTTGCTTCCCAAATACTCCCGCCGGAGGCGACACGCGGCTAGCCCCTCAGCACACCGCCCGTGACCTTGCCGACCTTCTCCACAATCTTCGCCCCTACCGCCTCGATCTCATCTTCGGTCAGGGTCTTGTCGGTCGGCTGCATCCGCACGGTCAGCGCGATGGATTTCTTGCCCTCGCCCAAACTGCCACCGATGAACTCGTCGAACACCCGCACCTCTTCGATCAACGCCTTATCGGCCCCCGCCGCCGCATTAACCAGGTTCAGCGCCTCCACATCCGCATCCACGACGAAGGCAAAGTCGCGCTCCACCGCTTGCAGATCGGCGATCTCGACAGCGCCTCGGCTCGCGCCTTTGCTGCGTGGCATCGGGATTTCTTCGGGCCAAAGTGTGAACCCCATGGCCGGACCTTTCACATCCATCGCGGCCAGGATCTTCGGATGGATCTCTCCAAACACACCCAACACCTTCGTCGGCCCCAGGCAAATCATCCCGTGCCGCCCCGGATGCCACCACTCTCGCGCCCCGCGCAGGATCTGCACCTTCGCGGGCGCACCCATGGCCGCCAGAACCGCCTCGGCATCGGCCTTCACGTCATAGACGTCCACCGGGCGCCGCGCCCCGTAAGGATCGCGCGGGCCGGACCCGCCAATCAGAAGCCCCGTGGCGAGCAAATGCTGCTCTCCGGGCTCTCCGCCATGGAAGGCCGCGCCGATCTCAAAGAGTGCCAGGTCCATGCGCCCGCGCGCTTGGTTCCGCGCCGCCGCCTGCAAGAGGCCGGGCAGAAGCGCAGGGCGCATATGGTTCATCTCGGACGAGATCGGGTTGTCGAGCATGGAGCCATCATCCCCGCCGCCGAAGAGCGCCGCGCTGTCGCGGTCAATGAAGCTGTAAGTCACGCACTCATTATAGCCCAGTGCCGCCATGGTCCGCCGCGCGGTCCGTTCGCGCAGTTGCATCGGCGTCAGCACGGGTTCCGGCACACCCGGCTTGGCGCGGCGCATCGGCTGCGGCTCCAGTTTGGTGAGCGACGCCATCCGCGCGACCTCTTCCACCAGATCGGCCTCGCCTTGGATGTCGAGCCGCCAGGACGGCACCCAGACCTCCAACACATCGCCCGTGCCCGTGGCCGAGAAGCCGAGCGCGGTCAGCGACGCAATCTGATCCGCCTTCGGGATCGTCATGCCGACGAGACTCTGCACCCGCTTAGTATCAAGCGGATAGCTCCGCGCGGTCTCAATCGGCGCGCCCGCCTCAGCAATCTCCGACGCCTCCCCACCGCAAAGCTCCAGGATCATCTTCGTCGCGGCTTCAAGCCCAGGCCGGGTGAATTCCGGGTCCACGCCGCGTTCGAACCGGTACCGCGCATCGGAATTGATCTTCAGATCGCGGCCGGTATAGGCGGTGCGGATCGTGTCCCACCAGGCGCTTTCAACAAAGACATTTACGGTTTCAGCGGTGCAGCCGGTCTCCGCCCCGCCCATGACGCCGCCGATGCTCTCCGCGCCATGGTCGTCCGAGATCACCAATTGCTCGGGCAGGAACGTGTATTCCTTGTCATCCAGCGCCATCAGCGTCTCGCCGCCTTTGGCGCGATGCACCCTCAAATCGCCTTTCACCTTATCCACATCGAAGACGTGCAGCGGTCGGTTCAGGTCATGGGTGAAGTAATTGGTCACATCGACCAGCGCCGAGATCGGCCGCAGCCCAATCGCCCGCAGCCTATCCTGCATCCAGTCCGGCGAGGGGCCGTTCTTGACGCCGCGGATCACCCGGCCCGCGAAATGCGGACAGTCGTTCAGCGTATCGGCATCGATGCTGACGCCAATCGGGCTTGGGAACCCGCCCGCCACCGGCTTCACCTCATAAGGTTTCAATGTGCCCAGACCCCGCGCCGCCAAATCGCGGGCAATGCCGTGGACGCCCAACGCATCCTGCCGGTTCGGCGTGATCGCAATTTCGATCGCTGGGTCGACCTTGGAGGGGTCATTCGCCGCCAGCCAATCGATGAAACGGTCCCCCACCTCTCCGCTTGGCAGTTCGATAATGCCGGTATGCTCGTCGCTCAGTTCCAATTCGCGTTCGGAGGCCATCATCCCGAAGCTTTCCACACCGCGGATCTTACCGACCCCAATCGTGGTGTCGATCCCCGGCACATAGACCCCCGGTTTCGCAATCACCACGGTGATCCCGGCCCGCGCATTGGGCGCCCCGCAGATGATCTGCTTCACGCCCTCATCGGTCTCCACCTGACAGACGCGCAAGCGGTCCGCGTCGGGGTGCGGATCGGCGCTCACGACCTTGCCGAGGGTGAACTCCGCCAACCGGCTGGCCCGATCCTCGACTTCCTCGACCTCCAGCCCGATATCGGTGAGGGTCTCGGTGATCTCTTCCAGAGAGGCATCCGTTTCCAGATGGTCTTTCAGCCAGGACAGGGTGAATTTCATGGTCTTTGCTCTTGGTCCGGATCGCGTGGGTCGCGCGGTGCATAGCCGATGGGGGGCGGGTGGAAAACCCCGGTGTTTTGCGGGCATCCACACCAAACCACTGACGTTCTACGTCCCCCACCCGGAATCAAGCCGAAGGCGCCGGGCATCGCCAGGCCGCCGGGCGGTCTGGCGATTGGGCAAAGCTAGGCGCTTCGATCTGAGCGACGCCGGATTTGGCGGGGATAAAGTGCGGCCGATCAACCCGAGGATCGCCAGCCCTCGGCCTGTCGATACCCGGCTTCTGTCGTGCTTGAGACAGGGCGGATACCCCGCCGTCACATCATCGCATCGACGCCGACAACAACCGACATGGCGAAGAACAGGACGCAGGTGACCACCGTCAACACAATCACCCGGTTAAAATAGCGCACCTGTTTGATTGCCTCGATCTGAAGGTGGAATTCAGCGGCCACCTCGCTCAGCTCAAACACCCGGCGCAGGCGCGGCGAAGGCTCATAGATCAAGCAGCGCAGCAGAAACAGGATCGAGATCGAGATTGACACGATCTGCCCAAACATCAGCACCAGGGTCAGCCAGGTCTGATCCAGCGAGAAGATGAAGGCCGAAGTGGCGAGGATAATCGCCAGCACCGCCAGAAGGGCGGAGGACTTCGCATCGATCTCCGCCATGATCTGCCGCGCTTCGTCCTGGTCCATATTGGCGATCCCGACATCGGCCTCGATCTCCAGGCAAACCGGTTGCAACACCAGATGCGCGGCATCGGGCATGAGGGCGTGGTCCATGATCTGGACCATACGTTGGAGGGACGGGGCGGATTTCATGTGGGCAGGGTCTTTCAGGCTGTCCGTGAGCCGATAGGTGTGGTTGGCGACAGTAAGGTCAAGCCCCGCGCGCGCCGGGGACGACTTCCGTAGGGCGGGACTTGTCCCGCCACCCCTTCGGTCCCCCTCGCAACACCAGCCGGGCGAGCGCCTGCCCGTGGGATGGCGCCGCAACCTCGGTTCAGAGCGCTTTATGGCCACCAAACACATCCGAAGAAGGATCGGTGCGCCCACGTCATCAAAGCGCCAGCCCGCCGGGACGGGCAGGCGCTCGCCCGGCGCCTTCGACGCTATTCGGGCTGGTCCTTGGAAGCTTGTTCGAGATGCTGGTTAAGGAGGAAAAGCATCGAGGGGGACAAGTCAGGCGTCCTTGCGGTGCTGGGTTTTTCGTCGACTTTGCTGGTGTACGCCCTGTGGTCGCCGCCCCAGTCAAAGTAGACCCCGGCCAATCCATTGGAGAGTACTCCAACATGTTCGGCGGTCACCTCCACCGACCACTTTCCTAAACTGCGTTCCTTCCCATCACCGACAAGAAACGCCAAGACCTCAATTTCAGTTGGTCCTTCATTAAACTGAAAACGTTCGTTGCGACCGCTCAACAAGAAGTGATGGTTGGTGGCAACACCTTGCGGCCCGACAAACAACCCGCTGCCTCTCGTAAGTTTTTCATCGCCGTAAACCCAAATCGGGAATGCCTGCGTAGCTTCTGGCGATCGAAGACGCACGTAGAGGCTTTGAAGAACGCGCCCGCGGCGGGAGGTGGCGTAAAGCAGAAATCTTAGAAATACCTTTGGAGCTTTGTCGTCGGAAGCGTCTGGACCCAGATAGATCACCGTCGGCCTTGTCATCTTCACTGTGCCACGCTTCAGCAGTGTTGCCCAAAGTGTCCAAGAAGATACCGCAAGCGCCCCCAAAGAAATCAGAAGAGGCAAATCAAGCATCTCTTTACACCCCCCCATGCACCGTCGGCACCTCCAGCGCACTGAACCCGTAATGCCTGAGCCACCGCAGATCCGAGTCAAAAAACGCCCGCAGATCGGGAATCCCGTATTTCAACATCGCGATCCGGTCGATGCCCATGCCGAAGGCAAAACCCTGCCACTCGTCGGGGTCGATCTCTCCCGCGCGCAGGACATGGGGGTGCACCATGCCGGAGCCCAAGACCTCCAGCCAATCCTCGCCCTCACCGACCTTCACCGTGCCGCCTTCCCAGGCGCATTGGATGTCCACCTCCGCCGAGGGCTCGGTGAACGGGAAATGCGAGGCGCGGAAACGGGTTTTCACTTTGGTTCCGAAATAGGCGGTGAAGAACTCCTCCAGCACCCATTTGAGGTTCGCCATGGAGATATCGCGGTCGATCGCCAGCCCCTCCACCTGGTGGAACATCGGCGTATGGGTCTGGTCATAATCCGCGCGATAGACACGGCCCGGGGCAATCACCCGGCAAGGCGCGCCATGCGCCTGCATATGGCGGATTTGCACCGGTGAGGTGTGGGTCCGCAGCACATGGGGCGGGCGGTTATCGCCCTCTTTCCGGTGCATATAGAATGTGTCCATCTCCGCCCGGGCCGGATGGTGGCCGGGGATATTGAGCGCGTCGAAATTATACCAATCGGTCTCGATCTGCGGGCCTTCGGCGACCGAAAACCCCATATCGGCGAAAAGCGCGATCACCTCTTCGGTGACCTGGCTGACCGGGTGGATCGTCCCCGCCCGCCGGTGCCGCGCGGGCAGCGTCACGTCCAGCCACTCGGCCTTCAACCGCTCATCCAGCGCCGCATCCGCCAAGCCGGCTTTCTTCGCCGCAATCGCCGCGTTCACCTCGTCTTTCAGCGCGTTCAAGGCGGGGCCGGCCACCTGGCGCTCCTCAGGCGTCATCTTGCCAAGCTCGCGCATCTTCAGGCTGATCTCGCCTTTCTTGCCAAGCGCGGCCACCCGCATCTCTTCCAGCGCGGCCTCGTCATCTGCCGTGCCGATCCGCCCCAACCACTCCGATTTCAGCGCGTCCAAGCCGTCCATGGCCGATCTCTCCGATCCCGAAAATCCGGCGTCTCACCTATCATGGGGCGGCGGGAATGCAAGCAGCACCCGGGTAGACCAGGACGGGGCTTCGCCGGCCAGGTCGGCGAATCGTGAGCCTAGGGAACGGTACCGGATCCCCCATCACCCCCCAAAACCGGGGCATTCTTGCAACATACATGTACAAGTAATGCGCCTACCCATGCCGCAGCGTTGACTGAAATCCCGACCGGCGTCAGCCTTCTGCCAAGTCGGAAATCGTAGAATAATCCGACAGTTGTAGGCAGATGCACGTGAGCAGATAGGCACAAAAACCAACCAAGCCAATCCGTCACATATGGACCCCGGGGAGTGGTCGACCACCTTGTGTTTTTAGGGGGTTGACGCACCAAACGCTCCCATCTCCAGGGCCTCCATATCGCCCCGCCAAGGGCTGCATCCAGTGAGTAACCTGATGACCGGGCCCTGGCCCATCGTCATCACAGTGCACGGAGTATGGGCTATGGCGATATTCAGAAGACGCCTGTCAGAGGATGTCGAGGCTTTGGGTGAGGCGGATGTGGCCCCCATGGACCAAGACGCGGGTCGGCGCGGCCTCTCTGCCTCCTCCACGCTTGCGGCTGCGGCCTTGTTCGCCGCGGCGGGCATGATCGGCGGGTTTCTGGCCGTCGCGCAGGCACCGGATGCCGGGTTCCCCGTGCCTGAGGCTGGCCCCACCGTGGCAAATGACCCCGGGCGGTCCATCGCGCCACCTGAGCGGGTGACCTTTGACCGATTGGCCGAGGCCGAGGAGGCGCCAACCTTCCGCAACCGCGACGACCTGGAGGATATCATCCTCACCTCGCAATCCATCGATCACCAATCGGGCCGTCCGGGCCGCGCCGCGATCCTTGGTCAAAGCCAAGCCGATCCCGAAACCTGCCGCGCCAATCTGCAAGGCGCCGCCGAGCGTCTGACGATCCGCTTCGCCGCCGGATCGATCGACCCGGAGCCCGAGGATTTGGAAGCCGCCTTTTCGTTCGCCGAAGGCGTCGCCAGTTGCCCGAATATCCGCATCCTGGTGCGCGGCCATGCGGACCCAACTGGTGATGAAACCGAAAACCTGGTCCTGTCCTGGGAACGGGCCGAGGCCGTCATCGCCGCCATCACCGCCTCTGGCCATGATCGCGATGCTTATGAACCCGCCGGCTTTGGCTCACGGCAGTTGATCAGCGCTGCCGCGACGCGGGAGGCCGAAGCTTTGAACCGCCGCGTTGATTTCGTCGTCGTCGAGCGGCGCCTTTAGGAAGAGGGACCACCCATGACCATCCTTTTAAATCTTGCCGTCATTTTCTTCCTCATCGCGATCTCCGGGGTTGGCGGCTATCTGCTGGCGCGGTCCCAGTTTGCGGCCACCCTGTCCAACAGTGAACTCGCCCACCAAAACCGGATCGACAAGCTCTTGCACGATCGCAAGACCGCCCGCGAGGCCAGGGATCATGCCGAGCAAGAGGTCCGGCGCCTGGCCGATGAGGTGCAGGGTCTGAGCCGCGATTTGGAGCGAGCCAGGGCGCGCGTTTATCGTTATGAGGTCGCGCTCTTTGAAGGGTATGCGACGGAGGAGGCTGCGCCGGGCCATGATCCGCTTGCCCCGGAGCTGGTTGTGCAGGAACGGGCCCAGGGTGCCGCGGAAGCTGCCCCCGCTGAGCATGGACGCCTTCGCTCCCCCAGCTTAGGCGAGATCGCCTAAGCGACAGGTCAGCGGTCGCCGGATCAACAAAGGCCCACGCCCACTTGCTCGGTTTTCCTTTCCCACCAGCGGCAACCTCCCCTAGAGTTTGCCATCACATCACATGGGAGGGGATGATGACTGAGATGCAAGAGGTCATGGATAGGGCCGTGGCCACAGAGGATGTGCCCTTTGCGGTCGGGATGGTCGGGAATGCAGGCGGGATCACCTTCAGTGGCGCCTCAGGCCAGGCGGCTGAGGGGCGCGCGGCGGGCGAAGATACCGCTTTCCGGGTCTTCTCGATGACCAAGGGGATCGGATCGCTGGCCGCGATGATCCTGATCGACCGCGGAAAGATGTCCATGGACACGCCCGTGGCCGAGGTGCTGCCGGAATGGACCGATATCCAGGTTCTCGACGGGTTCGACGGTGATACGCCGATCCTACGCGCGCCCAAGACCCAGGCCACCGCGCGGCATCTGGCGACCCATACCAGCGGGCTGGAGTATGAGTTCTGGAACACCGAAATCCCAAAATATATGGAGGTGACGGAGCATCCGACGGTCCTCTCCGGCCTCAAATCGTCACTGATGTATCCGCTCACCTCCGATCCCGGCACGAAATGGGGCTATGGCCCCGGCATCGATTGGCTGGGCCGGATGGTGGAAGAGGTCGATGGCCGCCGGATCGATGCCTTCTGCCGGGAGGAGATCTTTGATCCTCTTGGCATGAATGACACCGCGTTTGAGCCCGACGCGCTGACCGACCGGTTGTGCGATGTGTCGATCCGCGGCGAAGACGGCCATTTCGGCCCGTTTGAGCTGGCCCCACCACCACAACCCGAGGTCTACGGCATGGGCCATGCGCTTTATTCCACGGCGCCGGATTACATGCGGTTTCTGCGGATGGTGCTGAATGGCGGCGCGCTCGATGGCAACCGCATCCTCTCGGAAGAGGGGTTGGCCAATATGCTAAATGACCAGATGGATGGCTTGAGTTTTGAGAAGATGATCACCTCGGCCCCGCCGCTCACGGCCAGTTTCGACCCGTTCCCGGGCACACCTGTGGGCCATAGTTTTGCGTTTATGCGTAATGGCGCCGATATCCCCGGCAAACGCTCCGCCGGGTCGCAAAGTTGGGCCGGGGTCTGCAACACCCATTACTGGATCGACCCGGGCCGGGATGTCTGCGCGGTGATCATGACCCAATCCCTGCCCTTCGTCGAAGAGCGCTTCATGAACACCTATGACGCCTATGAGCGGGCGGTTTACGCGAGCCTTTGAGCCAGAATGAGAAAAGGCAGCCCAAGGGCTGCCTGTCTCAACTCTAATCGGACGAACTGCGCCGGTTACAGCGCCGCTTTGGCCTGATCCACGATGGCGCCGAAGGCGTCGGGCTCATGCACGGCCAGATCGGCCAGAACCTTGCGGTCCACCTCGATCCCGGCTTTCGCCAGCCCGTTGATGAAACGCGAATAGGTCAGCGCCTCATCATGGGCGCGCACGGCGGCGTTGATCCGCTGAATCCACAGCGCGCGGAACTGGCGTTTGCGGTTCTTGCGGTCGCGGGTCGCGTATTGGTTGGCCTTGTCGACGGCCTGGGTCGCGGTTTTGAAATTCGTGGACCGGCGGCCGTAATAGCCTTTGGCCTGATCGACGATTTTCTTATGACGGCGGTGGGCAACAGTGCCCCCTTTGGTGCGGGACATATGTCAGGCCTCCTTCAGCGGTCGTAAGGCATGTAGGATTTCACGATCTTCGCGTCGGGCGCCGACAAGGTCGATGTCCCGCGCGCATCGCGGATGAACTTATTCGTCCGCTTGATCATGCCGTGACGTTTCCCGGCTTGGGCGGCTTTCACCTTACCCGAAGCCGTCATCTTAAAGCGCTTCTTGGCGCTTGATTTGGTCTTCATCTTGGGCATTTCCGTCTCCATCATTCGGGGTCGGTTCAGGCGCGACTCGGCATGCCACTTTGGCCGGCCGCACCGATCAGAGCGCGCCATGTAGCGCCCTTTGAGGTTTGGCGCAAGGGGGCGCGGCTCGTCAGGCTCCTCCCGGAGCCCTCCTCGCCGCGCTATGCCTCCGGCGGGAGGTATTTTTGAAGCAAAGACGGAGAGGGTCGAATAGATGTCTTCGAGCCCGAGCGGGTGGAGCGCCGCTACGGCTTTGCCCGAGCTTTCACAGAATGCGCGCCGCCACCGAGACAAAGGCGTCAGGGATTGTCGTCCAGGTCAGGCCCGTCGCCGTTGAGACATGCACAAAGGCAAAAAGCCCAAGCGCAATCGCCAAGCTGATGAAGGAGATCAGCGGCCAGCGCCGGTCGGCCCAGGCCGAGAGGATTGCGGCAAGCGAAGACCCCGCCACCAAGGTTGCGATCACCAGAAGGATATCCGACGGCACCGCCCCGCCCCCCGTCAATCTGGATCGGTGGCGTAGATCAGCCGCTCCGCACAGGGCGCGACGCGGATGATGTTCGTGGTGCCCTTCACATTGAACGGCACGCCCGCAGTCACCACGATCTGATCGGTCTCGCCCGCAAACCCACCTTGGCGGGCGGCGCGCGCGGCTGAGACCACGGCCAGTTTGAAGCGATTGACCTCCCCTTCGGTGATGAAGCAATTGGTACCCCAGGTCAGGCACATCCGCCGGGCCACATGGGTGAGCGGCGTCAGCGCCAGGATCGGCACGGCGGGGCGTTCCCGGGCCACGAGGCTCGCCGTTGTCCCCGATTGGGTGAAACAACAGATCGCCTTGATATCCGTCGTCTCGGCAATCTCGCGGGCTGAGGCCACGATCCCATCGGCGACCGAGGACCGTTTCACCATCCGCGAGGCGCGCATGATCTCGTGATAGGTCGGGTCGGCCTCCACCTCGATGGCGACATTGTTCATCGTGGTGACCGCTTCGATCGGATATCCCCCGGCGGCGGATTCCGCGCTCAACATGACCGCATCGGCGCCTTCATAGATCGCGGTCGCCACATCCGAAACCTCGGCGCGCGTCGGCACCGGGCTTTCGATCATGCTCTCCAGCATCTGGGTCGCCACAATCACCGGTTTCGCCGCCGCCCGGCATTTCCGGACCAGACGTTTCTGGATCGGCGGCACGTTCTGGACGGGAAGCTCCACGCCCAGATCACCCCGCGCCACCATGATCCCGTCAGAGGCGGCCAGGATCTCATCAAAGGCCTTTTCCGCAGCCGGTTTCTCGATCTTCGACAGGATGGCCGCGCGGCCTTTGGCCAAGCCCCGCGCATCTTCCACATCCTCAGCCCGCTGCACAAAGCTAAGCGCCAGCCAATCGACGCCAAGCTCACAGACAAACTCCAGATCGCGCCGGTCTTTCTCCGAAAGCGCGGCCAGCGGCAACACCACATCCGGCACATTCACGCCTTTGCGGTTCGAAATCGGACCACCCGCAAGGACGGTGCAATCGGCAAAATCCTCGCCGCAATCTTCGACCCTGAGCTTCACCTTGCCGTCATTCACCAGAAGATGCGCGCCCGGCTGAAGCGCATCGAAAATCTCCCGATGGGGCAGCTGCACCCGGGTCGCGTCGCCGGGCCGGTCGCTGAGGTCAAAGCGGAATGTCGCGCCGGTCACCAGATCATGGGCCAAATCATCCGCGAAGGTGCCACAGCGCAGTTTCGGCCCCTGAAGGTCCGCGAGGATCGCGATGGGCCGGCCCACATCGGCCTCCACCTTGCGGATGATCTCATGCCGCGCGCGGATCTCAGCATGGTCGCCATGGCTCATATTCAGCCGGAACACATCCGCGCCCGCCTCAAACAGCGCCCGGATTGTGCGGTAATCGTTCGAAGCCGGGCCAAGCGTGGCCACGATCTTCACATTTCTGAGGCGTCTCATATCTGCGGTGAAGTCCCTATTGGTCGTGCTTATGTTTGCGCTCACATCCGTCCCCTTCCCCCTATGGCGGAAAACCGGGGCCAGGACAACTGGCGCTCCCGTCATGGCTGGCTTAAGAGCGGGAATTGACAGGCAAGAGTGACAGCGAGATGACCGCGCCATTTGAGATCGAAGGGCAGGAGAGGCCGGGCCGGTGGGTCGTGACTTGCGACCATGCCTCAAACCATGTGCCGCAGGCGGTGTCGGATGGTGATCTGGGTCTGGCGGCGGACGATATGGCGCGTCACATCGCCTATGATATCGGTGCCCTTGGCTTGGCGCGGAGCTTGGCCGCGCATCTGGACGCGCCGATGATTGCCTCCACCTTCTCGCGCCTCGTCATCGACCCAAACCGGGGCGAGGATGACCCAACCCTTTTGATGAAGCTTTATGACGGCACGATCATCCCGGGCAATCGCCACGCAGATGCGGTGGAGGTTGAACGGCGGCTCACCCTCCTCCACAGGCCCTATCACGCGTCGCTTAACGAGCTGATCGAAGCGCGGGACCGGCCCGTGGTGGTCGCGATCCATTCCTTCACCAAGCAGTTCCGCGGGCGTCCGCCCCGACCTTGGCATGTGGGGGTGCTTTATGCCGGCGACAGCCGCCTGGCGCTGCCGCTGATCGCACGGCTGAATGCCGAGCCGGACCTTTGTGTGGGGGATAACGAGCCCTATACCGGCCATCTGCCCGGCGACAGTATGTATCGCCATGGGGTGGTGCCGCACCGGCCCCATGTGCTGGTCGAGGTGCGGAATGACCTGATTGAGACCGAAGCCGAACAGGCCGCGTGGGGCGCACGTTTGGCGCCGATGCTTGAAGCCGCGCTGGAGATCGCCCAGGTTTGAGAGAGTGTCAGATTTGGGAGAGACCCTGAGATGGATGACCAGACCCGCACCGAATTGGAAGCCGCCGCCTTCCGCCGCCTCTTGCAACATCTCGATGAGCGCAAGGATGTGCAGAATATCGACATGATGAACCTGACCGGGTTCTGCCGAAATTGTCTGAGCCGCTGGTATGGAGAAGCGGCGGAGGCGCGGGGGATCGAGATGGATAAGGAGGCCGCGCGGGAGGTGGTCTATGGGATGCCGTATTCCGAGTGGAAGGCGAAGTTTCAGACCGAGGCAACGGAGGATCAGAAAGCAGCCTTTGCGAAGTCGAATCCGGGGCATTGAGGAAAGTGGGTGAGACGCCTCCGACCCAATCTGACCGGGTGAGTATGGCACCCGGTGGATGCCTCCGGCGGGAGTATTTCGGAAGCAAAGATGGGGCGAGGACCGTCTTGGGAAACCTCCAGTGGAGGTTTCCAGGTCCGAGCGGGCGGAGCCCAGGAAAGGGGCCGTCGGGGGCAAACCTCCAGTGGAGGTTTTGGAGACCCGAGCTGGCGGAGCCCGGGAGCAGGGTGCTTGATCTCCCAAAGCGCCGAGGTAGGGTCGGGGCTGGGGGTCAACTCAAAGCGCCCTATCCTTTTTTCGAGGAGGTGGCCCGATGGTGTCCGATCCCACACCTTGGTTTCTTGAGCCCAGTTTCGCGGTCTACATGCTGATCGAAAGCCCGTTTTGGGGCACGCTTTTCTATGGGTTTGGCATCTATATGGTGGGCGTGGGTTAAGGCAGTTTGCGTTTTATCTGAGGCACATGGATCGCTTTTCGCGTTCGACCGAAGGGAGAGGCCGCGAAGAAGCGATGCGAGCCAAACCCAAAAATGCTCTATCCCGCCTCGCGCAGCACGTCGAGAAAGGCCTCACCAAAGCGTTCCGCATGACGGTCGCCCAAAAGCCGCGTGAGGCTGTGCAGATCGCCCGGCCGCATCTCTGCCAGTTTGGCCAATTGCGAGGCAGAGCAACTCATCGGTTTGTCCAAACCTTCGGGTCCACGGGCAAGATTAGATTGTGCGGCCAGAAGCCGGTCATAAAGCCCGCCCGCATCACGCCCGGCCAGTTTGCGCCGCGCGGGGTGTGTCGGGGCAAGCGTGTCGCCCGTGATGACTTCAAGGAAGATCGCCCCATAGCGCTCCAGCTTCTTCGCGCCGACGCCCGAAATCCGGGCCATCTCGTCAAGATCCCGGGGCCGGGTTTCAGCCATCTCGATCAAGGTCCGGTCGGGGAAGATCACATAAGCGGGGACCTTCGCGGCCTCGGCCAGCGCGCGACGTTTGGCTTTGAGCGCGGCCAGAAGCGGCGCGTCGTCGTCGGAGAC
>JANQNZ010000276.1 GCA_028279315.1 Rhodophyticola sp. | reverse complement strand
GAGGCGTATCCGGCGAGCCTGACCGCGCTCCGCCTGATTGGCGGCAGTTATCTGCTTTTCCTCGGGGCCAAGGCGCTCTGGTCCATCCGCCGCCCGGTCGCGGACACCCCCGCCACGCCGCGCCGTCTGTCGACCACGCGCGCCTATCTGACCGGGCTTCTGGTGGTCATGACCAACCCGAAAGCGGCGCTGATGTGGGTGGCCGTGGCGCTTTATCTGAACGGTCTGGCGCTTTCACTGACTGGGTTTTTGGCCGTTGGCCTCGGCGTCGCGCTTTCGGCGCAGATCGTCTATGGCGGCTATGCGCTTCTCTTCTCCACAGGCGTTGCACGGGGCCTACACCGTCGCTTCACCGGCTGGATCGAAGCGGGGTTTGGCCTGGCCTTCGGGCTTTTGGGCGCCCGGCTGATCCTTGACGGCGCGGCGAGGCTGCGGAACTAACCCATGGATGCCGCCGCCGCCATCGCCGCATTCACCGCGCTATTCGTGATCATCGACCCGGTTGGGAAAGCGCCGCTTTTTGTGGCGCTGACCCAAGGCCTGCCCGCGCGAGAGCGGCGCGGTATCGCGATCCGAGCTTGTCTGATTGGCCTTGGGCTGTCGACGCTTTTTGGCCTGACCGGGGAGGCGGCGCTTGATTTCCTCGGCATCTCGATGCCCGCCTTTCGCATGGCGGGCGGCATCCTTCTGTTCCTGACCGCGCTCGATATGCTCTTCGACCGCCGCCGCGCACGGAATGAAAGCCAGGCCGAAGCCGCAGAGGCAGACGACCCGTCAGTCTTCCCGCTTGCCATCCCGCTGATCGCGGGGCCAGGCGCGATTACAACCATGATCCTTTTGGCAGGTGCGCCCCGCGCCGACACCGCCCATATCGCGATGATCCATGGGGTTATGGTCTTGGTTTTGCTCTGTGTTTTTGCCGCTTTCCTGCTCGCCGGCCCGCTTGAGCGCCTGCTTGGCCCGGTGGGCATCAATGTGGTCACGCGGCTTCTTGGGATGCTTCTGGCCGCGCTGTCGGTGCAATTTGTGATTGATGGATTGCGGGATCTCCAGGTGATTTGAGGCCGCCGCACCCCTATATGACAGGGGAGCGGCAAGGGAACCTGACGGCCATGACCGGTGATCAACTCGCCACCCTGATCTATCTCGGCCTCTTCGCGACGGTGATCGGGGGCTATTTCCTGGTGGCGAACCGCCATCAGATGGGCAAGGTCGCGCAGCAGGCGGCGATTTGGGTGTTCATCTTCCTGGGCGCGATTGTGGCCGCGGGGCTTTGGTCGGATATCCGCAGCACCGTCGCACCACGCCAATCGGTGATGATGGATGGCGCGGTGATCGAAGTGCCGCGCGCACCCGATGGGCATTACTATCTGACGCTGGAGATCAATCAGACCCCGGTGAATTTTGTCGTCGATACCGGCGCGACGGAGATGGTGCTGACCTTGGCCGATGCGAGGCGCGTGGGTGTTGATCTGGAACGGCTGGTTTTCTCAGGCCGGGCGATGACTGCCAATGGCATGGTCGACACGGCGCCCGTGCGGCTGACCGAAGTGGCGCTTGGCGGGATTGTGGAGGCGAATGTGCCGGCGGTGGTCAATTCCGGCGTGATGCAGGAGAGCCTGCTTGGCATGAGTTACCTCAGCCGGTTTGAGCGGATCGAGATTACATCGGGGCAATTGGTGCTGACGCGGTAGGCGGCGCCGGGTGTCAGCGGGACGTGCAGCCGGGCATCGACAGGCCGGGGACTGGCGATCCCACATCTGAACGAGTGCACTTTATCCCAACCAAATCCGGCCTCGCTCCGATCTCAGCACCAAGACCAACCAAATCGCCAGGCCG
>JANQNZ010000269.1 GCA_028279315.1 Rhodophyticola sp. | reverse complement strand
TCTAGAAGTTTCAGAAGCGCGTTGGCGGCGCTCACATTCATCTCATCCGCGGCATCCACAATGACCACACGCCGCCCGTCGCCGCCCGCGGTCAGGCCGAAAAACCCGTTTAGTTTCCGCACCTCATCGACAGTGATCTGAGCCTTGTGGCGTTTGGCTTTCTCGTCCCACGGGCGGCGGATCAGCATCAGCCCGGGTTCTGACAAGGCGGCGATGCGGCGGCTGACCGGGTGATCGGCGGTGGTGTCGAGGGTCTCAGGCGGCGGGGCGGCAAAGAGCGCGTCCCCGGTCTCGGGCGGAGTGGCCAGCAGGAAACGCGCGATGCGCCAGGCAAGCGTCGCCTTTCCGACTCCACGCGGCCCGGTCAGAAGCCAGGCATGGTGGAGGCGGTCGGAGGTGTAGGCGGTCAAGAAAGCCGCTTCGGCCTCACCCTGGCCGAACAGCGTCAGGGTCTCGCGAGGATGCGGCGCGCCATCGAGACGGTCGGCTTCGGGCGGGGCGTCGACCTCAGCGCTCATGGCAAAGCGGCGGTGGCGGCGGCCAAGACGTCCCGCGCCACGGCCTTCATATCGCGGGCGCCGTCAATGACGCGGAACCGCTCTGGCGCGGCCTTGGCCAAATCGAGATAACCCGCGCGCATCCTCTCCTGCAGCTCAAGGCCAAAATCCTCAAACCGCTCCTCCACCCCGTTCCGGCCTTTGGCCCGCGCCAAGCCGGCGGAGGGGTCCATGTCGATCAGGATTGTTAGGTCCGGCTCCCGCCCAATCATCAGATCATGCAGGCTGTCGACCAGATCCCGTAGATCGCCGCGCGACAGGCCCTGATACATGCGTGTGCTGTCGGCAAACCGGTCGCAGACAACAATCCGCCCTGCATCGAGCGCGGGTTGGATCACCCGCTCCATATGATCGCGGCGCGCGGCGGTGAAAAGCAGGATCTCGGTCTCCGCCGACCAGCGCGCGGGGTCGCCGCGGAGAACCAGGGCGCGGATTTCCTCCGCCCCCGGCGACCCGCCCGGTTCGCGTGTCAGCAGCACATCGTGACCTGCCGCCTCCAGCCCTTCGGCCAACAACTCCGCTTGGGTGGATTTGCCCGACCCGTCGATCCCTTCCAGGCTGATGAACAGCCCCGTCCGCCTCGTCATCCGCTTGGGCTGGGTGCGTCGGCTTCACCCAGAACGTCCCGCAGGATCAGCCGTGCGGCGGTGGTGAGCCGGGTGCCAATCCCGCCGCGCTCAACGGTGGTGGCCGCGACAAGCGGGATGCGCCGTTCATCGAAGCCCTCCATCCGGATCACCAATTCGGCCAGCTCAGTGCCCGCCTCAATCGGGGCTTGGATCGGCCCTTCATAGACCACTTCCGCCTCGATCTCATCGCCCTGCACCGCGGGGATCAGCATGGTGACGTCCTCGGCGGGTGCCAGACCCACGGTTGCAGATGCGCCCATGAAAACCTCGGCGTCCGCCACCACGGTCCCCGCTGTCACCACCTCACGCTCAGCGAATTGGCGGAAGGCCCAATTGAGAATTCGCTCGGATTCCCGGGCGCGCTCCGGCGGCGTCTGAAGCCCGGTGATCACGAAGGTCACCCGCCGGTCGCCCTGGACAGCAGAGCCAACCAGCCCATACCCCGCCTCTTGCGTATGACCGGTCTTCAGCCCATCGGCCCCGATCCCCATGGTCAGGATCGGATTGCGGTTGAACCGGTTGTCCGGCGCGCGACCATCGAAGAGGAACTCCGTCTCGGCGAAATAGGTGTAATACTCCGGGAACACGGTGATGATCCGCTCCGCCAGAATGCCAAGGTCCCGCATACTCATCACATGACCCGGGGCCGGCCAACCCGAGGAGTTGCGGAAAGTAGAATTCATCATCCCCAATTGCCGCGCCCGCTCGGTCATCATCTGGGCAAAACCTTCCTCGGTCCCATCGGGACTGAGCGCTTCGGCGAAGACCACGCTTGCGTCATTGCCGGACAGAACCACGATGCCCCGGATCAAATCCTCCACACTCACCCGATCTTGGGTGGTCAGGAACATGGTGGAGCCCCCAAAGCTCATCGCATGGGCGCTGACCGGCAGCATGGTCTCAAGGCTCAACCGCCCATCCTCCAGCGCCTCAAACACCATATTCAGCGTCATCAGCTTTGACATCGAGGCCGGCGGCAGCGGCAGATCGGCGTTATGGGTCAGAAGCACCTGACCGGTATTGTGGTCGATCACATAAGCCGCCTCGGCCTCGGTCTCGAACCCTTGGGCACTGAGCGTCGTGGCGATCAGCGTCGCCGCGATGGCGATGGCGGAACGGATGGCAGCACGCATCAAGGTCTTCACCTCAGTTCGTCACAGAATAAGCATCCTCAAAACCCAACCCCTGCACGGTGTCCAAAAGCGTGGCCCGCTCGGACGTATTCCGCGCCGGGCCGACGACAACGCGCCAGAAGCGGCGGTTGTTGCTGGTCTGCTCATAGACCGTTGGCACCAGGCCGGCAGTCCGCATGGCTTGCGCGGTATTATTGGCGTTTTCCTCAACGCTGAAAATACCAATCTGGATAAAGGGCCGCTCTAGGGAGGAGGCCGCAGGCGGGGCGCTGGCCGCTGGTGCCGGGGCTGGTGCGGGGGTCGCCGCGGCGGGTGCGGGCGCGGAGGGGGCTGCTGCTTCGCTTTCATCAATTGCGGCAGAGGCGGCGGCGGCAATGGGATCAAGGGTTTGGGTCTGGATCTCGCCCGTTGTGGTTGCCGCGGCAACCTCGGCCTCTTCGGTGGCTGGCTCCGGCAAAGGCGGCGGCGCTTCGGCCCGGCGAAGGGCGGTCACGTTCAACTGCGTCGGCTGGCCGGCCAAGATGTTCAAAGCGGCGGCGGCATCGGAGGAGACCTGAAGCTCCGGCCCCGGATTGTCGCGTTCCCGGCGGAAGAGCGCGCCGATGACAAACCGTTCGTTGTCGGTATTGCGGATGATCACCCGCTCAGGGTCCGTCGCATCGGGATGGGCCACCCAGACGCCGCCAAGGGAAGGGCGGCCATCCCAAAGGCCGCTTTCGGTGACCTGGAAGACCTCAGGTGCTTCCACATCGCGTTCGACCAGCCGCGTGGCGCCAGAGGGGGTTTGCGCCCCATCCTCGCTTGCCTCACCGCCGCTGCCGTCGCCGCTGAAGAAATTCGCAACGCCGCCCTGACATCCAGCGACGGCCAATACCGCCCCAAAGACAAGCACCGCTCGGATACCCGATTTGCCCCGCTCTCGGCTGATCATGTTCGCTGCTCCGCCCTCTGCCCGGTCGTTCCCGGATCATCGTTGTTGTCTCGACGCTGTCCCACGCCTGATCCGACGCTTGCGCCGCAAGATACCGTGTGAAGGCGCCCGTGAAAACCCATCGCGGCGGAATCGGCGGCAATCAGCTTTCGCCTTTCAGAATCGGGACCCGCGCGCTATGCGGCAGGTCCCGCGGAGGAGTGGCAGAGTGGTCGAATGCACCGGTCTTGAAAACCGGCGTGCGTGAAAGCGTACCGTGGGTTCGAATCCCACCTCCTCCGCCACGAGGCTTTTTGCGAAGCGAACCGTCAGCGACATCCGGATCGACTGCTTGGCGGCAGTTGTTTCGAAAAACCAATGAGTTCGTCTTGGGCTCGACCTCTGTCCCATTTGGCCCGCGAGCAAGAAGTTGGTGCCCGAACAGGCAGTTGCACATCGCGGGTTGATGCGTCGTGGGAGGCGAAGGACCGCGGGCCGACGCACATCCCCGCCAACGCAGGAGAGATTCCGCGCGGCGCCTTTGCCCGCATTGGCCCCATCGCATTCGGTGTCGCGCCGGTCACCCGGTGTCGAAGGCTTGCCTGACCTCACACTTCCTTCTACCCTTTCTCGAAAGATCAACGTCAACAACGGGAGGGCACAAGCTGAACATGCGCATCGTTCGCCGACTTCAGCACGGTCCCCGCTTTGCCCTGTAAACGCGTTTGCAGGGCAGGCCCGAAACCACCCCCCCTCGATGGTCTGCCTTTAGCCGCATCCCGCGGCCCTACCTCCGTGACCGGAGACACCAATGACCATCCTCAATATCAATGCTCTGGGTGTGACCCTTGGCACACCGCTCTTTTCTGATCTTAGCTTCACCATCTCCAAGACCGATCGCATCGGCCTTGTCGCCGCAAATGGGCGCGGGAAGTCGACATTGCTGGCCTGTCTTGCAGGGGAGCGCGATCCAACCAGTGGAGACATCACGCGTGCCCGTGGCCTCCGCGTCGGCCATGTGACACAGACGGTCCCATCGGAGGCGCTGGCGATGTCGTTTCAAGACTGGGTGCTGGCGGCGCTTCCGACCGAGCAGGCCGATTATGAAAGCTGGCGTGTGGACGTGGTGCTTGACGAATTGCAGGTGTCTCAAGAGCTGCGGCAGAAACCACTCTCCGACCTCAGCGGCGGGTGGCAGCGCACGGCGATGCTGGCAGCCGCTTGGGTCAACGCGCCGGACCTCCTTCTGTTGGATGAGCCGACCAACCACCTGGACCTGCATCGCATCGGGCTGCTTGAGACATGGTTGACGGCGCTGCCCGCCGATGTGCCGGTTGTCATCACCTCCCACGACCGCGCGTTCCTGGATGCCACGACCAATCGCACCTTGTTCCTGCGGCCCGAGATCTCGCGCCTGTTTTCGCTGCCATATTCGGCAGCCCGAGCGGCGCTGGATGAGGCAGACATGGCTGATGAGCGGCGGCAAACCAACGATCTGAACAAGGCCCGGCAGCTGCGGCAGCAGGCGGCGAAGCTTAAGAATGTCGGGATCAACTCTGGCTCTGACCTCTTGCTGACCAAGACGAAGCAATTGACGGAGCGGGCCGATAAGCTCGAAGCCGCAGCAAGGCCTGTTCATCGGGACCGCTCAGCAGGCGATATCCGGTTGGCCAATAGCGGCACCCATGCCAAGGCATTGATCGCATTGGATGATGTTGATGTGGAAACGCCCGATGGTCGGCTGCTTTTTCGAACAGGCAAGAAGTGGATCGGCCCCGGCGATCGGGTGGTTTTGCTGGGCAAAAACGGCGCCGGCAAGACGCGATTGGTTGGTTTGATCCAAGAGGCGCTGATGGGCGCGGCAGGCAAGGTGAAATCCGCGCCTTCCGTGGTGCCGGCCTATTCGGATCAGCATCTGAGCCAGTTGCGGGGATCTGACACGCCGCTTGGCGCGGTGACGGCCCAATTCGATATTGGCGACCAAAGGGCCCGTGGCGTCTTGGCCGGCGCAGGGATCGATTTTCAGATGCAAGGCACCCCGATCGACGCCCTGTCAGGCGGGCAGAAAGCCCGGCTCGCCATGCTGATCCTGCGCCTCAAGAACCCGAATTTCTACCTGCTTGATGAGCCCACAAACCACCTCGACATCGATGGGCAAGAGGCCCTTGAGGCGGAACTGATCCTCCACGGCGCCTCCTGCCTAGTGGTGAGCCATGACCGTAGTTTCCTCAGAAATGTGGGCAATCGCTTCTGGTGGATCAACGGGAGGGTCCTCGAAGAGATCGACAGCCCGGACGCATTCTTGAGGGAGGAAATGGCGGAGGCCTAAGCGGTTGCCTTCCCCAAAGGCCGCCCTGCCCTGTTCAGCCATCCCCAAGCTCTCCATCAAGGATCTCGCGCAATTTCTCGGCGACCATGTCCGGCCTGTGCCAGACAATCGAGACATGTCCGAGCCCCTCAATCTCATGGAATGTGCCGTTCGGCACGAGGTCGGAGACCACCTTGCACATGGACGGCGCCGTCTGCACGTCCTCGGAAAAGGAGATCACGTGGAACGGAACCGGGCACGTTGTCAGCGCCTCACGGCAATCGAAATCAAGGCAGGCCTGCCATTGGTCGATTGTGTCCTTCGGGTCCCGATCACGGAAGCGTTCGGTGTAGCTTTTCTTCACTTGGGCCCAAAGCCTCGGATCGTGCAACGCTTTGGCTGGAAAGGCATAAACGGCGTAATGTGGGGCAAGGAAATCGTCGGGCAGCGTGATCCCCGCCTTGCGGATATCGATCTCCGCCTGCATCCAGTCGCGGGTGAAGCCGTCGATATGGGCTGCGGTCCCCATCGGGATCGCGAGGCGGACCTTGTCGGGATAGGCGATCGCCGTGGCTTGGGTGATAAGACCGCCGAGTGACAGGCCGCAGACAACGGCCGTTCCGTCGCAGAAGGCATCGATGACAGCCGCACAATCCCGGGCGTAATCCTCCATGTCCCAAGGCGGGGGCGGCGCGGTTGTATCGCCCGCACCCCTCGGATCATAGCTGATGCACCGGAAGCGATCGGAGAGCCGATTGAACATCTCTGAATAGCCATCCGCCGTCGCATCGCCGCCTGGGATGAAGACGATATCGGGACCGGTCCCTTCGATGACGACCCGCATTGTCACGCCGTCATCCGTGGTCAGGGAATGGGTCTCGGCACCCGGACCGAGGGCGGGAAAAACGGCCATCCTCTCAGGCTCCTTTCATGGCGAGCGGCGCGGCGGTTGGCGTCTTCCAGACAGCCTCGGCCACACGGCGGAAATTCTGGCCGAGGATCTTGCGCAGGTCCTCCGCATCGAAGCCCAGTTTCGCAAGCTCCACGGCCACCTCAGGCAGATGCCGCACGTTCAGGCAGCCAAGGGACTGATCATAGCCTTCGGAGGCGGGCCAGTAGCGGTCCGCCCCGGGCGTGTGAGCAAGGAAATCGGCGCCCTCGGGGTCTTCATAGGTCGGCGCGTCGTCCAGGCAGATGCCCACATGATCCACCGATGTCAGTTCAGCCACATAAGCGGCGTGGCGGGCGACATCCCTTGGCGTTGCCGTCTTGACCCCAAGGAACAGGTTGATCCCATTGATGCCGATCACGCCGCCTGTTTCGGCGCAGGCCTTGATCTGATCGTCGAGAATATTGCGGCCATGATCGTTCAGGGCTTTGGGGTTTGAATGGGTAAAATTCACCGGCGCAGTCGAGCGCTCCATCGCCTCCATCGTGGTGCGGTATCCACAATGGGTGCAATCGACGACCATGCCCACCCGGTTCATCTCATCGATGGCCGCACGCCCAAGATCGGTTAGACCGGTATCGTCATCATGGCAGCCGGATCCGGCTGCGCTGTTCAGATTATAGGCGAAATTCATATGGCGAACGCCCAGGTCGTAGAGTTCCGCGATCCTCTCGGGCCGTCCATCCAGCACACGCATCCCCTCGATATCGAAACTCACCGCCATCTTGCCCTCCGCCCGCGCCGCGTCGATCTCAGCAACCGAAGACACAAGCCGGACAAAGGGCGCCTGCGTGGGCAGGGCGCGGTGTATCCAGGTGAGGGTCTTAAGGATCGTCTCAGGCGGATAAGCATCGATGCCCGCATTGACCGACAGATAATCGACCCCGGCGGCGTGCCATGGCGCCAAAAGCGGACCGAGGTTCTGGCCCGGCAAGACGGTGAAACCGCCATGGTCGTCCCAGACAAATGTCTCGCGATAGATCTTGAGGGCGTCCATAGGTTAGGCGAGGTCCCTCGGCACATCTTCGGCCCAATGCCGTTCGGCCACAACGCCATCGCCATCCCGCGCGATAAGCGTTGCAGTGATGCGCCAGACATCGGCCAATGCGGCGACCTGCACCTCTGTCTCTAACTCAGCGCGCCAATCGCCGCGGGCAAAGCTCTTTTCCCAACGGCAGGTGCCGGTGGCGGAGTTCGGGTCATCGGGGTGGATGTGGAACGTCTGTCGCGAGACAGCGCGGAGGGTGATGCCGGTGTGAATATGGGTGACGAGGCCAGTGTCTTCGAAGCGTTCATGGGTCTCGGCGCCGGTTGAATAGTCGAAGGCCCGCGTCCGGCGCTCGTCGCCCGGCTCCAAGACCTCGGTTTCAAGCGGGGTCGCGCCCTCTGGCGGGCCGAATTCAGCGAGCGGCACCTCATCCTTCCGAACCGGTCGAAGCGGCAGATCGAGCCTGGCACTTTCCAGCGTCAGACGCGCCTTGTCAGCGGAGGGCCAGATGATGGGCCAATAGGCCTGGCTGAGGGCCAGGCGAAGGCGATGGCCCGCAGGCATGCGCTGACCGATCACGTTCAACTGCAGAACCGCTTCGACCGGCTCCCCCGGCGGCATAGGGGACGGATCGGCATGGCTATTCCGATGGGTCAGGTTCAACATCCCGAAACTCACGAAACTTGCGCGCCCATCCGGCGCAACCAGCGACAGAACCGCGGCGAGATTGGCCTGTGGCACGTCGGAGGTGACGCGCATATGGAGCTGCGGGAAACCCAACACCTCCATGTCGGAAGCAAGCGGCTCAGTCTCAAAGACCCGCATGAAGCCAATCTCTGCATTCTGGTCGAGGGGGCCATCGGCACCAGGGCCATACATGCACCAGACGGGCGCGGCATGGCCTGCCGTTTCGGGACAGTCAATCACGACAGGCGCACCGCCTGCCGTGTCGCGCAATCCCTCTGGCGAGACGTGGAACGTATGACTCTCCACCTCTTCCGGGGGCCATGTGGGGTCTGAGACCCAACGGCCCGGGCGGTTGGCCGGTGCCGGATCGGGTGAGGCGGCCTCCTGCATCCAGGCGCGGATCATCGGTTCCTCCATGATCCCGGTGTCCACGCCTTTCAAATGCTGATCCCACCAGCGCAGGCATTCCTGCAGGAAGCCAATCCGCGGTTCAGGCGTCGCGAAATGGGGGTATTTGTGCGTCCACGGGCCGATCAGCGCCTTTCTGGGGCAGCTCAGATGCTCCATCATTCGGAAGATCGGGTTGGTATAGCCATCGGCATAACCCCCGACGGCGTAGACCGGGACTTGAACGGCGCCATAGTCCTCGCAGATCGAGCCATGGCGGTAGAGCTCATCGCGCCGCTGATGCCGGAACCAATCCAGCATCCAAAGCCCGTTGCTTTCCAACCGCTCTTGCCACATCGCCCGCCAGGCGTCGCCCACAATGGCCGGGTCGGGCGGCGTGTTGGCGATGGCAAAGGCCGTTGCGCCCCAGCCCAGCTTATCGGTCAGGACCGCGCCGCCCATGAAATGGATGTCGTCGGCATAGCGGTCGTCGGTGGAGCAGAGCGTGATGACCGCGCCAAGCGCCTCGGGCTGGCGGGCGGCAATCTGTAACCCGTTGAACCCGCCCCAGGAAATGCCGATCATGCCAACCTTGCCAGAGCACCAGGGCTGCGCCGCAAGCCAATCGATCACCGCGAGTGCATCGTCCTGTTCTTGGAGCAGGTACTCGCCAAGGCAGATGCCTTCGCTATCCCCCGTCCCGCGCATGTCCACCCGCAAACCGGCATATCCGTGGCCCGCGAAATATGGGTGGGTTAGGTGATCCCGCGCCACGGTTCCGTCGCGCTTGCGATAAGGCAGATATTCCAGGATCGCGGGCACCGGATCGGCCTCAGCATCTTCGGGCAGCCAGATGCGGGCGGCCAACCGCGTGCCGTCGGGCATCGGGATCCAGGTGTTCTCGATCTCACGAATCTTGCGCGGGAAATCAGTTCGGATGGCCGGATCTGGCATGGCAGGCCTCACATTCCGTTTCGGGGGATCGTGAAGGTTTCTTCGTTCTCGAAGAACAAATCATCCCCATCCCAACAACGGATCCGGGCGGTCAGGTGAAACGCGGTCGCCGTCGCGGTCTGTTCTGAGAAGCAGTCGATCTTCACTTTCCACTCATCGCGCTCGAAGCCTGCCGTTTGTTCCATCACCGCCCGGGCACTCAGCGGATCATCGGGATGGATCGAGTATCGGCGGTCGGAGATGTCGCTGAGCACCGTGCCGATATCGTCGAGGCGCATGTCGCCGACCGGCCCAAACACACCTCCATCGCTGAAGAAACGGTGGGTGGTCTCTCCGGTTGTCAGGTCGATCTTGTAAGAGCGCTCCATCGACCCGTCGCGCATATAAGTCACCGGACGTTTGCCGTCGCGGCTGGGCGGCTCAGGCAAGGCGCGGGGCAGCGGCGCGGCCTCCGGCTCGGTATAGACCGGCAGATGCAGCGCCGACTGGCTTGGCTTCACGGAGAGCGTCACCGGCGCGGGCGCGGGCCAGAGGATCGGCCAATAGGCGGTGGCCATTTGCAGAACCAGCCGATGGCCTTTGGCAACGCAATAGCCGATCCCGTGAAGCGGCACCGTCACGGTCATGACCTCCCCCGGTGTGACCGGCTCGGGTACGGTGTCGCTGTCGCGGTGGCAAAGGTTGCAGAATCCGCGAGTGATCAGCGTCTGCGCGCCGTCCGGGGCTTCGTCGATCAGAAGTGCTGCGATGAAACCTTGGGTCTGATCGACGGTGCAGGTCACCGCGACCTGCGGCTGACCAAGAATATCAAGCGGCTGATCCAGAACCGGCCAGCGGAAGGTCAGCGCCCCGCCTGCGTCTAACCGGCAATCACCCGGCATGTCGCCCGGGATCGCGAAGGAGCACATATCACCCCCCGCCGCGCCGAAGGTCTGTGGCGAGGAGATGGAGACCCAATTGTCTTCCGCATCGGGCTTGTCGATGTCTGCGCCGCTCAGAGGATGCGTCTGCAAATCGGTGTTTGGTGACGGCCAGGCCTGCTCCTCCACCCATCGGCCCGGTCGAACAGCGTGAGAGCCGGCCGGGGCCACGCTCTCCTGCAACCAGAACCGAAGCGGCGGTTCGTCCATCAAGCCGGTGTCGATGCCCTTCAGCCAATGATCCCAGAAACGGATGACCTCGGCCACGAAATCGGCCTTGGGACCGGGGGCGCCCTCATGCGGGTAAAGATGCGCCCATGGGCCCATTAGCACCTTCACCGGGCCGCTCAGATGTTCGGCGATACGGAACGGCGTGTCGCGGAAAAGATCGGCCCAGCCCCCGAAGAAATGCACGGGGATGTCTACGTCGGCGTAGTTCTCGCGGATCGAGCCGCGGCGCCACATCTCATCATGGGTTTGATGCTCCAGCCACATGGCAGGCCAGAACCGCGCGCCGTCCAGACGCTCCCGCCACATCTCGCGCCAGCGGTCCCCGACAATCTCAGGATCCGGCGGCATGGCGTTGTAGAGCTGCATGATCGAGCCCCACCAAAAGTTGTCCCCGGCCAAGCAGCCGCCATAGAAATGGATGTCTTCGGTCCATCGATCATCGGTGCCCATGACCGGCGCGATGGCTTTCAGGGCTGGTGGGCGGGTCGCGGCAACCTGGAAGGCGTTATAGGCGCCCCAGCTTTTCCCAAACATGCCGACATTCCCGTCGCACCAATCCTGCGCGGCGATCCAGGCTATGATATCGTGGCCGTCCTGGATTTCCTGATGCGAATACTCATCTTCGGCCACCCCCTCGCTGTCGCCATAGCCACGGATGTCAACGCGAATGGCGGCATAGCCCGCGGCGGCGAAATGGGGATGCATGCTTTCATCGCGCAGCCGGGTCCGGTCGCGGCGTCGATAGGGGATGTATTCCAGGATGCAGGGGACTGGGTCTGCTTTTGCGGAGACCGGCAGCCAAAGCCGCGCGGCCAGCCGTGTTCCGTCCGCCAAGGGGATCCAAAGCGTCTCTTGTACCTCGATCTTGATATCGCTCATGCCGTCTCCATCTGATTGCCGGGCGGGCGCGCGCCCGGCGCAAGCGGCGCATGACAGGCGACGCGCCGTGTCCCAATCGGTTCTGGCATCGGTGCAACCGTCCGGCACCGGTCCTGCACCCATGGGCAGCGGGTGTGGAACTCACATCCCGGCGGTCGGTTGAGAAGCGATGGCACTTCCGCAGGCAGTGAAATCCGCTCACGCGCCTTGTCCGGGTCCGGCTCCGGGTTCGCCGACAGAAGAGCCGCGGTATAGGGGTGGGACGGCGCGTCGAAGACCTCTTCGGTCGTGCCGGTCTCCACGAAACGGCCAAGATACATCACGGCAACACGGTCGGCGACGTGGTGCACCACATGCAGATTATGGGTGATGATGAGCATGGCGAGCCCCAGACGCTCGCGCAGATCGTTCAGGAGGTTCAGAACCTCGCCCTGGACTGAGACGTCCAAACCCGCCGTCGGTTCATCAGCGATGATCAGCGCCGGGTCGAGCGCGATGGCCCGCGCCACGCCAACCCGCCGGGCTTGGCCGCCAGACAACTGGTGCGGGAAGCGGGACGCGAAATCCGCAGGTAGGCCGACCAGGGATAGCAGGCGCGCGGTCTCCTCCCGCAGATTGCGGCCTTCAATCCCATGGATGCGGAACGGCTCCGTCACCAGATCGCCCACCGTCATCCGAGGCGAAAGCGAGCCCACAGGATCCTGGAACATCATCGCCATCCGCCGACGGATCGGCTTCATGGCCCTGCGGGACAGGGTGTCGATCCGGCCCCCATCGAAGGAAATCTCGCCCTCCGAGATATCCTGTAACCCATTGATTGCACGGGCAAGCGTCGTCTTGCCGGAACCGGATTCACCCACCAAGGCGAAGGTCTCCCCCCGGTTGATGTTGAGGCTGACCCCGGCGACCCCGAGGATCGAGGAGCGGTTAACCATCCCGCCAGTCGGAAAGGTCACTTGCACGTCTTGGACGGTGAGGATCGGCTCATCGCTCATGTCGCCGCCCCCAACTCCGCCATCGTATTTGTAAGGCCTTGGGCCTTCTGGCAGCGCGCCTGATGGCCGCCCCCGAGATCGCGTTCGGCCTGCGGATCGGCGCAGGTATCGACGGCCAAATCGCATCGCGGCCGGAACACACAGCCGCGCGGCCTTGCGCGGAGATCGGGGATCTCACCTGGGATTGTTGGCAAGTTGCGGGTGCGGGAGCTTTGCCGCGCCGGGTCACATTCCAGAAGCCGCCTTGTGTAGGGATGGCGGGGATCGTTGAAGATGCTGCGGACATCGCCACGCTCGACAACCTCGCCCGCATACATCACCACAACCTCATCGCAGAGCTCAGCAATCACGCCCAGATGGTGCGAGATGAAAAGGACCGAACAGCCGATCTTCTCTTGCAGGTCTTTCAGAAGCTCGATCGTCGCCACTTCCAGCGTAGCGTCCAGTGCCGTTGTCGGCTCATCCGCGATCAGAAGCGCAGGCTCCATCATCAGCGCCATGGCGATGGCAATCCGCTGTTTCATCCCGCCGGAGAATTGATGCGGAAACCGGCTAAGGGCGGCCCGGGCGTCGGGAATGCGCACAAGCTCAAGCATCTCAGCCGCGCGTGCCTCCTTCTCCGCACGGGACAGACCAGAGCGATATTGGATATTCACCATCTGCCGCCCGATTGAGAGGACCGGGTTCAGCGCCCCCATCGGGTCTTGGAACACGGTCGAAATCCGCTCCCCCCGAAGCGCACGCATCTTGTCGGGTGAAAGGCCCACAAGATCGGTCTGCCCCTCAAAGGTGATGCTGCCGCCGGTGACCCCGCCATTATCGGCCAGAAGCCCCAAGATCGCATTGATCAGCGTGGACTTACCGCAGCCCGATTCACCCACGATGCCGACGATGCGGCGCTCAGGCACCTCAAAATTAACGTCCTTCAAGGCGTGAAGCGGTCCCGCCTCGGTCGAGAACACCACATTCAGGTCGCGTATCGTCAGAACCGTCATTCAGCGCCCTTTCAGCCTTGGGTCAAAGACATCGCGCAACGTCTCACCCAGGAAGGTGAAGCCAAGCGTCGTGATGATGATCGGCAGGCCGCCGGCAATGGCGATCCAGGGGGTTTCGCGGATATTGGCGAACCCGTCATTCAGGATCGACCCCCAAGAGGGCGTGGGCGGGCGGACACCGAGGCCAAGGAAACTCATCCCCGCCTCAATCGCGATGACCACGGGGATGTCCATCGAGGCGAGGATCACCAAGGGGCCAATCACGTTCGGCAACACATGGACCCGGAGGATCCGCGCTGAGGATGCACCCATGCTTTGCGCTGCGGTGACAAATTCGGACGTTTTGAGCGCGATGGTCTGGGTGCGGATGATCCGCGCATAGCCCGGCACATTCACCAGGATCACCACGACCATCACCGCGGTCAGCGACGGCCCCGTCAGCGTCACTAGCGCCAGCGCCAGCATGACCGTCGGGAAGCTTTTCAGCGCGTCGAAAAGCAGGATCATCAGATTGTCGAGCCAGCGCGGCCCGTAGCCTGCGATCAAGCCCAGGACGATCCCTAAGGCCAGCGAGATTGCGGTTGAAACCAGCGCCACATAAAGGGCGATCCGTCCGCCATGCAGCACGCGAGAGAAGAGGTCGCGGCCAAGCTGATCAGTGCCCAACAGATGCGCGGTGGAGGGATCGAGGAACCGGTCCCGCGGGCTGAGTGCCGCGGGCTCGTATTGTGACAGCACGTCGGCAAAGACGGCGCCGAGTACGACAAGCACCACCAGGCCAAGGCCAAAGGCCCCCAAAGGCTCTCGCAGAACCTTGCGGACCTGGTGCCAAAGGCCCGACGGCGCAACCGGTGGCGCGGGGTCAGAAACTGCTTCGGACACGGGGATCAAGCGCTCCTATGACGAGGTCCGCGATCAGATTGACCAGGACGAAGAAGACGGTGGTCACAAGGACGGCGCCTGTGACGACGGGGAAATTGCGAGTGAGGATCGCGTCATAGACCAGCCGGCCAATCCCCGGCCGGGCAAAGACGATCTCGGCAAAGACGGCGGAGGACAGCATTTGACCGACGCCAACGCCAAGCAGGGTCACCGTGGGCAGGATCGCGATGGTTAGCGCATAGCGGTAGGTGATGAGCCCCTCGGGCAGGCCAAAGGCGCGCGCGGTGCGGATATGGCTCGTTTCCAGCACCTCCAGCATGGAGGCACGGACCATACGCGCGATATAGCCGACCCAGCCAAGGCCAACGGCGAGGGAGGGCAGGATCAGATGCACCAACTGGTCGCCCAAATCACCCGGCTCGCCCGCGCCAATTGCAGGCAGCCATCGTAAGGAGACCGCGAAGATCAAAAGCGCGTAGATCGCGACCACAAAGGACGGGATCGCAATGACCGCAACCGACAGCACACCCACCAGCCGGTCTGCAAAGCTGCCGCGTTTCACCGCCGCCCAGCATCCCAGCGGAATGCCAAGACCAACCGACCAGGTGATGCCGCCCGCGATCAGGGCAAGGGTGTACGGAAGCTGTTCGAAAACAACGTCGATCACAGGCCGCTCAGACAGGACCTCGACGCCGAAATCGCCGCGCCAGGCGTCGGAGTAGAAGTTCCAGAACTGAACCCAGATCGGCTGGTCCAGGCCCATCCGCACGCGCAGCGCCTCTTTCATCGCTTCCGTCGCGCGGGGGCCCAGCGCAACTGAGGCGGGATCGCCCGGGACCAGGTAGATCATGCAGAAAAGAAGGGCCATCGCTACCGACACGATGACAACGGAAAGCCCGAGGCGTTTTGCGGCATAGGTCAGCATGGGCGTGTCCTGCGGCTAGAAAATGACCGGCGCGGGCGGGAGAGGGGCCGCGCCGGTTGGGACCGGATCAGGCCGATCTGAACTCCCCGAAGAGGGGTTCGCCATTCGGCTTCAGGCCAGGATCGAAGGTGTCGCGGTGCAGCACCCCGGTCACCTCGTGGGTCAGGAAGACATACTGACCGGATTCCTCCATCAGGTCCTGCATCCGCTTATAGATGCGATCCCGTTCGGCAGGGTCCTGCGTCACCAGCCCCTCGGCGTGAAGCTGGGCGTATTCGGCGTTGTCGAACCGCTCCCAATTCCAGACACCGACCTGCTCTGGCGTGAACCAAACCGTTGCCCAGGACGGATCAGGCTCCATCGAGAACCGGCTCAGGACCAGCTGCAATTGCTGCCAGTAATCGCCCGAACTGTCATCGCCGAGGGTCCAGAACGTGCCGCTGTCGTTCTGCTTGATCTCGCAGGTGATGCCGACATCGGCAAGGTTGGCCTGGATCACCTGGGCCGCGGTCAGACGTTCGGACTGGTTCAGAATGTCGAGCGTCACGAAGAGGTTGTCCGCGCCTTCCTGGGCCAGAAGCTCCCGCGCCCGGTCGGGATCGTAGTCGTAGAGGTTCGCCTCGCGATGGCCCGGCAGACCCGGCGCGATGATCCCCGTCGAGGTGGCAGCGGCGCCGAAATAAGCCGCGTCCACAACCGTTTGCCGGTCAATCGCGTGCTGGATCGCTCGGCGGATATTTGGATTGTCGAGCGGCGCGGCGACCTGGTTCATGCCAAGCCAGACATAGGCGAGAGAGGGTTTTTCCAGCACCACGCCACCCGGGGGCGGTTCATCGCGCAGACGCTGGATCGAGCTGACTGCCGTCCAGGTGTGGTCAAGATCGCCGGCCTCAAAGCCAAGCTCCGCCGTGGAGGGGTCCTCGATCGGCACGATATGGATTTCCTCGAACCCGCCGGGCTCACCCGGCCAGTCGGGGTTGCGCACCAGCGTCGTCCGCTGACGCGGCACCCAATCCGTCATGATGTAGCGGCCGGACTGCGCCACAGGCTCGGTCGCGATCTGCCCGCCCAATTCTTCAACTGCGCGACGCGACAAGATCGAGCAGGTCGATGTCGGCAGCGTGGAGTTCCAAAGCGGCGCAAAAGGTTCGGCCAGATGGATCCGGCCGGAAAGCTCGTCGATTACCTCGACCTCCCGCAGCGACGCCCAATCGCCCGCATAGGGGCTTTCCATCGCCGGGTCCGCGACGCGCTCGATCGAGAATTTCACGTCATCGGCGGTCATCATGCCGTAATCGTCGGTGAACATAATGCCCTCGCGGAGGCGGAAGAACACCGTCTGGTCGTCCTCCTGCATCATTTCCTCGGCGGCATAAAGCTCCCAATCCCAGGCATCGCCGGACACGTTGGTCACCAAGCCCGCAAAAATCTCGCGGATGATGTCGCCCTCTGGCGCCGAAAGCCGGAAGGCCGGGTCGAGCACTTGCAGGTCACTGTATGACCGCACGGTTAGAACGCGGCCATCCTGGCTGACGGCCATGGACGGCCAGACCAGACCGGCGGCGCCGATAGCGCCCGCACCTTTCAGGACGCCCCGCCGGCTGAGGTGGAACGGAGACTTCGTCATTTCACTTCTCCCTGTCGTGGAGCGAGCCGTGGTCTTGCGCCTATCCGTGCTCGCGATGTGCGGGCCTTGCCCGCGGTGTTATGTGTCGACGGCCTGTGCTCCGACACGGGTTACGTTGCCAGCAGGGGCCGAACCGCATTTCGACGTGTTCTCTGCGGGCAGGATGACCGGCGCATTGACCCAGATGGCGCGCGCCGTGGCCTTGCTGCGGTTGAAGACATGATGCGGCAGCCCGCCGGGAATGGAGTAGCTGTCCCCTTCGCGGAGGACGATTTCCTCGTCCTGCAGCCGGAGGACCAATTCACCCCCGGTCACGAGGAGGTGCTGTTCGCCCTCGCGGACATAAAGACGCTCATCCGATTGCGCGGCACCAGGCGTGAATTCCGACAGGCCCATATAGAACCCGCCGCCGATGGAGCTTGACAGCAGCCAGTCGGCATAGCCCGAAACCTCCGGCGGTTCCCCATAAACCATGTTGAGATTGCGCCGGTTCGCGGCCCGCACGACATATTCGCGCTCAAGCGGCCCGGCCCCGGTGCGGTTGTTGAAGAACCAAGCGGCGGGCACGGCAAGCGCCTCGGCCAGCCGTTCGATCTTGCCCAAAGAGGCATTCACCGCACCGCGTTCGATGGCGCTGACATGGCTTAGGGACACCCGGCTTGCCTCGGCAAGATCGCTCAGCGTCATGCCCCGCGCCCGTCGCAGCGCCCTGATCTCGGCGCCGATGGCGGCGGTGCTTTCTGGAACAACAGCGTCAGGTCTGGCTTGGGTATTCACACGCGTAAGCCCCAAAGAAGGTCCGTCGATAATGGAGGTTATGGACCGAATCTCCACCTGTAAAGGAATTTTGATGGAAAATTCTCTTCGTAGGTCATACCAAGCCGCGTCAGCAAGCTTCGTCCTGGGCCGGAGGAGGTCTGCATAAGGTTCGGTAATGACCCATTGAACGCGGGCCGGTTCTAGAAGATGCGGACGAAGATCGCCGCCCTCACCCCCTGACCCGCGCGAACTCCGGATCAAAAGGCGCCGGAGGGATCACCGTGGCCGGGATGAGGTCGCCGCAGAGGTCTAGGTCCATCACCTGCCCAATCTCCGCATAAGCTGGATCGACGAAGGCGTAGGCCAGATTTAGGCCCGTCCGATGGCCCCAATCGCCGGATGTCACGGTGCCGACGACCTCGTCCCCCTCCATCAGAGAGGCGCCGCCATGGGCGGGCGCGTGGGTGGCATCGATCGTTAGGCTAACAAGTTTGCTGCGGGGGCCGGTCTCAGCGCGGGACAGAAGCGCGTCTTTGCCAATGAAATTGGGCTTTTGCAGGCGGACGAAGCGCTCAATCCCGGTCTCAAACGGGTCGAACTCGGTCAGGATGTCGGCCTTCCAGTGGAGGAAGCCCTTCTCCATCCGCATGGATTCCACCGCCCGCGCGCCGAAAAGGCCAAGGCCATGCGCCTCCCCCGCCTGTCGCAAGGCCTGATAGGCGGCGTAGAGCATCGCGTTTGGGACGTGGATTTCATAGGCCAGCTCGCCTGAGAAGCTGACCGCCATGACGGTAGCGGGCGAAAAGCCGACGAAGCATTCCCGCACGCTGAGCCATGGGAAAGCCTCCGCCGACCAATCGCCCCTCGCGCAGGCAGAGAGGACCGCACGCGCTTTCGGGCCCGCCAGAACCAGAATGGTCTGATCATTGGTGAGGCTGCGGAACTGGACATCTTCGTCGTCCCGAACATGGGCGGTCAGCCAATCCATATCGTGGTATTCGGCGGCAGCGGCCGAGCCATACCAGACGCGCGCTGGGCCCCGGTCGCTGGCCGGCAGATTGGCAATGGTCGCCTCGCCTTTCACCATGCCGTGGCGGTTCAGGAGATAGCCGAGGCCAACCCGCCCGTCCCGTTTCGGCACCGCGCCGCAGATCATGCGGTCAAGGAAGGCATGACGATCCGCCCCGGTGATCTCGATCCGGTTGAACCCGTTCACCTCGGCAAGCCCGACATTCTCATGCAGGTTCTGGACCTCGGCGGCCACCAGATCGAAGGCCTCATCGAAATTGAAACTAAGGCTCGGATGGAAATCGGGGCTTGGCTTAAAATACTCCGCCCGTTCCCACCCGTTCACCACGGTAAACGCGGCGCCTTCGGCCTCCAGGATCGGGGTCAGCGGTGTGGTTTTAGCCGGGCGGCCCGCGGGGCGGTGTTCATGGGGGAAGTGGAAGCGGAATTCGTTCTGGTAATCCTCAATCGCCTTCAGCGCCGTCAGTTCCACATTGGCGTGCCCGGTGAAGCGGCGCGGGTCGAGGGCCCAGGTGTCGTAACACGCCTCCCCGTGCACGATCTGCTGCGCCAGAAGCCAGCCATGGCCGCCGCCCTCGCCAAGGCCTGCGCGCAGCCCGATGATACAGAAAGCGTTGCGTTTGCCGGGGATCGGGCCGACCAAAGGCGCGCCGTCGATTGTATAGGTGATGGGCCCGTTGATGACCGTGTGAATGCCCACCTCCATCAAGGCCGGCATCCGCTCAAACGCGCCGTCGAGCACATCGGTCACCCGATCCAGATCGTCGGGGCAAAGCGCATTCACAAAGCTCGGGTCGATCCCATCCATTCCCCAGGTTTTGCAGCCCTGCTCATAGAACCCGACCAAGAGGCCGTTCTTCTCCTGCCGGCAATAATAATCGCTGATCGGGCAGCGCAGAAGCGGCATCCTGTGGCCGGCGTCTTTGATGGCCGAGATCTCTTCGGTCAGGAAATACTGGTGTTCCATTGAGGCGACCGGATGATGGACGCCCATCATCGCGCCCACCTCATTCACACGATAGCCGCAGGCATTCACCACAATATCCGCATCGATATCGCCATGCTCCGTGCGCACGGTCCAAGTGTCGTCGCCATGCTGGGTCAGGCCGATGACGGGCGTATTACGATACACTTCGGCCCCCGCCTTCCGCGCCCGCCGCGCCAGTGCCTGGCACAGCTGCGCGGGATCGATATCGCCATCAGCCGGGGCCCAAAGCCCGCCAAGCAGGTTCTTGGTGGAAATCAACGGGTGCCGCCGCGCGCATTCCTTGGCATCGATCACCTCAAAATGCACATCCATGCCACGGGCCATGGAGGCGAAATGGCGATAGCCCTGCATCTGCGCCTCAGTATTGGCAAGCCGGATGCCGCCATCGCCGTGGTGATAGTTGATGGGATACTCCGGATCGTCGGCCAACTCTTTGTAAAGCTTGATGGAATGGCTTTTTAGGCCGACCATGGTCTGGGTCATGCCGAAATTCGTGACCTGGGCGGCGGAATGCCAGGTGGTGCCTGAGGTCAGCTCGTTGCGTTCGACCAGGACCACATCGCTCCAGCCTTCCTGGGTCAGGTGGTAGAGCGTCGAACACCCCGCGATCCCGCCGCCGATGACAACAACTTTGGTGCGTGATTTCATGTCCCTTGCCCTTTGCCTTACCCGCCGCAGATGGGGGCAAGACTGGCCCAATTCGCAATCGCCGATCCGCTTATCCGAGAAATTCGGATTTTATCTTAGAAGATTTGCGAAGCATGGCTTTCCCCTTGCGATGAATGGCCCGTGGTCACTTTCTGAGGTGAGACGAAGGAGCCAAGTCAGGACGCCATGGCACAGTCGGAGACAAAGCAGGCAAAGCGTCGCGGCCGCGCCGCGCGCCATGCCTGGGTGGCGCCCGTGGACCCCTGCCCGCCGGGCCAGATCGGGGGTATGTATAAACCTCTGACCGAGGCGGAGATGGAGCGGATATTCACAACCGCCCTCGACCTCTTGGAACGTCTCGGCATGGGCGAGGTACCGGCGCGTCTGCGCAAAGACCTGCTGGCGATTGGCGCAACGGAAGACACCGAAACCAACCGCATCCTCTTCCCGCCCGCGCTGGTTCAACGCGCCATCGACCAGGCGGCCAAAAGCTTCACGCTTCATGGCCGGGACGACGCGCGGTCGATCACCGTGGGCGGCAATCAAGTCTATTTCGGGACCGGAGGCGCCGCGGTGCAGACGCTCGATATGGAGACCGGGCTTTATCGGCCCTCGACGCTCTCCGATCTGCACGATTTCACCCGGCTTCAGGATGTCCTGCAAAATGTCAGCTGGTTCACCCGCTGCTGCGTGGCGACCGATGTGCCGGATGTTTTCGATCTGGACGTGAACACGGCGTATGCGCTGATCAAGAACACCACGAAACCCGTCGCGACCTCTTTCACGCTGGCCACCCATGTGGCACCAATTGTGAAGATGCTGGATATTGCGGCAGGCGGTGCAGGAGCCTTCTCCCGCCGTCCGTTCCTCAAGGCCCATATCAGCCCAGTGATCTCGCCGCTTCGATATGGGGAGGATGCGGTCGACGTGGTTTATGAATGCATCCGTCACAACATCCCCGTCTCCTGCATCACCGCCGCGCAAGCCGGGGCGACGGCGCCCGCAACCATGGCCGGGTTCCTTGCGCAATCGCTGGCCGAGACCCTGGCGAGCCTGGTCATGGTGCAAGCCATCGAACCGGGCTTTCCGATGGTGTTTTCGAACTGGCCGCTTGTCATCGACCTCCGCACCGGGGCGTTCACCGGCGGGGGCGGCGAAACCGCTGTATTGAACGCCGCTTCGGCGCAACTGTCGAACTGGCTGGGGCTGCCCTCGGGCGTGGCATCCTCGATGACCGATGCCAAGGCCATCGACGCGCAATACGGGATGGAGAAAGGCCTGACGTCGATGGCGGCCGCCTTGGCGGGGGGCAATCTGATCTATGAAAGCTCCGGCATGACCGCGGCACTTTTGGGCGCCAGCTTCGAAGGGTTTGTGCTGGACGATGAGATGCACGCCCATACTTATCGCGCGCTCAGAGGGGTGGAGGTGAGCGAGGAAACCTTAGGCTTCGACGCGATCTGCCAGGCGGTGCTGGGCGAGGGCCATTTCCTGGGCGGGCAACATACGTTCGAGGCGATGGAGCGGGATTATTTCTATCCCAAACTGGCAGATCGGGAGGAGCCGCGCAGTTGGGCCGAAGCGGGCGCCACGGATGCCTGGACCCGCGCCCGGGCAAGGGCGCGGGAGATTTTGGAGAGCCATCACCCGGAGTATCTGACGGCGGAGCAAGACCGGGATATTCGGGCGGCGTTCAACATTCTTTGAGGTCAGGAGGTAGCGACCGACCACCGTAACCCCAAGCGCAACACGAGCCGGGCATCGGCAAGCCGGGGGCTGGCGCGCGTCGCGCGGGCTATTCGGGCAGGGGGCGTCGTCGTCCGTAGGGCGGGACTTGTCCCGCCGCGCGAGGATCCCGGGTCTGTGGCGGGACAAGTCCCGCCCTACGGACTTCCTCCCGCACCGGTCTCGGCACTCAGGTTCACTCAATCAACGCAAAACTCTCCGCCAGCCAAGGCGCATCCGCCACCAGTGGATCAATCGCATGTCTGGTGATCAACTCCCGCATCTGCCCCTCAACCAGTTCCAACACCGACCGCGCGCAATCCGGCGTTGAGACCAGGGCCAATGTCCGCGCAAAGCTCTGCTTCGGGAAGCGATGCATCCGCAACGCCGGTCGAAACCGCCGCGCGCGGGCGTAAAGGAGCGGCGTGGTGATTGACCAGCCCGCGCCCGCCGCCACCATCGCCATCAGCGTCTGGTTATTGCCGCATTCAAACCGCGCAGGCGGGGTGACACCGATCCGTCGAAGCTGCGCTTCGATCTGGCGTGCCATCATCAGGTTGCTGGAGAAGCGCAGAAAGGGCAACGCGGAGCGGCCCTCAATCACATCCATCAGGTCCAAGTCCAAACGCGCCGGCAGGACCACCACATAAGGGTCGCGCAAAAGCGGGCGGTCCTGCACATCGCGCAGCCGCTCGGTCGGCTGACTGGTGACGCCCAGGTCCAGATGCCGATCCCGCAGCATCTCCAAAATCGCGTGGCTGGCATCGGTGTGATAGAGGAAATCGCAATTCGGCATGGCGCTCGACAGGAACACGGCCAGTTCCGGGGTGATGTCGCTGTCGAAATCCTCGATGGTCCCGATACGGAGGGACGCGGCCTCAGCCACCTCGCCCGACGACGCCTCGGCCTGCGCTTTGCGGATCGCATGAAGCGCACCGTCGATATTGCGGAGGAAGGCGCGGCCTTTGGCGGTCAAGACCATGGGCCGGCGGGTGTGGTCGAAAAGCGGGACACCCAGATGATCCTCCAGGTTCCGCAAATGGTGCGAGATGGTGCTGACGGTCAGCCCGGTTTCGTCAGACACCGTTTGAAGGGAGCCCTTTTCCGCGGCGATCTGAAACAGCTCCAGCCATTTCAGGCTCATCGTCTTGCGGGGGGCGTTCCGCGCCATGGGGAGAGACCGGGTTTGTTCGAAGTCTTCGGAAGATTACTCCGAAATTAGCGGTGCTGCCAATTGGCTCGCCTCACAGCTAGCGTAGACCGGGCCTTGGCCCGGGATGACAAGCGGCGGGGCTACCGGGCCAAGGCCCGGTCTACGACGGTCGAACCACCGTCATTCTATGTCCCTGCCCGAATAGCGCCGAAGGCGCCGGGCATCGACAGGCCGCCCGGGCGGTCTGGCGATGCCCGGCTTGCGTCTCGACTGTCGGCAAAGTCGGCTTGGCTGGGCTCTCTGTTACAACCCGATCTCATCGCCCCTACCCCGCCTTCTGAGCCAAATACGCCACCGCCAAGGTCACAGTCGCAATTTGCGGGTAATCGGGCTCCGGGATATCGATGCCGAACCGTTCGTGAAGCGCGGTCACCAGGTTCAGCACATCCATCGAATCAAGCTCCAGATCGTCCTGGATATGCTCATCATCGCCCACATCATCGGGGTCGATATCCGGGGCAACCTTGGTCAGTTCTTCCAAATAAGCGGCGCGGTAATCGGTGTCGGTCATAGGCTCTCCGGCTCTGTCATGAGGGTTTCGAATGTGTCGATGAAACGGGCGACTTGGCGGCCATCGCTGACCCGGTGATCGGCGGACATGGTCAGCGTCACGACCGAACGCGGGACAACCGCGCCGTCCACAACCCAAGGCCGCACATGGGGGGCGCCGATGCCGACAAGGGCCACTTGCGGCGGGAAGATCACGCCGGTCATCGCCTCGGCCCCGGTATCGCCGAGGCTGGAGATGGTGATCGTGCCCTCGGTCATCTCCGAGCCGCGAAGCCGCCCGGCCCGCGCGCGGGTCACCAGATCGCGCATCCCGGCCATAGTCTGATCCAGATCGAGCGAGAGCGCATCCATCAGGGCAGGCGCGACAAGCCCGCCGCCCCGAAGCGCCACGGCGACGCCGGGATTCACCACCTCGGCGGGCTTAAACGCGCCATCCACATAGTGGCCATTCATCACCTTCACCTTGCCCGCCGCCCGCGCCGCGGCGCGGACAAAAAGCGCGCCCAGGAGGATGCGTTCCGTTGGGGGCCGGTCGGCATTCACCTCCGCCAGGAAATCGATGGCGGGCTGCACATCGATGGTCTCGGAGAGGTAGAAATGCGGGATTGTCTGTTTGGCCCGCGTCATCGCGGCGGCGATGGCTTTGCGCATCTCCTCCATGGGGGAGCCGGGTTTGGAGGCCGGT